>JBEVNG010000252.1:0-3137 GCA_040508235.1 Polyangiales bacterium | reverse complement strand
GAAGCGGAAGTGCGTGCGCTCGAAGTCGTCGCCGAGCTCCAGCAGCTGCTGCCACGTGGGCGGGATGTCGCGGATGCCCATGTGCGTGCCGAGCTCGCGGTAGTAGTTGTGCGAGGCGATGCGCTCGGCCGGGAGCAGCGGTCGCCAGCCAAAGCGCTCGAGCCAGCGCATGGGCACGCTGACGAAGGTGCTCAACACGTAGAGCATGTCCTGGTTCGCGATCGCGAAGCGCCCGTGGATCTGGTTGATGCGCCGGAGCGCGGCCAGCCCACGCTCCGTGAAGCCATGCTCCAGCACGAGCGACAAGAGCAGGCCGGTGTCCTCGTAGCGCAGCTGCCCGCGCTGTTGGAACTCGCGGGTGGCGTGCAGGAGAGCGCCGATGCTGGGCACGCAGTAGGTCCGAAACAGCGCCAGCTCCAGTGCCCGCGTGGTGTCCCACGGGAAATCTCCCAGCGCGTGCAGCCGATAGATTTCGAGGAAGTCGCGCTCCGGGTTCAGCTCCGCGATGCGCGCCGAAACGCTTCCGGCTCGGCGGAGCTCACGCTGTGTTGCTGCCAACGTTTGTTTGCGGGTCATGGCAACTTTCGTGGCTCCGATAGGGAGCCTTCGGTGCTATGTGCCGTGGCATCATTTCGTAGCGAGCACGCGGTGCTCGCGAATCCCGGCCCTGTTCGGCTCGCGCCCGGAGAAGCCGAGCGGGAGCCCTTGGAGAGCAGCATGCTTCAAGCCTACCGCCAACACGCCGACGAGCGTGCCGCACTTGGTATCCCCCCTCTTCCCCTCGATGCCAAGCAGGTGAAGGAGCTGGTCGAGCTGCTGCAGGATCCACCTGCCGGCGAGGGTGACTTCCTGGTCGAGCTCTTGACCTACCGCGTACCGCCGGGTGTCGACGACGCGGCCAAGGTGAAGGCCTCGTTCCTGTCCGCGGTCGCCCACGGTGAGCTCCAGGTCGCGCTGATCTCGCGCGCCAAGGCGACCGAGCTGCTCGGCACCATGGTCGGCGGCTACAACGTGAAGCCGCTGATCGATCTGCTCGACGACGCCGAGATCGCGCCGGTGGCCGCGCAGGGCCTGAAGAAGACCCTGTTGATGTTCGACTTCTTCCACGACGTATCGGAGAAGGCCAAGGCGGGCAACGCGCAGGCCAAGGACGTGGTGAAGAGCTGGGCCGAGGCGGAGTGGTTCACCAGCCGCCCCGAGGTGCCGGAGAAGATCACGGTCACCGTGTTCAAGGTCAGCGGCGAGACCAACACGGACGATCTCTCGCCCGCGCCGGACGCCTGGAGCCGCCCGGACATCCCGCTGCACTACCTGGCGATGCTCAAGAACACGCGCCCCGGCATCACGCCCGAGGAAGACGGCAAGCGCGGGCCGATCGCGTTCATCGACGAGCTGAAGAAGAAGGGCCACCTGGTCGCCTACGTGGGCGACGTCGTCGGCACCGGCTCCTCGCGCAAGTCGGCCACCAACAGCGTGATCTGGGCCACCGGCGAGGACATCCCGTTCGTGCCCAACAAGCGCTTCGGCGGCGTCACGCTGGGCGGCAAGATCGCTCCCATCTTCTTCAACACCCAGGAAGACTCCGGCGCGCTGCCGATCGAGGTCGAGGTGTCCGCGCTGGAGATGGGCGACGTCGTCGACGTCTACCCGTACGCGGGCAAGCTGGAGAAGGACGGCAAGCAGGTCGCCAGCTTCCAGGTGAAGAGCCCGGTGCTGTTCGACGAGGTGCGCGCCGGCGGCCGCATCAACCTGATCATCGGCCGCTCGCTCACCGCCAAGGCGCGCGAGTCGCTCGGCTTGCCGGCGTCCACCGTGTTCCGCCTGCCGGAGTCGCCCAAGCAGTCGAAGGCCGGCTTCACGCTGGCGCAGAAGATGGTGGGCCGCGCGGTCGGCCTGCCGGAAGGGGAGGGCGTGCGCCCCGGCACCTACTGCGAGCCGCGCATGACCACCGTCGGCAGCCAGGACACCACCGGCCCGATGACGCGCGACGAGCTCAAGGACCTCGCCTGCCTCGGCTTCTCGGCCGACCTGGTGATGCAGTCGTTCTGCCACACCGCGGCGTACCCCAAGCCGGTCGACGTCAAGACCCACCGCGAGCTGCCGCTGTTCATCTCCAGCCGCGGCGGCGTGTCGCTGCGTCCGGGCGACGGCGTGATCCACAGCTGGCTCAACCGCTTGCTGCTGCCCGACACGGTCGGCACCGGCGGCGACAGCCACACGCGCTTCCCCATCGGCATCAGCTTCCCGGCCGGCTCGGGCCTGGTCGCGTTCGGCGCCGCCACCGGCGTGATGCCGCTCGACATGCCGGAGTCCGTGCTGGTGCGCTTCAAGGGCACCATGCAGCCCGGCATCACGCTGCGCGACCTGGTGCACGCGATCCCGCTGTTCGCCATCAAGCAGGGCCTCTTGACGGTGGCCAAGCAGGGCAAGAAGAACATCTTCTCGGGTCGCGTGCTGGAGATCGAGGGCTTGCCGGACCTGAAGGTCGAGCAGGCGTTCGAGCTCACGGATGCGTCGGCGGAGCGCTCGGCCGCGGGCTGCACCGTGCTGCTCAACAAGGAGCCCATCATCGAGTACCTGACGTCCAACGTCGTGCTGATGAAGAACATGATCGTGAACGGCTACGCCGACCGCCGCACCCTGGAGCGCCGCATCAAGGCGGTGCAGGCGTGGCTCGCGGATCCGCAGCTGCTGCAGCCCGACGCGGACGCCGAGTACGCGGCGGTGATCGAGATCGATCTGGCCGACATCCACGAGCCGATCGTGTGCTGCCCGAACGACCCCGACGACGCGCGCTACATGGGTGAGGTCGCGGGCGCGAAGATCGATTAGGTCTTCATCGGCTCGTGCATGACGAACATCGGACACTTCCGCGCGGCCGGGAAGCTGCTGCAGGGCAAGAAGGACATCCCGGTGCGGCTCTGGGTCGCGCCGCCCACCAAGATGGACGCTGCCGAGCTCACCAAGGAAGGCCAGTACGCCACGCTCGGCACCGCCGGCGCGCGCATGGAGATGCCGGGCTGCTCGCTGTGCATGGGCAACCAGGCGCAGATCAAGGAAGGCGCCACGTGCATGAGCACCAGCACGCGCAACTTCCCCAACCGCCTGGGCAAGAACACCAACGTGTACCTCGGCTC
>JBEVNG010000199.1:0-11104 GCA_040508235.1 Polyangiales bacterium | reverse complement strand
CGCTCCCCGAGCCCCGGACCGCCTCGTCACCGACGCCCAACCCGCGCCCCCGCACGGCGCCCAGGCATCGCTCCGCTGCGCGCCTTCGCACCAGCGCGCTAGCCACCCCGACCACGCTGCCCCCGCGGCGTGCTCAGGCCGACCATTATCGGCGTCCCGGCGCGGGATCACAAGCGCGCCGGTTTCAGCCGTGATGTCCGAGCGCTTCAGCCCTGGAGGGCGCGACGCGCATCCGAGACACGATGCCGGGCCTCATCCCACACGCGCTCACCGGCGCGTGCGAGCGCGCGCCGCGGGCGCTGCGCGATTGGCAGCAGCAGGCCGAGGCCGATGCCCGCGAACACGGTTGCCGCGATCACGACGCCGCGGCTGTCGCGCTGCATCGGCGCCGGCGACCGTCGCGTCGCGAACGGCGAGGAGTAGTCCGCGCTCTCCCGCGGCTGCATCGGCGGCTCGTCGAGCGGCACGCTGTAGTGCTCGAAGCGGTACGCCGGCCTGCCGTGGTCGGCGCGTGCGCCGGGCAGCCGATGCGGCCTGCGCAGCGCATAGACCAGCAACCCCGAGGCGACGCCGAGCAGCGACATCATCACGCGGTTGCGCGTGAGGAAGTCGAGGGTCAGCACGCCTGCATGGCGCGTCTGCTCTCCGAGCGCGTGCACCCGCTCCACCGCGCGATCCTTGGCGCCGAGCAGCGGCCCGAGCGCAGCTTGCTTGGCGTCCTGGACCAGCTGCGTCGCCTCCTCGCGCGCGTCGCGCATCACCTCGCGTGCGCTCTCGCGCAGCTGCCCGGGGTTGAAGCGCTCGGACAGCACGCGGAGGTCCTCGGTGATCGCCGACTTGGTGCGCGCGATCTCCAGCTGGAGCTCCGCGGGCGATAGCTCCCTGGACTCATTGCCTATGCCGTTCGTCGATGTCATCGCTGGGCTCCCCCCGAAAGTTGGTGACTAGGCGGCTCGCTTCTTGGTGCGGCCAAGCGCGAGCTTCTTCTCGATGTCGGCCAACGTGCGCGCGAAACCGCGCGGCGCCACCGCCGTGAAGCCTTCTTCCTTGGCCTCCGCGAAGCGCACCTTCATCTGCTTGCCGAGCGCCTCGAGCCGCTCGTCGCCGAGCTTCTTCTCCACCTTCGGGAAGAGCTCTTCTTCCTCTTCCTTCACGTGGTGCTCGATCAGCTCCTTGGTCGCGACCACGCGCGCCTTGAAGCTCTCGTCCTCGGGGTCGGTCGCGAGCAAGCGCTTGAGCGCGAGCTCGGCCAGCGAGTGCTCCTCGAAGCTCTCGGCGACCAGGCTGCGGTCGATGCCCTGCACGGCTGGATAGAAGATCTCGTGCTCGATCACCATGTGGGCGATCAAGTCGTTGGCGAGCGCTTCGAGCAGCGGTGCCGGATCGCTCCGGCCGCTCTCTAGCTTCTTGAAGATGGCCTTCACCTTCTTGTGTTGCTGCTCCAGCAGTGTCGTGGCTTTCATCGCGCTTCCTCTTCCTTCCCAGTGTGTTCCCGGCGTCGAGTCGCTCAGGCCCGCGCTTCCGCGGGCAGCTCCGACTCGAGCGTGGTGTCGATGTGGTGAGCGCCGGCTTCACGGAGCACGTCGCGCGCAGCCTTTTCGGCGTCGCGGTTGTCCGTGTGCACGGCGATCAGGATGTTGCCGCCCTTGAGCTTTCCCTCGTACGCCTTGGCTTCGATCTCGGGGATGCCGAGCCCGACCAACGCGCCGGTCAGACCACCCACGGCCGCACCCGCCGCCGCGCCACTGAGCGCTGCCAGCACGGGGCCTGCCGCGATCAGTGGACCGACACCCGGGATCGCCAGCGCGCCGATACCCGCGAGCAGGCCGAGCGTGCCGCCGAGCATGCTGCCCGCGCCGACACCGGCCGCCGCGCCCTCGGGCGCCTTGGTGTGGTGCTCGTGCGCGAAGCTGTTGGTGCCCTGCACGTCGGGCAGGAGCACGGAGATGTCGTGCAGGCCGAACGAACGCTGCAACGTCGTTACCACGCTCTCGGCCTGGGCACGGGTTTCCACGATTCCGATCACGGCCTTCTTCATGTTGTCCTCCGTCACGGCTCGATCTCGAGCTCATCCACCACGTGGTCCTTGCCGGCGATCGACAAGGCCGTCTTCTGGATGGTCGCCTTCTCGCGCGCGTTCACGACCGTGCCGCGCAGCGTGACCAGCCCATCGCGCGTGATGATCTTGGTGTTCTTGGCGGTGAACGACAGCGAGCTGTCGCCCACCATCGCCTTGCGGATCTGCGCCGTCAGCTCGACGTCGCGATCGCTCGTACCCTGGTCGAGCGGCGTGACCGCCGCGGAGTCGCGATCGCGCTGGTTCACCGCGGTGTTGTCCGGGGTGGTGCCGTACGCCTCGGCGCTGCGCTCGCGCTGCACGGCGGCGACCTCCGCGCGCTTTTCCTCGGCGGCGTTCTCGCGGCGCTGCTCGCGAACCTCCCGACTCGCGTGCGTCTCGCGATGCGCGGGCTGATTGTGTGCGCAGCCCACTACAAGCATCGTCAGCAAGCCGACATGTCCAGCCTTCATAACCCCTCCGCACAACGGTACGCAGAGGACCTATGCAGAGCGCGTGCCGACGCTCAGGCGTGCTGGGCGAGCGGTTCCGCCGCGTCGTTGCCGTCGGTCCGTGGACGCGTCCAGCGCCGCAATGAGTCCAAGAAGATGAACACCAACGACGCCATCGCGATGACGCAGAGCGTCGACAGCAAGTAGCCCTGGAACACCTTCTCGGGCTGCCCGGAGAGGATGAGCTTCGGATAGAACTGGTCACGGATCAGCTGATAACCCGCGGTCTCCGTCGCGACGCTGACGAACGCCATCGGCAGCAGCGTGACCCACGCATAACGCGCCTTGCCGCGGTTGATGCTGATCGTGGTCGCCGCACAAAGTGCGATGCACGCGAGTAGCTGGTTGGAGATGCCGAGCATCGGCCACAACAGCGCCACCGTGCCCGTCCAGACCAAATAGCCCCAGGCGAGGCAAACTAGCGTGGTCGAGAGCAATGTACCGGGCAAGTAATCAGGCTGCGCGAGCTTGGCGCTGAAGCGACCGAAGAACTCCTGCACCAGGAAGCGCGCGACACGCGTGCCGGTGTCGACCGTGGTCAAGATGAACAGCGCCTCGAACATGATCGCGAAGTGGTACCAGTAGGAGATCAGGGCCTTGAAGCCAGGCAGCGCCGCGAAGATCTGGCTCATGCCCACGGCCAGCGACACCGCGCCACCCGCGCGCCCCGCCAGGCGCTCTCCGATCTGCTCCGCCAGCTCGGGCAAGCTCTCCGTGGTCATGCCCAGCGCGGCGAACTTGTCGACCGGCGTGTTGATCGCGAAGTAGTCGCCCTGCGCCAGCGAGCTGGCGGCGATCAACGCCACCACGCCGACGATGCCCTCGACCAGCATCGCGCCGTAGCCGATCGCGCGCGTGTCGCTCTCGCGGTCGATCATCTTGGGCGTGGTGCCGCTCGCGATCAGCCCGTGGAAGCCGCTGATGGCGCCGCACGCGATGGTGATGAACACGAACGGGAACAGCTTGCCCGGCACCACCGGCCCGCCATCGACGAACTGGCTGAGCGCCGGCTGCTTGAGCTCCGGGTTGATCAGGATGATGCCGACGATCAGCAGCGCGATGGTGCCGATCTTCATGTACGAAGACAGATAGTCGCGCGGGCACAGCAGCATCCACACCGGCAGCACGGAGGCGGCGAAGCCGTAGGCGGCGATGCACAGCGTCAGTGAGTGCTCGCTGAGCAGGAACACCGAGCCATACGAGGACTCGGCGACCCACTTGCCGGCCACCACGCAGAACAACAACAGCGCGACGCCGATCGCGGTGGCCTCGCCGATCTTGCCCTTGCGTAGGCGGTACATGTAGAGGCCCATGAACAGCGCGATCGGGATCGTGGAGCCGATCGTGAAGGCGCCCCAGGCGCTCTCCGCCAGCGCGTTGACCACGACCTTGCCCATCACCGCGATCGCGAGCGTGATGATGAACAGGATCGAGATGCCCGCGATCAAGCCGCTGGCGGGGCTGATCTCGTGGCGCGCGATGTCCGCCAGCGACTTGCCGTCGCGCCGCACGCTCGCCGCCAGGATCACGAAGTCGTGCACCGCGCCGCCGAGCACCACGCCGATCAGGATCCACAGGTAGCCCGGCAGGTAGCCGAACTGCGCGGCCAGCGTGGGGCCCACCAGCGGGCCCGCCCCGGTGATCGCCGCGAAGTGATGGCCGAACAGCACGTAGCGGTTGGTCGGCACGTAGTTCTGGCCGTCGTTCAGCCGGTGCGCGGGGGTCGCACGTGCGTCGTCGAGCGAGAGCACCTTGGCGGCCACGAACGCCGAGTAATAGCGATATCCGATGGCCGCGACGCAGATGGCGCCGAGCATCAGGGGGAGGGCGTGCATGACGCCCTTCCTATCCAACCCCCTGATGCTGGTCAATCGTGACGGATTACTCTTCCGGCAGGTGGACCGTCAGCACCGGGACCGTGGACATCCGGACGACGCGCTCGGCGGTGCTGCCCAGCAGGAAGCGGCGAAAGCCGCTGCGGCCGTGGGTGCCGAGCACGATCATGGTCGCGCGCAGCTGCTCCGAGCGCTCGACGATGGCGTCCGCCGGGTTGCCCTCGACCAGCTTGCTGGTCACGCCGAGCCCGCGCCCCAGCAGCAGCTCGCGGTGACGGTCGAGCTCCCGCTGCGCTCTGTCGGTCAGGTCGGCGATGTAGGTCGGGCTGACGGTCACCGTCGAGTCCGGCAGCGCGAAGACCGGGAGTTGGTACGCGTGGAACAGCTCGATCTGCGTGCCCAGCGCGACCGCCAGCTGCTCGGCCTGCGCCACCGCGCGGTCCGAGCCCTTGGAGAAGTCGACCGGTACCAGGATTGTCTTGTCGGACATCACGAGCCTCTTTCAGTTGAGCTTGAGCGTCATCACCGGCACCTTCGCGGAGCGCACCACCCGCTCGGCCACGCTGCCCAGCAGCATGTGCGAGAGCCCGCGTCGCCCGTGGGTGCCCATCACGATCATGTCGACGTGCTCGCTGTCGGCCGTGCTGACGATCGCCTCGTGCGGTGCGCCTCGCAACAACATGGTGCTGACCGGCAGCCCGGTGGCGCGGAACTCCTCGCCCATCAGGTGGAGCCGGCGGGCCATCTCGTCCCGGTAGTCCTCGCTGAGCTGCGGCAGCGCGAACGACGTCAGCTCGCCGGCCGCCAGCATCGGCTCGCCGACCGCCAGGCCGGCCTCGCCCATGACGTGCACCAGCAAGAGCTCCGCCCCGAGCGCGCGCGCCAGATTTGCAGCCTCCACGGCGGCTCCGCTGCCCTCACGCGTCATGTCGACCGGACACAGCACTTTTCGTTGCTCCATGCGTCCTCCCGGCAGCCTTGCCCACGAATGCACAAAGCGAATGCATGCGCCGCGCCAAGGCGCCGAGCACGGACTACGCTTGGCCGATGAAGTACGACCCGTTTGCGCGCGGACAACACCCCGTCGGCGTGCGCTCGCTCGTGTTCCGCGACGCAGATCACGGCGACCGCGAGCTCCCCCTCGAGATCTGGTACCCCGCGCATGCGCGTCACGTGGGGCAAGATCTCGCGTCCCAGAGCCAGGACCGCTTCAGCGTGTTCGGCGCACATCAGGTGACCCAGGCCGCGGTGCGCGATGCGGACCCGAGCCCCGGCGCCTTCCCGCTGGTGGTGTTCTCCCACGGCATGGCCGGCCATCGCCGACAGTCGACGTTCTACTGCACGCACCTGGCGAGCCACGGCTACGCGGTGGCCTCGGTCGATCACGGCGGCAGCACGATCGCCGACCTGGTGACGATGGCCATGCGCGTGCGAGCCCGCGAGCTGCCGCCCGACCTGGAGCCGATCCTGGCCAGCTACGTGGCGCACCGGCCCGAGGACATGAGCGCCGTGATCACGGTCAGTGCATCCGGCGGCATCGACTGGCCGGTGGAGCTGGCGCTCTCGGCTGGCGTGGGCGTCACGGGGCACAGCTTTGGCGGCTTCACGGCGCTGGTGCTGGCGGCGCGCCATGAACGCGTGCGCTCGCTGGTCGCGCTGGCGCCAGCCGGTGGGCAGGGCCCGCTGGCGAGCGAGGTGCTGTCGCGCGAGCTGCGGCTCGACCTGCCCGCGCACGTGGCGACGCTGTACCTCGGCCTGGAGCGCGACTCGCTGCTGCCGATCGCCGGCATCGAGGACCTGTTCCGCCGCACCACGCCGCCGGCGCGTATGTTCTCGCTGCCCAACTCCGACCACATGCACTTCTGCGATCGCGCCGAGAGCGCCCACGAGTTCTTCCGCAGCGTGCCGCGCTTCGGGCTGTTCGCGGACATCCTCAAGGACCTGCCCCCGTTCAGCGAGCTGGTGCCCGCCACGCACGGCTACGACTTCGCCAACGCGATGGGCCTCGCGCACCTCGACGCGACCCTGAAGGACAGCGACGCCGCGAAGCTCTTCGTGGAGGGCGCCGTCGAGACCTTCGCGGGTCGCGACATCATGATCCGCGAGGTCCCGCGCTGATCAGAGCGCGAGCGTGTGCGGGGCGATCGACTCGATCTCGTTGAGGAGGCCGTCCTTGAGGCCGTAGACCCAGGCGTGGACCCACGGGCCGCTGCGGCGCTTCCAGGACTCCTGTACGATCGACGAGCGCGCGATGGTGTGCGCGCCCGTGCGCGCGTTGAGCTCGACCAGGCGCGAGGCGCGCTCGTCCTTGTCGGCGATCGCGTCCAGCTCCTCGACGTGCTTGGTGTGCACGTCGCGGATGTTCTCCAGCCAGTCGTTGATCGGCGGCGTCAGCGCCGGGCCCATCGACGCGATCACGCCGCCGCAGCCGTAGTGGCCGCACACGATGATGTGCTCCACCAGCAGCACGTCGACCGCGTACTGCAGCACGCTCAGCATGTTCTGATCGTTCGGCACGCACACGGTCGCGATGTTGCGGTGCACGAAGATCTCGCCAGGGTCCGTGCCGGTGATGGTGTTCGCCGGTACGCGGCTGTCCGAGCAGCCGATCCAAAGGAAGCGCGGGCGCTGCTGCGAGGCCAGGCGCTTGAAGAAGCCCGGATCCGCGTTGGTGCGCTCCTGGGCCCACGACTTGTTGTTCAACAGAAGGAAGTCGCTCTGCTTCATGACTTAGACACCACCCGTCTGGAAGTATGCGTGTAGCGCGCTCTGGCTGCGCTGCACGTTGAACTCGATGCCTCGCATCTTCGCGGTCTCGCGGAAGTCGTTCAAGGCGTCGATCACGTCCGGGTCGATCAAGCGAGCGTGGGTTCCGTCGACGATCACCATGCCCCCGTCGGGGGCGCTCTCGAAGGCCTGCTTGAGCCGCGCCTTGTGCAGGAAGGACACGTCCGAGAGGAAGCGGATCAGCCTGTGGTTTCCGTCGTCCGTGACCAGGATGGCCTGCGTGTAGTGGCCGTAGACGATGAACGCGATCGCGAACGCGACGCCGATCAGCGTGCCGGTCAGCAAGTCGGTGACGAGGATGGCGAAGATGGTGGCGATGAATGGCAGGAACTGCGCACGTCCGCCGCGCCAGACATCGAGGTACAGCTTGGGCGGCGTGAGCTTGAAGCCGACCAGCAACAGCACCACGGACAAGGCCGCCAGCGGCACGTGGTTGATGAACGTGCCGAGGAACAGCGTGACCAGCAGCAAGAGCACGCCGTGTGACAGCGACGAGACGCGCGTGCGCCCGCCTGCCTGCACGTTGGTGAAGCTGCGGACCACCACCGCGGTCAGCGGCAGGCCGCCCAGCGAGCCCGCGATCATGTTGCCCACGCCCTGCGCCAGCAGCTCGCGGTTGGGAGGCGACGTGCGCCGCTGCGGATCGATGCGGTCGGTGGCCTCCAGGCAGAGCAGCGACTCGATGCTGGCGACCAGCGCGAGCGTGAGCCCGGTGCGCCACACGTCCAGCCGCTGGAACGCCGCCCAGTCCGGCACCTGCCACAGCCCGCGCAGCCCTGTCTCGCGCAGCAGCGGCACGCTGACGCGGTGCTCGGGCGAGAGATCGAGCAGCGTGCCCTCGAACAGCAGCCCCGCGATCGCACCCGTGCACACCGCCATCAGCTCGCGCGGCACGAAGCGGGTCAGCGGCAGGCCCGGGTAGTTGCGCCAGACGTAGAGCGTCAGGCCGGCCACCAGGCTGACCGCGATCGCGCCCAGCGTCACGTACTCGAGGGAGTAGAACAGCTCCGAGAACGTGTTGTGGCCGTCGCGTTGCGCAAACGCGAAGTCGCCCTCCGGGTCCTTGTCGTAGCCGACCGCGTGCGGCAGCTGCTTGAGCACCAGGATCAGGCCGATCGCCGCCAGCATGCCGCGGATCACCGCGTTCGGGACCAGCTGCGCGAGCCGGCCCGCGCCGAGCAGGCTCATCACCACCTGGATCGCGCCCGCGATCGACACCGCGATGAAGAAGGCGTTGAGCCCGAGCCGCTGCACGCCGTCGAGCACGATCACCGTCAGGCCGGCGGCCGGGCCGGCCACGCTGAGCTGCGAGCCGCTGAGCAGCGCGACCACCGTGCCGCCCACCACGCCGGCGATCAGGCCGGAGAGCGGAGGCGCGCCCGAGGCCGTCGCGATGCCCAGGCACAGTGGCAGCGCGACCAAGAAGACGATCAGGCCGGCGCGCAGGTCGACGGCCCACGGCAGGACGACGCGTTCAGCGGGCGCGCTGGCGACGCTCGGAAGGACGACTTTGTGGGCCATGGACGCTCCGCTCGGGTCGAAGCGCGCGGTCTCTCCGCGCGCGAGCAAAATTTGGATGTCGCGCGGCGCCTCGCGCACGGTTTCGATGTCGCGCGCTCGCTGCATCCTAGCCCCGGGTGACGGCTGGCGGCAACGCATGCCGCGCGCGTTTGAGCCCTATTCTTCAGGCGTTCTCGCGCAGTGTCGGGCTGGTGAGACTGCTCGTTAGAGGGACGGTGCACGCGCGTGAAAGCCTGAGAATGCAGGCCGCGAACCTTCGAGAGGGCGCGCGCGCGATCGCCTCCGTGTGTCTATGCCGACAGGCTGGTTTGTCGGCTTGCCGTGACGGTGTCCGGAGCTGCGAGCGCGACGGCGGACGTTCGGAGGTGCAAACAGCGTCGTCTCGTTCGCCCGACGTGACCGCCGAGGCGCTGCGGATCAGGGCTGACGCATCGGCGCGTCCACTAGACGCGCGCGGGGCGCCCGCTACGGCACTGAGGCGGTGATGGGGCACTGAGGCGCATTGGCGCGACCACAATGTGTGTCGGGTCTGATCCGCGAGCCCCATTTCTCCCCGCAGGCGAGCCTGCTCACACGGAGAATCCCGTTTGAATTCGGATCACTCTCGACAATGAGCGCTCCCTCCCTAGCGCTTTTCGCGCGGTGCACCGCCTTGGCACGACGACTGCAGTCGGGAAGGCTCACGGGAGGTAGGCTCTGTGCGCGAGACCGACTTTGACTGGCGGCATTACCGCAACAAGGCTGGCGAGAAGCCCTTGCTGGCAGCAGACCGGGAGCGTGAGCTCCTGAAGCGAGCTCAAAAGGGCGACCCCAAGGCCGTCGGCGAGCTCGTCGAGAGTCACATGAGGCTGGTCGTGCAGATCGCCTCTCGCTATGCGCGAGATGGCCTCGGCACGCACGACCTCGTCAGCGAAGGCGTGCTCGGCTTGATGGAGGCGGTGCGCCGCTTCGATCTCGCTCGTGAGACGCGCTTCGCGAGCTACGCGGGTTGGTGGGTACGCGCATGCGTCCGCCGCTACGCGCTGGCAAACCGTCGCATCGTGGGCGTGCCCTCGACGCGCGGTGCACGTATCGCCCGCGCTCGTCTGCGCGGCACCGAGCGTCAGCTGACGCAGCAGCTGGGTCGCAAGCCCACGCTGGCGGAGCTGGCCGAGTCGCTCGGTGTCTCCGAGCACGACGTCGAGCTGGTCGACGTGGCCTTGTCGTCGCGCGACGTATCGCTCGCGCCGTACGACAACTCCGCGGCGGTCGAGTTCGCGGACGACGGCATCGGTCCGGAGCAGGAGTTCGCGGACGCCGAGCACCAGAGCGTGTGCGAGCAGACCGTGGAGAAGGCGCTGACCGCGCTGTCCGAGCGCGAGCGTGCGCTGGTCCGCGAGCAGTTCTTCGAGGAAGACGGCAAGAGCCTGGCGGACCTCGGTCGCGCCCTCGGCGTCTCGCGCCAGCGCGCGGGCCAGATCCTCGCGGTGGCACGCGACAAGCTGCGCGCACAGCTGATCGCCGTCGCCTGAGCACACTTCACCTCCCGTCCGCGCACGGAATCCGTAGTCCAGACCCGTGCGCGGTTCTGCGTCCGCGGCGCCGCGTGTAGGAGCGAAATGCGCGTGCCCAAGGCGCGCTGCTTTCAGCCCCAAACCGGGTCATGGGACGATCCTCCGTCCTCGTGCGCGTGACGCGTCGAGGCGGGGGGATGTCTCTTGAAGCTGCGCCGCGCGTTGTGCCTGTGTCTCGGTCTGTCTGCCGTCGCTTGCGGCGGAGACTCCCATCCCACCAAGCCAGAGCTGGACGGTGACGACGCGGGCCTAGACGCCCACGTGCCCGCTGGCGACGGCGGTCCGATCGTGATCGCGCCGGACGGCTCGCGCCCCGGCAGCACGAGGGCGAGCCGCATCGTCAGCGTGGCGCCGAGCTACGTGGTGGTCGGCGACCCGTATCGCTACCGCGTGAAGTCGAGCAACAAGTCGGCGAACCTGGAGATGGAAGGCGCGCCGGAGGGCATGGCCGCGCGCGCGAGCATGGTGCAGTGGACGCCGCGCGAGGATCAGGCCGGCACGCACACGATGACGGTGCGCTCGGTGAGCGGCGGTGCGTCGGCGAGCGCGTCGCAGCAGATCACGGTCAAGGTCTCGACCTCCACGCTGCGCGCGAGTGGGGATATCGACGCCGACGAGGGCGGCAGCGTGTTCTCGGACAACCCCGTCAGCCCGCGCATGCTGGGCGCGGGCGTGTACGTGCCGCCGCGTGCGGTGTCCGCGGGCGCGCGCATGACGGTCAGCGAGCTGGCGCAGGCACCCGCGACGCCCAACTCCTCGGGCCGCGCGAGCGCGGTACGTTTTGGTCCCGATGGCCAGACCTTCGACGCGCCCGCGCGCATCACGCTGCCGCTGCCGGAG
>JBEVNG010000168.1:0-10041 GCA_040508235.1 Polyangiales bacterium | reverse complement strand
ACAGCGCGCATCAGGCATTCCTGATCAAAGACTCGAAGGTCGTCTACAAGCCGGGCATGGGTCACTTTGCCGGCTACACCGAGACCTCGGTGGTGTTCAACGCCCTGCTCGCCGCCTGGCACGAGCCCGCGCTGCTGCAGTCCGCCGTCTAGATCTCGGCCGCAGCGACCGCCTCGCGCATCGACTTGAGTCCGAAGCCGAGTGCGATGGCCGCCAGCGGACATCCGATGGCCGCGACGGTCGCGAGGCCGGTGCCGAGTCCGTCCGCACTCGGGCTGAGAAGCCTCGCCGCGGCGGGCACCAGGATTGGACCGAGGCCCGCGCCGACGAGCCCAGCCGTGGCGCCAAAGAACGCGACGCCCGTGCCGCGCAGGTGGGCGGGCGTCACCAGGTTCAGCGACGTGAACGCGCACACCGGATAGGGCTGCAGCAGCGCCGAGTAGAGCCCGAGCCCCGCGAGGCAGGCCCACGGGTTGGTGCTGTGAAAGGCGAACCAGCCGGTGGGCACGGCGGCGAGCAGCGCACCCAGGTACCAGCGCAGCTGCGCGTCGCGGTAGCCGCGCGCGTACATCCTGTCCATCACGCGGCCGGCGATCGACTTGCCCACGATCGCCGCCGTGATGACGGTGAGCCCGAGGTACAGCCCGATCTGTCCCGGCGTCCAGCCGAACGCGCGCTTCATGTGCATCGGGTACCAGCTGCCGCCGCCGGTCACGACGATCAGCGACAGCGCGAAGCCGACGTAGTGGCAGAAGAAGAACGTCGGGCGCGACCTTATGAAGCGCCACATCTCCCCGTACGAGCTCGACCAGGTGGTGTGCTCGCGCAGGCCTCGGCGCACCGGCTCGGGCACCGTGAAGATCGCTAGCGAGATCAGGCCGCCAGGGATGCCGACGAGCAAGAACACGGCCTGCCACGAGCGCACCTCGCCGAGCAGCGGCAACCTGAACACGTCCGAGTGCGCGGTGAGGTCGGCGATCGCGCCGCCGATCAGGTACGCGGTGCCGCCGCCGATGGTCGAGCCCATCGCGTAGATCGCCATCGCGAAGGACAGCCGCTCGCGTGGGAACAGATCGGTCAGCATCGAGGTCGCGCACGGGTTGAGCGTCGCCTCGCCCGCGCCGACGCCGACGCGCGCCAGCATCAGGTGCCAGAAGCTCTGCGCGAAGCCACACGCCGCCGTCGCCAGCGACCAGACCGACACGCCCGCGAAGATCACCCAGCGACGGCTGACGCGATCGGCGAGCGTACCGAGCGCCAGACCGAACAGGGCGAACGTCCCGGCGAACGCGAAGCCGTGCAGCATGCCGAACTGCAGGTCCGAGATGCCGAGGTCGCGTTTGATCGGGTCGACCAGCAGCGAGATGATGAAGCGGTCGAGGATCGACAGCCAGTACAGCACCGCCAGCAAGACCGTCGCGTACCAGGCGAGCCAGCGCGCGGGGTAGGGCGCGGCCAGCGTCTCTGTTGCCATCGATTCCGCCGACATCAGCGCGGACCCTAACGCAATCACACTGCGCTTGGATCGGCGCCGCGCGGGCGTGCTCCGTAATGAGCTACGTCTCTCATTCGCGCTTGTGATCGAGGCGTCCCAGCGCGCCCGGAGGTGCGTCGCTCCAGGCGGGATCGCCGGGGGGGGACCGCCCTCTGCAGGTACGCCCAGGTCAGCTGCTGCACGGTCTGCACGCGCTCCAGGTTCTCGTCCGTGGTCTCGGTGACACGCTCGCTCCGAACGAGTGCCCCACCGAGCTGCTGCGCGACAGCAACGAAAAGGTCGCCGCGATCGCCGCGCGCGTGGGATACGAGAGCGTGCCGTCGTTCAGCCGCGCGTTCAAACGCTGGCAACACGAGAGCCCTGCCACCTACCGGAGGACCGCATGATCACACTCCACGGCTTCGGCCGGATCTTCCCCGAGGGAATCGGCGAGACCAAGGACCTGCGCGCGCAGTGGGCGCTCGAGGAGACCGGACTGCCCTATCGCTTCCACGCACTCGACCACACGGCGGGAGACCTCGACAGCGAAGCCTACGAGCGCCTCAGCGTCTTCAGGCAGGCGCCGGTGATCGAGGACGATGGCTTCGTGGTGGCGGAGTCGGCCGCGGTGGTGCTCTACATCGCGGAGAAAGCCGGCAAGCTGATCCCGGATGACATGCAGGGGCGGACACGGGTCGTGCAGTGGTGTTTCGCGGCGGTCGCCTCGGTTGAGCCGACGCTCGTGTGCAAGGACGTACTCGACATCTTCGATAGCCAAAAGTTGGCGCCGACGCTGCACACGGAGGTCTACAAGCTAGCCCAGCGCTGGCTCGGCGGTGTCGAGCGCCGGCTCGCTGGCCGCGAGTGGATCGCCCACAGCGAGTTCACGGCGGCCGACATCATGATGACCGGCGTGTTGCGCACGATCCGTAAGACAGACCTGATGGATCCGTTGCCAAAGCTGAAGGCTTACTACCAGCGCTGCACCTCCCGCTCCGCGTGGCAGCGGACCCTGGAGCTTTCCGCCACGCGGCTCGGTGTCAGTGTGGAGTCGATCCGCTAGACTCCCGCCACGCGCCCATGATGAGCCCTGCAGTTCGCGCTCGCTTGCCCCTCTGGCGCTATCCGATCCTCGATGCGACCTCGCTCGACGAGGCGGCTGCCGTCTACAGTCAGGTGGCGCCGCTGCGTCTGCACCAGATGGCGAACACGGGCGCCTTCTGCTGGCGCATCAACAGCGTCGAGCTCGGACCACTCTCGATCTCGGCGATGGACAACTCCGCCTCCATACGCGCCAAGTTCGAGGGTGCGTCCGACGCATTGTTGCTCTGCGTGACGCTCGGCGAGAGCGCGGCCGAGAGCTCGAGCGGCCGCTCCGCGACACCCGTCGCGCGCGGCAAGGCGGGCGCGCTCACCCTGCCCTGGCAAGACGTCGGCGTGGTCTCGCCGGCGGGCTTCCAGGCGCTGCAGGTGCGCATGCCGCATGACGCCGTCTTGAATGCGATGGCGACGCTGACCGGCTCCGAGGTACGCGAGCCGTCGTTCCAGCGCCGCTTCGCGCTCGACTCGCCGCTGACGGAGCCGTTCATGCGCATGCTGCTGCAGTTGCTGCGCGAAGCCGATCAGGAACGCACGCAGTTGCTCGCTCCGGGAGAGCGCGAGTGCGCCGCGGAGGCGCTGCTGTTTCGCTTCCTGCTCAGCCAACCGCAGGCACACGCGTCGCTGCACGCGCCCGCGCAGGTCGCGGAGCCACGCTACGTGCGACGCGCGGCGGAGTACCTCGACACGCACGGCGAGCGTCAGGTCACGATGGCGGAGCTGACGCGCGTGGTGGGTGTCAGCGCGCGCTCGCTGCAGCTGGGCTTCGTGAAGCATCGTGGCCACTCGCCGCTCGCCTTCGTGCGTGCGCGTCGGCTCGAGCGTGCGCGCGTGCTGCTGCTGACCAGCGACGCTGCCGACACGGTCAGTGAGGCCGCGCGCCTGGCGGGCATCGAGCACCTCGGCCGCTTCAGCGTTCGCTACCGGGCGCGCTTCGGCGAGAGCCCGCGCCACACGCTCGCCCGCCGCTGGCGACCGATCTCTCGCTGAAGACACGGCGTCTTTTGCGGTGGACGGTCCTCTGTTGTAGAGGATCGGCATGGCAAAGCAGAAGCAGGTCCGTCTCGCCATCAATCTGCTGGCGACCGGACGACACAACGCATCGTGGAAGACGCTCCCCAACCCGGAGACGCTCTCGACCGACATCGACACGTTCGTCGAGATCGCGAAGATCGCCGAGCGCGGCAAGCTCGATGGCATCTTCCTCGCCGACGGCCACGCCGGCGTCAGCGAGGAGTCGATCCGTCGTCCGTTTCGCTCGCTCGCGCCGTCGGTGCTGCTGGCCACGCTGGCCGCGCATACCAAGCACATCGGCCTGGTCTCCACCATCCCCGCGCTCTACGGCAACCCCGCCAGCCTCGCGCGCGAGATCGCCAGCCTCGATCACGTCAGCAAGGGACGCGCCGCGTGGAACATCATCACCAGCCAGGGCGACGAGGTGACCAAGATGTTCGGCCTCGACGCCCCGATCTCCCAGGCCGACAAGTACGCCAAGGCGGAGGAGTTCGTCAGCATCGTCACGCAGCTGTGGGACTCCCTGCCGCGCGAGGCGATCGTCGCGGACAAGGCGACCGGCATCTACATCGACCGCGCGAAGACGCGCCCGATCAAATTCGAGGGCAAGTACTTCCGCTCCGAAGGTCTGCTCAGCGTGCCGCCGTTCGAGGGGCAGCGACCGGTGCTGTTGCAGGCGGGTGCGTCGGCGCTCAGCAAGCAGTTCGGCTCCAGGTGGGCCGATGCGCTGTTCACGAGCCACTGGCTCAAGGGGCAGTCGCAGGAGTTCTATCATGACGTGAAGAAGCTGGCCGCCGACAGCTGGGGGCGCGATCCCGAGAAGCTGATCGTGGTGCCGGGGGTTTACCCCGTGCTCGGCGCCACGGAAGCGGAGGCCATCGCACGCAAGGCGGAGCTCGACGAGCTGCTCGACCTCGAGCACATCAAGGGCCGGCTCGCCGAGCAGCTCGGTGTCGACGCCTCGATCCTCGAGCTCTCCAAGCCGCTCCCATACGACCAGATCCCGCTGGAGAACCCGAACCGCGACACCGAGATCATCCGTCGCATCAAGCTCGTCGAGGACGCCCGGGCGCGCAAGCTCAGCACCAAGCAGGTGCTGCTCAACAACGTCACCGGAGGTCACCGCGTCGTCGTCGGCACGCCCGAGCAAGTGGCCGACGACCTGCTCGGCTGGGTCGACGAGGACGCCTGCGACGGCTTCAACTTCAACATCGACCGCTTCGTCGATGGACTTACGCACCTGGTCGACTGGCTGGTGCCGGAGCTCCAGCAGCGCGGCCGCTTCCGCAAGGAGTACGAGAGCACCACGTTCCGCGGCAACCTCGGGCTCGACTAAGCGACGGCGCGCCTCACGAGGGTGCGCACGGCTTCGAGCACGGGCTCCGCTTCGGTGCGCGCCATCCAGTTGGGCGTCACGTCGAAGAAGCGCACGACATGGTTGTTGTCCAGCACGACGACCGCCGGATTGAACAGCTCCGCCAGGCCCTGCGCGACCTGCTCCGGCTTGGGCTCGCCCTCCGACTTGAACGTGAGCCCGAAGCTGCGCCCCAGGCGTGCGCCGGTGTCCGAAGCCACGTCGAACGCGAGCTCGTGCCGCTTCTTGACGTTCAGCAAGGCACTCGGGATCTGCGGGCTGATCGCGACCAGCGGGATGCCGAGCGACGACAACGTCGGCCACAGGTTGCGTGCGTAGTAGGGCAGGGCGATGTTGCAGGCCGGGCAGCTCTCGTGCCGAAAGAACACCAGCACCGCGGGGCCGTTCTTCACCAGGTCCTGCGAGCGCAGCGCTCCGCCGTCCACGTTCTGCAGCTCGAACGGCGGGATGCTCTGGCCCGGCTTCGGCGTCGCGTCGTGATCGAAGCGCTCGGTGTTGATGCGCCGCTGATCGATGTTGCGCTGCAGCTGATCGGCGGGCCAGGTCTGGAGCCGCTCGGCATGCAGCGCACCCAGCAAGTCGACGAGTCTTTCCGTCATCGTGATGTTCCTCTCGTGTGCTCGTTCCGTGGGGTGGCGCGTCAGAGGTTGCGCCAGAGCGGCTCGTCGTCGATCAGCACGCGCTCCAGCTTGCGCGGGTAGTCGCCGTAGTCGTGCACCGCGCGATGCACGGCCGCGCGGTTGTCCCAGAACGCGATCGAGCCCGGCTTCCAGTGGAAGCGCACCTGGTTCTCCGACTTGCGATACTTGTCGAGGATGATCCCGAGCAGCTCGCGGTTCTCGGCCTCGCTCACGCCGACGATCTGCGGGTGCTTGCCGAAGTCGACCCACAGGATCTTGTCGCCCGTCTCGCGGTGCGTGCGCACGATGGGGTGCGCGACCAACGGATAGTCGTGGCCCGCGCGCTGCAGCGAGGCGCGGAAGTCCACGATCGCGTGCAGCCCTTCGAGGCGCTTCTTCACGTCCTCCGACAAGTCGCGATACGCCTTGCCCGCATCGACCCAGATCGTGTCGCCACCGACCTTGGGCACGTCGACCGCGCGCAGGATGGCGCCCCAGCTCGGCACGATGCGCCAGTTGGTGTCGGAGTGATAGCCGTCGTAGACGATGCCGGGGCGCCGCTGCGACTCGTAGATCTCGCGCTGGTTCGGGTTGGCGCTGATGATGTGCAGGCCCGACTCGCCATCGACGTCCACCAGACGGTCCGCTTCGTAGGGCGGCGTGTAGATCGCGCCAAAGCGCTTGGCGAAGTCGAGGTGCTGACGGCGGTTCACGGTCTGGCCGCGGAAGAACAACACCTTGTACTTGAGCAACGCCGCCTTGATGTCGTCGCGCACCGCGTCGCTGATCGGCTTGCTCAGATCGATGCCCTCGACCTCGGCGCCGAGGGTGGGGGTCAGGGGCTCGACGTTCAGCTGCGCCGCAAAGTCATTTCTCACTGCTGCAATGCTCATGATGTGCCTCCTCCAGCTTGCCGAGCGGCACTTTGCGATCGTCCAGCAAGAAAGACAAGTGTCTCTATTGTGCTGCGTAGGCAGCACGGCC
This sequence comes from Polyangiales bacterium, assembly GCA_040508235.1. Taxonomy (GTDB): domain Bacteria; phylum Myxococcota_A; class Polyangia; order Polyangiales; family DASUME01; genus DASUME01. The sequence continues at coordinate 3,476 of JBEVNG010000168.1, read as the reverse complement.
GGAAGCTGAGCGAAATTCGCGTGTGGAGCGCCCGTCGCCGTCGTCGAACCGCGGCGTCGCGCACGCGCACCGATGCTATGGTCTCGCCAAGCTCGATGGACTCGGCAATGGTTCCCTCCGCCATGGTTCCGCTGCTGCTGACCAAGGCAGCGACGCTTGGAGGAGACCTCCACGACATCCGTCGCAGGTTCAGCCTGAGCGAGCCCGTGGCGAGCACCATCGCCGAGGCGCAGCTGCGGGCGCTGGCCAATCACGTGGCGGGGCTGAGCGGCGATCCGTTCTTCGGCCTGCACCTCGGGGCGGCGCATCGACGTGGCTTGCACGGCGCGGACGCGCTCGGTGCACTGGAGCTCGTCTGCTCCGCCGCACCGACGCTCGGTGGGTTCTTCGAGCGGCTCGCTCGCTTTGCGATGCTGGTGCGTGCGGGCACCACCATCGAGATGGTCCACGACGGCGAGCTCGTGCGCCTGGAGCGCTCCTATCGCAACCGGCCCGATGCCCACGAAGGACGCCACCTGCACGAGTTCGTGCTCGCCACGTTCATCCAGGTCGTGCGCTACGTGACCGCGGACCAGCTCCGGATCGTGCGCGTCGCGCTCGCACGGCGCCGTCCCGTCGACTGCACGCCGGCCATGCGCTTCTTCGGCACCGACGAGGTGATCACGGACGCCGAGACGATGAGCATCACGATCCCGGCCGCGCAGCTGGACCTGCCTTGCGTCACCCACGACCCGGCCCTGGTGCCGGTGCTCGACGAGTACGCGCGCGTGTTGCTCAGTAAGGTACCGGAGCGACGCTCCGAGTTGCTGGCGGGCCTCCACGACGCGATCCGAGCCTTACTTCATCAGGGCGATGCGAACGTAAGACGCGTGGCGTCCAAGCTGTCCTTGAGCTCGCGGACCCTGCAGCGAAAGCTCGCGCAGGAGGGCATCAGCTTCCAGCAGGTGCTCGACGACGTGCGCCGGCAACTCGCGTCGCATTACCTGCAAGAGCTCGGACTCACGCCCGACGAAGTCGCGACACGGCTCGGCTACTCGGAGGCGCGCGCGTTCTTTCGCGCCTACAAACGCTGGACCGGAGAGACGCCCAAGCGCCGCGCGCTCGTCCCCGTGAGTGGCGCGATCGGGCGGCGGAAATGGCATGATCCGTCCTGCGAGACGTGAGTACGCCATCGTACGTTCGGTGCCGTCGGAGGCACCTTGTCCAGATCGCAAACGTTCTCGCAGAGAGTCATCACCGCGGCCGTCGTGGCCGTCGGCTTCGTGGGCGCAGCCGCGTCCGCGCACGCACAGACGGCGCAGTCGCTCACGCAGGGCTGGAGTAGCACCCAGCGCCACACGTTCTACCGCACGACCCAGGGCTCGCGGCTGATCCCGTACAACCTATTCGTCAAGCTGGAGATGGCGAGCAGCACGCAGCGCTTTGCCGGCACCACGAACATGATGGCACTCGGCTTCCTGATCGAGCCGAGCACCAGCGACAACCCGGACTCGCTCCCGATCGGCTTCGTCAAGGACACGCAGACCGGCAAGCCGGACGCGATCGGTCTCACCTGCGCGGCCTGCCACACGCGCGACATCACGTACCAGGGCACGCGCTACCGACTCGACGGCGCGCAAGGCTACGGCGACACCGAGCGCTTCCTCTCGACGCTGCAGTCGGCACTCGGCGCGACCCTCGGTGACGCCGCGAAGTTCGAGCGGCTGCGCGTCGCGACCGGCACCGCGGCGGGCTCGGCGACCACGGCCCTGCGTAGCTCCCTGCAGGCTGCGTACGACAAGATCGCGCTGGAAAACCAGAGCAACCTGCCCCCCAGCGGTGTGAACAATCCCGGTCCTGGCCGGCTCGACGCCTTCGCGCACATCAAGAACCGCGTCGCCAACACGGTGCTCGCGGGCAACAGCAGCTCGACGTCGAACAACGTCGACGCCACCGCCCCGGTCAGCTTCCCGTTCCTGTGGGACGCGCCGTACCTCGACTTCGTGCAGTGGCCGGGCAACGTCACCAACTACACCGTCGGGTCCGTGGGCCGCAATGTCGGCGAGGTGCTCGGTGTGTTCGCCGAGACCACGGTGACCCGCAACGTCGTCGGCTTCGTCGACGTCAAGAGCACCGCCAACCTCAACAACCTGATCGCGCTCGAGGACCAGCTGCTGCTGCTCAAATCGCCGCAGTGGCCGTCGGCGTTTCCTCCGGCCAACCCTCTGCTCGCCGCGCTGGGCCAGCCGCTCTTCAACCAGTACTGTGGCTCCTGCCACGTGACGGTCGATCGCAACCCGCGCACCAACTACATCAAGACGTTCTCGCTCGGCGCGAGCAAGGTCGGCACCGACCCGACGATGGCGAACAACAACGCCAACGATCGAGCGCTCGCGGGCGCGACCGACAGCAACCCCAACAAGGTCGTCAATCCGCTCGACACGCTGGGCTCGGTGGTGACGCCGCTCCTGCTGCCGATCGCGGGGCAGGCCTTTGCCATCAACGCGTCGCACAAGCAGCCCGCGCTGCCCGCTACGCGCAACATCGACAAGGCCGCCAACGAGACGGACGTGCAGACCTACAAGGCGCGTCCGCTCAACGGCATCTGGGCGACCGCGCCCTACCTGCACAACGGCTCGGTGCGTACGCTGGCCCAGCTGCTCAAGCCGGGCCCACAGCGCGAGGCGAGCTTCTGCGTCGGCTCGATCGCGTTCTCGCCCGCCGACGTCGGCATGGCAAACGACTGCGGCGTGCCCAACGCCTACGTCTTCGACACCAGCAAGCCCGGCAACAGCCGCCTCGGCCACGAGTACGGCACGCCCTCCGATACGCGCTTCCCCGTCCTCACCGAGGCCGGCAAGGCTGCGCTGCTCGAGTACATGAAGACGCTCTGACCGCGGGCCTACTTCTTCCCGCGCGCTCGGCCCTTCTTTAGAAAGTCGATCAGCACCTGGAGCTTGGGGGCCAGGTTCATTCGGCTCGGGTAGTAGAGGTAGTAGCCGGGGATCTGCGGGCAATACTTGTCGAGCACGCGCACGAGGCGCTTCTCCGACACGAGCGCGCTCACCATGTCTTCGAAGACGTAAGCGAGCCCGACGCCCTCGACGGCAGCGTCCACCAGGACCGCTCCGTCGTTGGTCACGATGCGACCGTCGACGGCCCATTCCAGCTCTTCGTCGTTCTCGACGAACTTCCACCGAGCGACTGCGCCCGTCGACATGCGCAGGCCGATACACTGGTGCCCGTGAAGCTCCCGCGGATGGGTGGGCTTGCCCCGGCGCGCGAAGTAGTCGCGTGAGCCGACGACCGCGAGGCGCTGGTCCGGGCTGACGCGAACCGCGATCATCTCGCGATCGAGGCTATGGCCGAGGCGTATCCCTGCGTCGAAGCCCTCGACGACGATGTTCGACAGCGTCTCCTGCAGGCAGATGTCGATTCGGATGTCGGGATACGCGGCGAGAAAGGCCGCGAGCTTGGGCTTGATGACGTCGTTGTAG
>JBEVNG010000147.1:0-7659 GCA_040508235.1 Polyangiales bacterium | reverse complement strand
CAGGCGGCGGCGCAGGCGCAGGCCCCGGGGTCGACGGCGGCGCGGGCGGCGGCGCGGGCGGCGGCGCGGGCGGCTTTGGCGCGGGCGCGGGCGCAGGTGCGGGTGTTGGTGCGGGTGTTGGCGCCGGAGCAGGCGCTTGCGCGAGCGCGGAGGGCACGCTCGCGCAAAGCAGCACCACGCCGAGGACCGAGGACCGACGGTTGAGGAAGATAGTCACGGAGCGCTCCAGAAGACGCGAGTCAGATGGGCCGAAGGGGAGGAGGTGCCTGCGCAGGCGCGGGGAGGATCCAGGAAGCTTGCGTCACACCATCCTCGACGGTGGTGAGATCGACGTTGGGATCGATCAGCGGGGCGCTGGGTCGACCGTTGAGCGACGCCTGCGCATCGACGCGCACCTCGACGGGACCGAGCCCGCGCTGCGCGAAGTCGTGCGCCACGTGATGCGCGAGCTGCAAGATCAGATCGGGCTGCCCCGAGAGCTCGCGCTCCTGCACGAACGTCAGGTAGCGACGCGGACTGACCTGCCAGCGGTGACCGGTCTGCTTGCTGCGCACCAGGTACTCGACGCTGCCGTTCTTCTCGCGGACCATCACGCGCCACGAAAAGCGCATCCCCTGCTCGTGCCATCGCACGTCGCCGCCGTAAGCAAGGAAGCGCATCGGCAGCAACAGCTGCACGGCGCAATAGACACCGAGCAAGGGCAGAGCGAAGCGCGGCATCGGCTGTACGTCGGCGTGCAGCGTGGCCTTACGCCAGCGTGGCCAGTCCGCGGCAAAGAACACCGTCGCCGCGACCATCATGATGATCGGGAACATGCCGATTGGGAACAGCTTGCCCACCATCAGGTGGAACACCACCAGCACGGCATAGGCGTACGGTCGCGTACGCTTCCAGAGCAGGAACCACGGCACCGAGGTGTCGAACAGGAAGCCGCCCCAGCTCATCAGGATCGCGGTCCACTCGTACGTGAACAGCGGCCCCAGCACGGGCATGTCCGTGTGCGACGAGAGCCAGATCCGCAGCGGCTGCGCATGGAGCAGCCAGTCGCCGTGCGCCTTGGCTAGTCCCGCGTAGGTGTAGACCACGCCCACCTGAAAGCGAAACAGCAGGTGCACGTAGCCCGCCACCCGATCGCGTCGGATTGCGGGTCGCAGCCGGGCATCCAGCGACCAGGCGCGATGCGCGGGCGAACACGCGAGCAGCAGCGCGAGCAGACTCGCGAGGTAGTAGTGGTTCAGGTACGTGGTGACGTCGATCAGCTGCAAGTAGGTGAAGCCGACCACGAGCAACAGGGCGCTGACGCGAAACAACAGGCCCGCCGCCACCATCAGCGACAACCCGCCCAGCGCCCAGAACAGCGCGTGCATCGCCTCGGGCGGAAGCACCTCGACCCACGCGAAGCCCCAGTACTTGAAGTGAAACGTCGGGCGCGTGAAGAACTCGTCGATCCAGCCGTAGGCGATGAAGCGCGCCATGCTCACGGCGAGCGTCAGCCCGAACAGCACTCGGAACGCAGCGAGCCACGCGATGTCGACCGGCGCGTCGAAGCCGACACGCGCGCGCCAACCGCGGCCCGCCGCGCCGTCAGTCATTGTCGCCTTCGTTGACTGCCGGACGCTGCAGGTTCAGCGCGCTGGTGAAGTCCGCCTTGAACAGCGTCGTCACCGCCTGGATGGCGGCGTGTACCTGCTGCACCTGCGCCAGGTTCGACGTCAGCATCTGCTCCAGCGGGAGCGGCAGCGCCGCTACTAGGTTATCCGCGTTTACGAGCGCATTGGTCATCGCGTCGGCGAGCTCGGTCCGCCCGATGGTGCGCAGCCAGTCGTCGAAGCCGAGCCCCGTGTAGTTGCTGCCGCAGCCGTTGAACAGCAGTCGGAAGCCCGACAGGTTCTGACGGATGTTCGCGTTCGACATCAACGAGAACCGCGACTCCACCGACTGCGGACACGGCCCGGGCATGCACACCGGAGAGATGCCCGCCGGGATCGCCAGCTTGTAGTCCTTGACCTCGACGTCCAGGTACCACATCGCATCGTCCACCACGTTGAACGCGTCGAACGCGCGCGCGAACGACGTGCTGCCCGCGCCCGCCGTCGCGAACTGCGTGAGGAAGTTTCCCCCTGCCGGGTCCCAGGCCATCACCAGCCGGTTGGCCTGCAGCAGCAGATCTTCGGCCACCGCCGCCGCGTAGTCGGCACGACGTCGCGTCAGCTCGCTCGCCTCCAGCATCTGCCAGGCCGAGCTGCCGTTGGAGGGTCCGTTGATGCCGCTGCCGCTCGGGCAGCTGTTCGTCGAGCCAGCGTAGAAGAGCAGATACTCGAGACCACCGAGCCCCTTGGCGCCCACGCTCAGCACGGTCCCACCCATCGTGTAGGCGCGCGTGACGAGCACCTGGTCGACCTGGCAGTGGTTGAGGTCCGGGAAGAAGTAGACGTTGTTGCGGATGTCCGCGCCGCCCGGCAGGGCCGACGACCCGGCCGGGCCAAAGCGAAAGAACTCCAGCTCCTGCCACGCGGCGTCCGCGGCGCGCCATGCCTCCTGGGCGCCCAGGAGCGACGCAGGGGTCAGTGTGTCGGCGTAGGCGCGCGTCGCATCACGCAGCGTGTTGGTGAGCGTGACGAAGGTCCGATAGCGCCCGAGCGCGCATTCGCCGATCGCCTTGAGCAGGTTGGCCTGCGTGAACTCGCCCGTCGGCACCTCGATCGGCGCCGCGCCGTCGTTCGACGGCTGCATGTTCGCGTCGAGGACGGGCAGACTGGCGTCGAACGTCGGAGTCGGCGTGTTGCCGCCGGGCGTGGCCGGCGCCGTGATCTCGAACGGAGTGGGTTTCTCGCAGCTCGCGAGGAGCGCACACAACCCGGCACCAAGCACGCGCAGCTTCAACGTGTCCATCTCCACGACTTCCTCGCTCGGGCCCAAGAGCACGAACCGCTCGGACTGCGCGCGAGGCATAGCTCACGCGAAGACCGAACGTCACGCACCTGCTCTCGCAGGCGCGTGGAATGCCTCAGGGCACGGGGAAGATGACCACGACGCCGTCGCGATCATCGGTCTGGGCCGCGTTGTAGCCCTCGCCGACCGCGGCCACGGACTTCTTGTCCGCGGAAACGTCGACGCTCCAGAGCATGTCGCTGCGGCCGCCGCCAAGGTCGAGCAGCTGCAAGCCGCCGGGACCAAACGTTGTGTCCGGCGCACCGTTTGCGTTGACCACGCCGATCAGCGCCTCGGTCGGGAGAGTGTTGGGAGTCTCCGGCTTGGGCTCAACCTTCGCGCGACCGCCGCCAACGCCGAGCACGCGGTTGTCGGGAAGGGTGATTAGCGCGCGACCGTTGTCGCCGAAGCCGCCCGGATCCTGGAACGTCTCGCCGTTGTTGCCCCAGGTCTTGTCCTGCGTGCCGTCCGCGTTGAAGCGGAACCACACCCAGTCGGTGCCCGTGCCGGTGGTGTTGGGGGTGGGTCCGTAGCCGAGCGTGACGAACTTGTCGCCCTGCGGGGCTGCGCCGTAGGCCTCGCAGTTGGCCTGGTCGTTGCGGGCGAAGTTGTGCCAGACGCCGGGCTGCTCGACGGGATCGCTGTTCAGCGTGGCCGCGAAGCTGGGGTCGGGAGTGCCGTCGGCCGCCACCTTGTAGAGGATCGGGTTCTGCTTGGACATCGTGGCGAGCACGGTGTTGGACGAGTAGCCGACGCCCACGATGCTGCCGTTGGCGAGTACCGTCGCGGAGCGCGCGCTGGCGTTGCTGAGCTGGACGTCCGTGAGCACGACGCCGTCGCCCGAGAACGAGGTGTCGAGCACGCCGTCCGCGCTGAAGCGCGCGAGCACGAAGTCGCTGTCGAAGCGCAGGCCGCCGTCGGCGATCAGTGCACCGTCGCGCGTCTCACCGTGAATCACGAGCTTGCCGTCGGTCGTCTGCGAGAGGCTCCAGACGCGGTCGGGCGCACGCAGCGTGGGCGTCACGCCCGCGTCGCTGGTGACGTTCTGGACCACGGCCGTACCGAGGTCGACCTGCACGGCGCCGTTGATGCCGAAGCCCGTGTCGGGCGTGCCGTTGGCGTTGAAGCGAACGAGGTACACGTCGGTGTCGTTCACGATCACGCCGGCATCCGCCGGCACGCTCGCGTGCGATGCCTGCGCGGCGACCACGATCTTGCCGCTCGCCTGCACCACCACCGCGCGACCCTGCTCGTGCGAGTTGGTCTGGCTCGCCTCGGGGTAGGCCTCGATGACGTTCTTGATCGCGTAGCCGTTGGTGCCGAACGTGGTGTCGAGCGCGCCCGCCGCGCTGTACTTGGCGACCACTACCGCGTAGTCCGAGCCGCTGACGTTGGTCTTGCCGGTCGCGTAGACGTTGCCGGTCGCATCGTGCGCGACGCCGTAGAACGCATCGTCGCCGGCCGAGATGGAGGCCGCGATCACCTTGGGCGCGAACGTGGCCGAGCTGTCCGGCGAGACCGAGCCATCGCCCGGGTTCGCCACCGTCGAGTCGAGACCCGCGTCGAGGTTGGGGCCGCCGCTGTCGGGGCGCGTGCCCGAGTCGACGCCGCTGTCGCGGTTGGCGTCGGAGCCGTCCTCGTCGTCGTCACCACAAGCGACCAGTAGTGAACAAGCCATGGCCGGGGCCAACAACCAGCCGCGGCGGCGCATCGTAACGCTCATCTGAACTCTCCTTCGAGGCAAAGAGCCCCGAGCAAGCAGCGGCGTGAAGCTACTATCGAAAGTGCTGCTGACAAGCGTTTTCAGCAAGTCAGGCTGCTCACGATGGCTACGCCACGGCTTCGCAAGAGTTTGAGCGTGTTGAGTCGAAGTCGATATAGCGGACCGCGCACCTATTGCAAGCGACTTTCATTCGGAATAGAAGCGCAACGACAGCGGCAGCTATTCGCTTTTCAGGCGCGCTGGCCTTCTTGCGTCGTCGCCCCGGCTGAACACACTGCGCCGCGATGCGGATGTTGGTGGTCGATGACGACGCGGACGTGCGCGGCCTCCTGGTGCGCGCGCTGGAGCGCGACGGCCACTCGGTGCGCGCGGTCGGCACGGCAGCCGAGGCACGCAGCGAGCTCGAGCAGGGCGACACCGACGTGGTGGTGCTCGATCTCGCGCTCCCCGACGGCACCGGGCTCGACCTGTGTCGTCAGCTCCGCGACACCGACGATGCGCCCGCGATCCTGATGCTGACCGCGCACGGCGAGGTCGCGCGGCGCGTGAAGGCGCTCGACGCAGGCGCGGACGACTTCCTGGCCAAGCCGTTCGCGGTCGCGGAGCTGCGCGCGCGGGTGCGGGCCCTCGGCCGTCGCACTGCACGCGAGCGTGGACAGCCGCGCATGCTTCGCCACGACGACGCGGTGCTGGACGTGCCTGGGCGCATGGCCTCGCGCGCCGGCGCACGCGTGGCGCTTACCGCGCGCGAGTGGGTGATCCTGGAGGCGCTCGCCGCACGTCCTCGCCGCTGCGTCAGCCGCGCACGCTTGCTCGCGCTCGGCTGGGAGGATGACAGTGATGCCTCGGCAGCCAGCCTGGAGGTGCTCGTCGGACGCATCCGGCGCAAGCTCGGCGAGAGCCTGATCCGGACGCAGCGTGGCGAAGGCTACGCGCTCGAGGTCGAATGAAGTCGCTCGGCACGCTCGCGGGACGGATCACGCTGCATGGCGCGCTCACCGGCATGATCACCGGCGTCGCGGTCGCGGTCGTGATCGTGTGGCTCGCGGACACGATCGGCCGCCGCCACGAGGACCGCTACCTCCTCGACGTGTGCGAGCAGTTCGCGCTGGAGCTGCGCGAGCGCGAGGCCGATCCGCACTGGCTGGCGAAGGACGAGGCCTGGGAGCTCGAGCACACGGGCATCCGCGTCGCCGTGTTCGAGAAGGCGAAGTTCGTCGCCGGCGATGACTCGCTGATCCCCACGCAGCCCAACCGCTGCGAGGACCACGGGGCCTTGCGCGTCTGCTCGCGCTCGGCGTTCGCCTACACGGCCGTCGTCGCGCGCCTTCGGCTGGACTTCTACGAGCGCAATGGGGATCTGGTGCAGGCCGCATGGATCGCGGTGGCCCTGGCCTGTTTGATCGCGGCGCTGTCGGCGCGCCTGATCGCACGCGTCGTGGTGCGGCCACTGCGTGAGCTGCGCGACGCGGTGGCCACGCTCTCCGAGCAGCCCAGCGACGGGCCGCTTGGCGCGATCGCGGGGGTCTCCGAGGTCGACGCGCTGCGGCTCGCGCTCAACGAGACGCTCTCCCGGCTGAGCGCGTCGTTGGCGCAGTCCGAGCGCTTTGCCCGCGATGCCGCGCACGAGCTGCGTACCCCGCTGACCGCGATGATCGGCGAGCTGGAGCTGATCGCGGAGCGCGCGCAAGATGGCGACCGCGAGGACATCCTGCGCGTGCACGCGATCGCGATGCGGCAGACCAAGCTGGTGGAGCGCCTGCTGGTGCTCGCGCAGCAAGAGGTGCCGCCCGCACCCGAGCGCGTCGATCTGGTCGACGTGGTGGAGATCGCGCTGGAGGGCCTGAGTGCGTCGGCGCGCGAGCGCGTGTCGGTGAAGCTGCCCGAGCGCGAGACCTTCGTCGAAGGCGACAGCGCGCTCCTGGTGTCGATGGTGGGCAACGCGCTCGACAACGCGCTCAAGTTCTCGCAGCGCATGGTTCGCTGCACGCTGGAGGCGCGCGACCGCAAGGCGATCATCGCCGTCCAGGACGACGGGCCGGGCATCGATGCTGCCGAGCGAGAGCGCGTGTTCCTGCCGTTCTATCGCAGCGCGCACTCGCGCGTCAGCGGCATCCGAGGGCACGGCATCGGCCTTGCCCTGATCGCGCACGTGGCCACGCTGCACGGCGGAGGCGCCCGCTTCGCCACGGCCGCCAGCGGTGCGCGCCTGGAGATCGATCTGCCGCGCTCGTCGAGCGGAGCCTGATCAGCTGCAGTGCGACTTGTCCTTGGCCTTTGCACAGCAACGAGCGCAACGTCCGTACAAGACCTCGTGCCGCTCGCTGATCTCGAAGCCGCGCTCGGTCGCCGCGCTCCGCTCGCGCGCCAGGATCTGCTCGTCCGTGAACTCCTCGATCGTGCCGCAGTCCACGCACACCAGGTGGCCATGCGGGTTGGTCGCACGCAGCTCGTAGCTCGCGCGCTCCCAGTCGAACATGCTGCGCGTCAGCAGCCCCACCTCGGTCAGCTGCGCCAACACGCGATAGACCGTCGGCAGGCCGAGGTCGATCTTGCGCTCATCGAGGCAGCGCACCACGTCGTCGGCCGTGAGGTGCCGGCGGGGACTGGTCTCGAAGATATCGAGCACCACCATGCGCGGCGTCGTGGCCTTCAAGCCGGAGCGGTTCAGTCGAGTCGCTGCGCGCATGGGCACCATCCATTCAGACGGATCGAAGGGCCTGAGCCGAAGCGCTAGCACCCGACCCCAAACGAAAACCAAACGTGGGACCCGGTGCCGAGACCGCTGCGGAGGGTGGGCGTCACCCCGATGCGTTTTGCTCACACGGCCGGCGTGCTTGGGAACGGAACGGCGCCAGGAGCGACTCGCGAAGCTGGCTCGGCAGGGCGCAAGTGCGGAAGATTGCGCCGATCGGCGTACGCGCGAGCCTTGCTGGGGAGAAGCGGGGGGCCCTATCTTCGCGCCCCATGCGTTGCTCCTTGAACAGTGGACTGAGGATGGTGGG
>JBEVNG010000102.1:0-4513 GCA_040508235.1 Polyangiales bacterium | reverse complement strand
CATGGAAGACCTGATCCGGAAGATCCCCGGCGTGCTGGAGACGGAGGTCGGCTACACCGGCGGCAGCACCGACAAGCCCGTCTACGAGCAGGTGAAGACCGGCCGCACCGGGCACGCCGAGTCGGTGCGCGTGACGTTCGACCCCAAGCAGCTCTCGTTCTCGGACCTGCTGGAGAAGTGGTTCTTCAAGATGCACGACCCGACCACGGCCAACCGCCAGGGTAACGACATCGGCACGCAGTACCGTTCGGCGATCTTCGTTACCTCCGACGCGCAGCGGAAGGCGGCCGAGGACGTGAAGAAGAAGGTCGATGCCTCGGGGAAGTGGAAGCGCCCCGTGGTCACCGAGATCGTGTCGGCTGGAGCCTTCACGCCCGCCGAGGGCTACCACCAGGACTACCTGGTGAAGAACCCGGGCGGGTACACCTGCCACTGGATGCGGGACTGAAGTTCACATTTCTGCCCCATGCGCTGAAATGCCTCAGGAAAACTCGCGTTTTCCGCGCATTTCTCGGCCGCTGGCGACGTGACGCGCGTGCATGGGCTGACTATTCTCACTCGACATGCCTGCCTTGGACGTGAACGCGCCGAACTCCGCTGACTCGCCGATCCGCCACAGGTTGTTGATCGCGCTGACGACCCCGCTGCTGGTCTTGGTCGCGGTCGGCGGCCTGCTTGCCTGGCAGGTGCAACGCCTCAGCGACAACGCGCGCTGGGCCGAGCACTCCGCCAACGTGATCGCCAAGAGCTTCGAAGTGCAGAAGGTCATGGTCGACCAGGAGACCGGCCTGCGCGGTTATCTGCTCGGGGGGCAGCGCGAGTTCCTGGAGCCGTTCAACAACGCCAAGCCGCTGGAGCGCATCGCGGAGCTGGCCAAGGAAGTCCAGGACAACCAGGAACAGCGCGTGCGCGTGGCCGAGCTCAAGCGCCGCTACGAGCTCTGGCTCGACACCGCGGTCAGCGCGATCGAGGGCGACCTGGCGGAGGCGCGCAGCGTCACCACGCTGCGCAGCCGCAAGCGCGGCATGGACGAGATCCGCGTCACCGCGACCGGCATCATCGAGGCCGAGAAGGGCCTGCGCGACCAGCGTGCGCTCGCCCTGCGCGAGTCCGACGAGCTGACGCGCTACATCCTGGCCGGCTTGCTCGCGCTGGCCGCGGGCACCATCGCGTTCGTGTCGCGGCGCAACCTCGGCGCCGTGGTCCAGACATTCCGCGACATCATCGACAACGAGCGCGCCGTTCGCGCGGAGGTCGAGGAGCAGACCTGGGTGCGCACCGGGCAGACCAAGATCAGCGAGACCATGCAGGGCGACCGCCCGCTGGACGACCTCTGCCAGCGCGCGCTCAAGACGCTGGCCGAGTACGTCGAGGCCGACGTCGGCGCGCTGTTCGTCGCCGAGCCGGTGGGCTTCCGCCGCATCGCGGGCTTCGCGCTCGACAGCGGCGCCAGCGGGCCCGAGGTGTTCAAGCGCGGCGAGGGCCTGGTCGGCCGCGCGGCCGATGGGGAAGATCCGCTGGTCGTGCGCGACGTGCCGAGCGACTTCCTGCAGGTGCGCGCCGGCACCGGCCAGCGTGTGCCGCTGGAGCTGGTGATCACGCCCGCCCGCACGGACGGCGTGGTGTACGCGGTGGTCGAGCTCGCGTTCTTGCGCCCGATCCCCAAGCGCGTGCTCGAGCTGGTCGACGCGATCGGCGCCAGCATCGCGGTCGCCGTGCGCTCGGCCGAGTACAAGTCGCGCCTGCGCGAGCTGCTGGAGGAGTCGCAGCGCCAGGCCGAGGAGCTGCAGACCCAACAGGAAGAGCTGCGCGTCGCCAACGAGGAGCTGCAGGAGCAGAGCAACGCCCTGCAGCAGGCGCAGGCCCAGCTGGAGGAGCGTCAGGAAGAGCTCACGCAGACCAACGTCAGCCTGGAAGAGCGCTCCAACGATCTGGAGCGCGCGCAGAGCGCCATCGAGGACAAGGCCAACGAGCTGGAGCGCGCGAGCCAGTACAAGTCCGAGTTCCTGGCCAACATGTCGCACGAGCTGCGCACACCGCTGAACAGCTCGCTGATCCTGGCCGGCCTGCTCGCCGCCAACAAGGAAGGCAACCTCACCGCCGAGCAGGTGAAGTTCGCGCAGACGATCAGCATGGCGGGCACCGACCTGCTGAACCTGATCAACGACATCCTCGACCTGAGCAAGATCGAGGCGGGCCGCATGGAGGTCAACAGCTCCGCCACGCCGGTGCCGCGGTTGATCGAGCCGGTGCGGCGCACGTTCGAGCCGCAGGCGATCGTCAAGAAGTTCAAAGTCCACGTCACCTTCGGCAGCCAGCTGCCCAGCGTGATCGAGACCGACACCCAGCGCGTGCAGCAGATCCTCAAGAACCTGCTCTCCAACGCGTTCAAGTTCACGGAGGTCGGCGAGGTCGCGCTGGAGATCGGCGCCGACGCGGAGTGGGTCACGTTCGCCGTGCGCGACACCGGCATCGGCATCCCCGACCACCAGCAGCGCATCGTGTTCGACGCCTTCCGCCAGGCCGACGGCACCACCAACCGCAAGTACGGCGGCACGGGCCTGGGCCTGTCGATCTCGCGCGATCTGGCGCGCCTGCTCGGAGGCTCACTGAGCCTCAAGAGCAAGCCCGGCGAGGGCAGCACCTTCACGCTGAGCCTGCCGCATCGTTATCGCCCGAGCGTGATGCCCACGCCGCCGGTCGTGTCGGAGGTGCGTCCGCCGCCGCGCGTGCAGCCGCTCAAGCAGGCCCCCGCGCCCACCAGCCACGCCGCCGCCGAGCCGTACCTGCCCGACGATCGCGACGACCTCCAGAGCGGGCGCCCGATCCTGCTGGTGGTCGAGGACGATCCGCGCTTCGCTGAGATCCTCGCCAAGCTCGCGCACGAGAACGAGTTCCAGGTCCTGATCGCGCCGACCGCCGACGAAGGCATCCGGCTCGCCCAGGAGTACTCGCCGAGCGCCGTGATCCTGGACATGAACCTGCCGGACCACTCGGGCCTCAGCGTGCTCGACCGCTTGAAGCGCAGCCCGGCCACGCGCCATGTGCCGGTGCACGTGATCTCGGTGGAAGACTACGCACAGCAGGCGCTGTCGATGGGCGCGATCGGATACATGCTGAAGCCCGTGCAGCCCGACGCGGTCGTCCAGGCGCTACGCAAGATGGAGCAACGCTTCACCACGCGCATGCGCCGCTTGCTGGTGGTCGAGGACGACGCCATCCAGCGTGAGAGCATCTGTCAGCTGCTCGGCGGACCTGACGTGGAGACGGTCGCGGTGGGCACGGTGCGCGAGGCGCTGGAGCACCTGCGCGCCAGCACGTTCGACTGCGTGGTCACCGACCTCTCCCTGCCCGATCAGTCCGGCTACGAGCTGCTGGAGACGATGGCGCAGGACGACGCCTATGCGTTCCCGCCCGTGATCGTCTACACGGGGCGCGACCTCACGGAGGAGCAGGAAACCAGGCTGCGCAAGCACTCCAGCTCGATCATCGTGAAGGGCGCGCGCTCGCCGGAGCGCCTGCTCGACGAGGTGACCTTGTTCCTGCATCAGGTCGAATCCGAGATGCCCGCGGAGCGCCAGCGTGCGCTGCGTCAGGCACGCGACCGCGAGGCGCTATTCGAGGGACGCAAGATCCTCATCGTCGAGGACGACGTGCGCAACATCTTCGCGCTCAGCAGCGTGCTGGAGCCCAAGGGCGCCAACATCCTGATCGCGCGCAACGGCCGCGAGGCCCTGGAGAAGGTCGAGAGCGAGCCGCACATCGACCTGGTGCTCATGGACATCATGATGCCGGAGATGGACGGTCTCACCGCCACGCGCGAGCTGCGCAAGCGCCCCAAGGGGCAGCGCTTGCCGATCATCGCGCTGACCGCCAAAGCCATGAAGGACGACCAAGAGCGCTGCCTGCTCGCGGGCGCCAACGACTACGTGCCCAAGCCGCTCGATATCGAGATGCTGCTCTCGCTCTTGCGCGTCTGGATGCCAAAATGAGGTCGGAGCTGCATGTCGGACGTGGGCGAAATCGAGCTGAACCTGTTGCTGGAGGCGATCTTCCAGCGCTATCGCTACGACTTTCGAAGCTATTCCATGGCCTCGCTCAAGCGCCGCGTCAGCCGGGCGATGACCGAGTTCAGCTGCGAGACCATCTCGGGCTTGCAGGAGAAGGTGCTGCACGACCCGGTCGTGTTCCCGCGCCTGCTGCAGTACCTCACGGTGCAGGTCAGCGACATGTTCCGCGACCCAGCCTACTTTCGCACCCTGCGCGAGCGTATCGTGCCCTTGCTCAAGACCTACCCATCGCTGAAGATCTGGGTGGCGGGCTGCAGCTCGGGAGAGGAGGTCTACTCGTGGGCGATCCTGCTGCGGGAGGAGGGCTTGGCCGAGCGCGCGCTGATCTACGCGACCGACATCAACGGCGAGGCCCTGCGGCGCGCGGAGGCTGGCGTGTACCCGCTCGACCGCGTCGCCGCCTTCACCGAGAACCACCGGCTCTCGGGCGCGCGCGGCTCGCT
>JBEVNG010000097.1:0-6165 GCA_040508235.1 Polyangiales bacterium | reverse complement strand
GTTCCGCATCCAGCTCGCGACCGACTTCTTCCTCAAGAACGACTACCTCTACAACGACGACCGCACGCGCTACGTGGGCGGCGCGCTGAGCCTCGGCATCACGCCGATCGAGCACCTGGAGATCAGCGCCTCGGCCACCACGCGCAGCCTGCGCAACCGGCGCGAGATGTACGTGCTGGAGCCGTTCAGCGACCCGTCGCAGGTGCTGCAGACCATCGGCGATCCGTACATCGACATCAAGAGCTACGGCAGCGTGGCGCCCGGCGTGACGCTCGGCGGCGACGTGCAGGTCGCGTTCCTGACCCGGCCCTCGGACGACGACGTCGACTTCGCGGGCGTGTCGGCCACCCTGCGCGGCAACGCCTCGCTCGACCTGCGCGAGATGAAGAGCCAGCTGCCGCTCGAGCTGCGCGCCAACGTCAGCTACGTGTTCGACAACTCGTCCAAGATCGTCGAGAAGGTCGAGTCGCGCAGGCTCCGGCAGTTGCAGGAGGCGGGCCTCACCTCGGCCGGCGCGCGCGACGAGTTCCGGCAGATCACGCTGCGCCACGAGCGCCTTGCCTACAACGTCAACCGCACCGACCACGTGTCGCTGGCGCTGGGCCTGGAGGCGCCGCTGGAGCTCAGCGAGCGCGTCGCGCTGCACCCCATCCTGGAGTGGGAGCTGTGGGTCCCGGTCAACCGCCAGGACTACGACTGCACGCGCGCGGCGCTGCCCAACGGCATGAAGATCCCGGGCCAGGACAGCTGCCTGGCCAACGAGGGCGTCGACACCTGGCCGCAGCACGTGACCGCGGGCTTCCGCCTGTTCCCCGCGCTGCCCGGGCTCAACCTGCTGGCGGCGGTCGACATCGGCGTCGGCGGCACCACCAACTTCGTGCGCGAGCTGGCGCCCACCATGCCGTACCGCGTGATGCTCGCGGCTTCGTACACGGTCGACCTCAAGCCCAAGCCGCCGGTGACGGTGGTGAAGGAGGTCGAGAAGCGCGTGGAGGTGCCGGTGGCGCCGCTGGAGGGTCGCATCCGCGGCACGGTGGTCGAAGAAGGCACCAACACGCCGATCGCCAACGCGCGCGTCACCTTCCCCGGCCGCGAGCTGAGCCCGGTGATCAGCGACGACCAGGGGCACTTCGCGAGCTACTCGTTCGCGCCGGGTCAGGTCGAGCTGGAGCTCGACGCGGAGGGCTACCGCCCCGCCAACTGCGCGTCGGCGATCGCACCCGAGGGTGGCGACGTGCAGGTCAGCTGCGCGCTGGCGGCGCTGCCGCGCGTGGGCAGCATCGCGGGCCGCGTGCTCGACGAGAACGGCGCGCCGGTGCCCGGTGCGCAGGTGCAGCTGATCGGCCCGACGGTGCGCAACCCGGTCGCCGACGCCGAGGGTCGCTTCGCGGAGGCCGAGCTTCAGCCCGGCACGTACACCGCGAAGATCGAGCAGGACGGCTTCCTGATCTCCGTCACCCCGACCAACGTCGAGGTGCGCAAGGAGACCCAGCTGCAGCTGACGGCGATCCACAAGCCCAAGCTCGCGCTGGTGACGGTCGCCAAGACCAAGCTCACCATCAAGGGCACCATCTACTTCAACACCGACACCGCGGAGCTGCAGTCGCGCAATGACACGCTGCTGACGGCGATCGCCGATACGATGCTGCGCAACCCCGCGCTCAAGCGCGTGGAGGTGCAGGGTCACACGGACAACGTGGGTGCCGCCGAGCGCAACCAGCAGCTGTCGCTGGAGCGCGCGGAGGCCGTCAAGGCGTGGCTGGTGCGTGCGGGTGTGGAGCCGGAGCGGCTGGATGCGCAGGGCTACGGCTCCAGCAAGCCGATCGCGCCGAACCTCGGCAACGTCGGTCGCGCCAAGAACCGCCGCGTCGAGTTCGTGATCCTGGAGCGCGACGACCAGGCCCTGCCGGCCACGCCCGCGCCCACGCCCAAGCCCAAGGCCGCCGCACCCAAGGCCGCACCCGCGGCACCGGCGGCTCCGACTCCCTAACCCAACACGAACGCGCGGCCGTTCCAGAGCGTGAACGGCTGCGCGGCGTGCTCGATGGCGAAGTCGACGGGCTCGAACGGGCGCTCGTCGTACGCGTAGTTGAGGATCACCAGCGTGCCGCCAGGTGCGAGCACGCGGCGTAGCTCGCTCAGCAGCGCGCGCTCGAGGCCCGCCTCGACCACGTACGGGAAGCTGTCCACCGCCAGCGCGAGCTCGAAGCTCGCGTCCGCGAAGGCGCGCAGGTCCCGGCCCTCGATCTGCCGGATGTGCACGTTGGCGAGCGGCGCGCAGCGTGTGCGCGCGACATCGACCATGTTCGCCGAGAGGTCGACGCCGTCCAGCCGCGCGACCCGCGGCGCGAGCGCCTCCGCGATGCGCCCGATGCCGCAGCCAAAGTCGAGCACGCGCGCCGAGGACGACAGGTACGGCGCCAGCCACGCGACCAGCTCGTCGGTCGCGCGCGCGAGCAACTCCGAGCTGCCCAGCGAGTAAAACGCGACGCTGGTCGCCTCGCTCTCGCCGACCCAGCCGTCGAACAGCGCACGCTGGTACGCCAGCACATCCTGTCCACGCGCGGGCTCACGCTTCAAGCCAGCCACCAGCTTCTCGCAGCCCGCGCGGTGACGCGCGAGCAAGTCACGCAAGGGCGGCACACCCGCGACTTGGCGCTCGACCGCGGCGACGTCCTCGCTCTCCAGCAACAGCTCCATCAGCGCAACCGGCGCCGAGCACACGCCACGCGCGAAGCGCTCGAGCGGATCCATGGATGTAGCTGTTGCACCTGGAGACGGCTGCGCCAAGCCGCACCGCGACGAGCGATCAGTGTTAACCGCACGCCTTCGGGGGTGAGCGAGCCAGAACGTCCTGGCGCCCCGTGATAGTCGCAACCGCATGATCACGCGAATGCTCCTGGCCACGGCGCTGCTCGCTCTCCTCGCCTGCGGAGACGAGGAGCCAGCCGAGCCCCCCGAAGCTCCCGGTACCGACGCGGGCGGCCGCCCCGCTGACGGGAGCAGCCACCTCGGCGGCGACGCAGCCGTGCCGGCGCCCGGCAAGGGCAGCGACGCCAGCGCTCCGACCGCCGGAAAGTCGTGCACGAACGTCCCCCCGCACGTGCGCGGATTCGAGGGCAACAAGGTGTGCAACTACCTGTGCGAGAAGGGCTACGCGGACTGCGACGGCGAGCTGAGCAACGGCTGCGAGGTGGACCTTAAGGCGCCCGATGCGTGCTCCGCGTGCCCCGCGATGGCGTGCTTGCAACCCGAGCTGTGCGGCCCCGCGTTGCCCGTGTGCCAGTCGCACGGTGGGCTGCGCTGGACCTACGACGCGCCCAGTAGCGCGACTTTTGGCAGCGTCGCCGGCGGCAAGACACCCGAGCAGGTGTTCGCAACCATCGGCAGCAGCTTCGACGGCGAGGTCGACACCGGCCTCGAGCTCTCGTCGGGCGCGCTGTTCCAGGCCAGCGTGGGCGAGGACTCGAGGTTCGTGTGGAGCGCTGACGCAGACGAAGGCGGCTCCGCGTTGCCCATGCAGCGTGTGGGCGATCGCCTGTATCTGCTGGGCAGCTCCACCAACAGCGGAGCGCTGGTGCTGGTGACGGACCTCGACGGCAAGCAGCTGTGGACGCAGAGCGTGAGCGCACCCGGAGCGAGCCTCTGCGCGTCCAAGCTCGCGGTCGGTGAGCTCGGCGAGGTGTACGTAGCTGCCGTGGTGTGCAAGGGCGAGCTCGACCTCGGCGGCAAGCACTACGATAGCGACCTGTACGGCACCGAGACGATGATCATCGCGTTCGACGCGCGCGGCGTCGAGCAGTGGCGCTCGATCCCGCACGACGAAGACAGCGGCGATTGCTGGCTGGGCGCGAACTCGGACATTCGCTCGCTGAAGGTGATCGGCGGCAAGTTGCTGGAGCTCAATCGTGAGTGCGTGATGGAGGTCGACCGCACGAGCGGCAAGGCGGGCGCACAGCACAAGCTCTACGAGTTCGCGCAGCAAGGCAAGCTGCTTGGCGACAGCGCGGGCAACGTCTATGTCGCGGGCCAAACAGACACCGAGACCGCCCTGCCCTCTCCCGATGCGTTCACGCTCACCGAAGACGTGGACAACTACGTCATGACGACGCGCGTGTTCGTGTCGAAGTACGATGGCTCGTTCAAGCACCTATGGACGCGTCCGGTGGCGAACCGGCGCAAGGTGGGTTGGGTCGATGCCGACATCACGCCGTCGGGTCGCGGCCAGCTGATCGGCTATGTCACCGAGGCCGGCGAATACCCACTGCAGGACGGCCCATCCAGGTACTTCGCGTTCGACTGGGACGCGGACGGGAAGGTGCTCGGCACCGGCTTGCTTAGCGAAGGCTGGAAGCCGCGCGCCATCTCGTTCGGCGACGACGGCACGCCGTGGCTCGGCGGCACGTTCAGCGGGGACCCGATGCTGGGCAGCGGTCAGTTCTTGTGGGAGTACGGGCTCGCTCCGTGAGCTCGAGCCTCACTGCGTGTACGTCTTGTACTTGTAGAACGCCGCGCGCACGCCGAAGACCACGGCCGCGGCGAGCATCAGCCCGGCGAAGGTCCAGAAGAAGGTCACGCGCGGCAGGTCCTGGAAGTGCGCCAGGAACGCGACCAGGATGTTGCCGAGCGAGACCGTCAACATCCAGAAGCCCATCAGCAGCGACTTCATCGGGCGCGGCGCCTGCGTGTACGCGAACTCGAGGCCGGTGATCGACACCATCACCTCCGCCAGCGTCAGCACCACGAACGCGAACAGCTGCCAGCCGACGTGCACGTGCTCGCCCGCGTCGATCCGCCGCTGCGCGAGCGCGACGATCACGAACGCCAGCGACGCGATGAACATGCCCACGGTCATGCGTCGTAGCGGC
Source organism: Polyangiales bacterium (assembly GCA_040508235.1). Taxonomy (GTDB): domain Bacteria; phylum Myxococcota_A; class Polyangia; order Polyangiales; family DASUME01; genus DASUME01. The sequence continues at coordinate 1,297 of JBEVNG010000097.1, read as the reverse complement.
GTGAGCTCCAGGCCGAGCTTCTTCATGCCGGGGTAGAGGAAGCCGCCCGTCAGCGGCACCAGCAGCATCACCAGCGCTGGGTTGGCGGCCTGGATCTGCTCGGGCAACACCGTGAAGCTGGACCCGAACAGCGTGAACTCGCGGTCCATGTCCTTGGCCTGCGCGATCCAGCTGGAGCTGTGTTGATCGAACAGCGCCCAGAACACGCTCACCATCGCGAACACGGACAGGATGCGCAGCACCGCCGGTGGGCCCTCGGCGGCCTCGCGTCCAAAGCGCTGCGCGGCCGGCCACCAGAACTTGCCGAGGCCTTCCACGGGTGGCGCCTCTTCACGAGCCCGCAGCGAGTGCATCAGCACGGCCAGGAACCCGTCATCGGGCTCCGTGCGCTGGCGCAGCTGGAAAACCGCCAGCCCGGCCACCGCGAACACGATCGAGATAGCGAGCTTTCCGAGCGGCGACAGCGCCGCGTACCACGGCAGCAAGCCACCCCCGAACATCGGCATCGCGATGGTCATGAACAGCAGCGCGCCCGCCAACACGTCGATGGCGCCGAGCTTGCCGCCGGGCTTGGGCGGAACGTGGATGAACACGTTTCGCCCTCCCCAGAACGCCACGGTCGCGACCGCCATCAGCACGCCCGGCACCGCGAAGGCCACGCCGAACCCGTAGTGCGACTTGAGCCACGGGATCAGCAGCGTGGAGAACACCGAGCCGAAGTTGATGGTGAAGTAGAAGGCCTGGTAGACGCGCTCGACCTTGCTCCAGTTGCCGCGCCCGAACTGATCCCCGACGTGCGCGGACACGCACGGCTTGATGCCACCCGCACCCACGCAGATCAGGATCAAGCCGATCGCGGAGCCGCGGAAGTCGCCGTCGAACATCGCGAGGCAGGCGTGGCCCGCGCAGTACACCAGCGACAGCCACAGGATGGTGGGGTACTTGCCCCACCAGCGATCCGCGATCAGCGCGCCCACCATCGGCAGCGCGTAGACGCCCGCGTTGAAGGTGTGCACCAGCTCGGTCGCCTCGCGCTCCGCCGTCGCGCCCGTCACGCCCTGGTTCGCCAAGAGGTGCGTCAGGTAGACGAACAGGATCGCCTTCATGCCGTAGAAGCTGAAGCGCTCGCTGCCCTCGTTGCCGATGATGTAGGGGACGCCCTTGGGCCAGCCGGTCTCCGCGTGATCGGGAGCGGTGCGGTATGCCATGGAGCGTAGTGTTACTCAGCGCGAGCGCGTCGGCAGGCCCTGGCCGCGGCGCCCCAGCCTGCCCTGCGGCTTGGCCTGTGCGTTGCCCT
>JBEVNG010000090.1:0-10403 GCA_040508235.1 Polyangiales bacterium | reverse complement strand
TAGCCGATGTTGCTGTGCTTGCCCTGCACCTTGGCCCAGCCCGGGTAGTCACCGAACTGGTTGAACTCGGGGTGCGTCTTCTTGACGTGGTAGATCTCGTTGAACGCCTCGAGCGCGACCTTCCAGTTGCAGTCGAAGATCAACCAGCGCCGCCAGCGGTAGCGCTGGTTCTCCAGCTGAAACGGATCGAGCATGCTCGCCGCCGGCTCCAGGTACTGACGCAGCGGCTCGGCGTTGGGATCCATGTTGATCCAGAGCCAGCCGCCCCAGGTGTCGACCTGTACTTCCTTCAGGCGCGTGTTGTCGCGCGTCAGCGAGCGCTTCCAGTTCTCCTGGTCCGGCACCGCGACGCACTCGCCGTCGAGATCGAACGCCCAGCCGTGGAAGCCGCACACGAACGACTTCTTGGTGTGGCCACAGGCGTTCTTGGCGCCCTCCGGACAATCGACCAGCCTGCGCCCGCGGTGCGCGCACACGTTGAAGAACGCGCGAAAGCGGTCGGGCGCCGCGCGCGTGACGATGATCGAGTCGTCCAGGATGTCGTAGGTGAGGAAGTCGCCGACGTTCGGCAGCTCCTCCACGCGTCCGACTTGCTGCCAGACCTTGGCCCACAGCTTGTCGGCCTCCGCGCGTGCATACGCCTCGGAGGTGTACGCCTCGGGTCCGATGGTCACCGGCTCGGAGAGCGGCTCGATCACTTCATCGATCTTGTTCGCGGGTTCGCTCATGACTGCCCTCAACGCTTCATCGCCGCGCGGAAGCCCTCGTCCTTGAGGAACAGCGAGGTGTTGTCGGCGCCGAGGTGCGTCCAGCGCAGGTTCAGCCCGCCGTCGACCAGGATCGTCTGGCCGGTGATGTACCCCGACAGCTCCGACAGGAAGAACAGGATCGCGCCCGCCTGCTCCTCGGGTGTGCCGCGGCGCCCCATCGAGATCGCCTTGGCGTCGCGCTCGGCGTCGTCTTCGATGAAGGTGCGCGACGCGGGCGTGGCGGTGGGACCGGGTGCGATCGCGTTGAAGCGGATGTCGTCGAGCGCCAGCTCCGCCGCGAGCGTGCGCGTCGCGGCGACGATGGCCGCCTTCGCGGTGCCGTACGCGATGTGATAGGGCGCGGTGTTGAGGCCGCTGATGGAAGAGATCGAGACGATGGAGCCCGGCTTCTTCTGTGCGCGCAGCTCGGCGGCGACCGCCTGGCTCATGAAGAACATCGTCTCCAGGTTGGCCGTGAACAGCGAGCGCCAGTCCTCGCGCGTGACGCGCGTGCCGCGCATCCAGGTCGCGGGCGGCGCGTTGCCCGCCACGTTGACCAGCCCGTAGAGCTGACCCTTGGCGCGCTTGGCCTGCTCCATCGCCTTGGCGATGCCCTCGTCGGTCGCGATGTCGGCGGCCACCGGGATCACCGACAAACCTTCCTTCACCAGCGGCGCGATGTGCGTCTCCAGGTTCTGCGGCGAGCGGCTGACCGCGATCACGGTCGCACCGGCGCGCGCCACCTTCTGGGTGACCGTCGTGCCGATGCCACCGCCGGCCGCGCCCGCGACGATCACGATGCGGCCGTCCAAGCTGATCTGTTCCATCTGCGACCTACCTGTTCGGGTTCAGCGCTTGCGCAGCGCGAGCACGCTGCCTTCGCCATCCGCCGCGACGTACAGCGTGCCGTCCGCGCCGGCGGTGATGCCGGCGAACGGTCCCTGCGGTCCGGTGAACGGCGCGATGCCACGCAGCGGCTTGGCGGTGACACCCGGAGGCGCACCGACCGGCAGCTCGCGCGCGATCACGGCCTTGCTCTTGCTCTTGAGATCGAGGCTGGTGACGGTCTTGGCGCCCGCGTCGACGACGTAGAGCACGCCGTCGTGCACCACCAGACCCTGCGGCTGCTGCAGGCCGTCGATCACGGCCTCGCTCTTGCCACCCGCGAGCTTCACCACGCGGCCGGTCTCGGCGACGTAGACCGAGCCATCGCTCGCGACCGCCACGCCGACCGGGTTCTTCAGCCCCGTGGCGAGCACCTCGGTGTTGCCGGTCTTGATCGACAGCACGCGCCCGGTGCCTTGCTCCACGACCACCGCGGCGCCGTTGGGCGCGAGCGCGATGCCGTAGATCTGATCGAGGCCCTCGGCGATGACCTCGTTCTCGCCCGCGGCGGGGCGATAGCGCGAGACCTGACCGTTGGCGTTGGTGACCAGCAGCTCGCCGTCGCCGGCCGCCGCCAGACCGCGCACGTTGCCGGGGAAGCCCGGCATCATGAACATGCCCACGACCTCCAGCTTGCCGCCCGGCGGCACCTTGAACATGTGGTGACCGTCGGCGATGAACACGCTGCCGTCCGACGCGACCGCGAGATCGAGCGGCCAGCTGAGCCCGCCCTCGACGACGTTGCGGGTCTTGCCGTCGCCCAGAACCTCGGCGATGGTGCCGGTGAAGTGCGAGACGAACAGCCGCTCGCCGACGAAGGTGAGGTTGTCGATGCCGGGCGGCAGCTGCGCGAGCACGCTGCGCTCGCCGCTCTGCGGATCGATGCGCAGCACCTGTCCGCTGCCGACCTGCGTCGACACGATGCGACCCTTGGCGTCGAACTTCACCGCCGTGGGCCCACCGAGCTCGCCGGCGACCTTCTCCGGCGTGCCACCCGCCGGATCGATGCGCGCGATCTCGTTGGTGCCGAGCACGGGGAAGTACAGCTTGCCGTCCGGACCCGCCTCGAGCGCGTTGGGCATCATCAGGTTCTCGGCCAGCACGCGCGGCGCGCCGCCGTTCAGGTCGAGCTCCAGCAGGCGCCCGCCGATGCGGCACTCGTCGATGAACAGACGCCCGTCGTGCACGGTGATGCCGTTGGCTCCCGGCACGTCGTCGCGCAGCACGCGCGTCTTGCCGCTCTTGTCGCGCACGCTGACGCGGCCGTCGTAGTACTCGGTGATGTAGAGGTTGCCCTGGGCGTCGAAGGCGACATCGTCCGGCGCGACCACGTCGCTGCCCGCGGCGCTGATGGTCTCCAGTGCACCGCTGGCGAGATCCAGCGCGCTGATCTGGCTGCCCGCGACCTGGGCCACGTACACACGCCCGTCGGGGCCATTGCGCAGGCCGTTCGCACCGAACAGGGAGCTGGGGGAGGTGAGGCGCTGGAGGCTCCAGCCTTCGGCGGCTTGGGCGGGCGTGGCGGCTTTGTAGCGTCCGTTTTGCAGTGACATCGGGGGCTGTCTCCTCGTGACGCTCCTCGGACTTCGAGCGCTCGGGCGAAGCTAGACGGGCCGTCAAACGTAGTCAACAGTGCTGTTCATTCCGGATGGTTTGCGCCGAGTTGGGCTGCCTTTGGCCGCGCGCGGAAAGCCGTGCAGCTTCGTGGGCCAGTTCCCCGCCGTCTGGTATGACCGGTGCTGCCCGATGACCGAGAAGCGGACCCGCAGAAAACGTGACCCCGAACGCACCCGCGAAGCCATCCTCGAGGCGGCGCGCGAGGTGTTGGCGCAGGATGGCAAGGAAGGTGTCAGCGTGGTCGAGGTCGCGCGTCGCGCGGGCGTCAACCGCGGCACCGCGTACCAGCACTTCCAGACGCGCGAGCAGCTGATCGAAGCGACGGCGGCCTGGGTCAGCGACAAGCTGTTCCGCGCGGTGTTCGGCGATCCGAGCGAGCTCGACGAGAGCGAGATGCCGGCCGGCGCCGCCGACGTCGATCGCGTGAACGACAACCTCGCCGAGTTCGCGATGGAGAACCCCGAGCTCGGGCGCATCTGGTTGTTCGAGGTGCTGAGCAACAAGCAGCCCTCGAACGATCCGTTCTGGCGCTTCTACGAATCGAGCTTCAAGCGCTTCGCCAAGACCGCGCTCGCGCAGCCGGGCATCGACGTCGAGGTGCTGTCGGTGTTGTTGATCTCGGGCGCGTTCATCTGGCCGGTGTGGGTGCGCTCGCACGCGCGCACCGCCAAGGAACGCCACCAAATGATGAAGCGCTACACGCGCGAGATCGTGCGCCTGACCATGCACGGCACGCTGCGGTCCGAGCGCTATCCCGACCTGGAGAACAGGCTCGGCAAGCGCGCCGCCAGCGAGGAAAGTAAGCCAGCGAGCAAGCCCAAGCGCGCGCGCAAGGCGCAGGGCTAACAGCTCGCAGCCGATGATTGGGCGCCCGCGGCCAACCCCGCCGGAGTGCTTGCGTATTTTCGCGCGCGACGCTAATGAACACAGCTGTTCACTACCGGAGCGGGCGAGATGTCTCTCGAGAACAAGGTCGTGGTGGTTACGGGGGCCGCATCCGGCATCGGCCTGGCGACGGCGCAACGCTTCGCACGCGAAGGCGCGCGCGTCGCGATCTGGGATCTGAACGAGCAAGGCGCGCAAAAGGCCGCGGCCGAGCTCGTGGCCGCCGGTGGACGTGCGCTCGCGAGTCGCGTCGACGTCTCCAAGCGCGCGCAGGTGGATGCCGCGCTCGAGGTCGTGCGCAAGCAGTTCGGCCCGGTGCAGGTGCTGGTGAACAACGCCGGCATCACCGACTTTCGCGCGTTCATGGAGACCACGGAAGACGACTGGGATCGCGTGATGACCATCAACCTCAAGAGCATGCTGGTCGTCACCCAGGCGGTGTTGCCGGACATGCTGGCGGCCAAGTGGGGTCGCGTGATCAACGTCTCCTCTTCGAGCGCGCAGACGGGCAGCGCGCGCATGACCGCGTACGCGGCGTCGAAGGGTGGCGTGATCGCGTTCACCAAGTCGCTCGCGGCCGAGGTCGCGTCGCAGGGCATCACCGTCAACAACGTGCCGCCGGGCTTCGTCGACACGCCGATGCTGCGCAACGAGGGCCAGGCGGGCATGGGCGTGCCCATCGACGCCGTCGCCGCGCGCTCGCCCATGGGTCGCCCGGGTCGCCCGGAGAACATCGCCGCGGCGTGCACCTTCCTCGCGTCTGACGATGCGGACTACATCACCGGCCACACCCTGAGTGTCAACGGTGGACGTTACTCCAACTAGGAGCTTTGCATGCTGCTGGAGTTGAGCTCGGAGCAGGACCTCTTCACGAGGACGACTGCCCGCTTCTTGGACGGCCAGGTGCCGGTCACCGAGCTGCGCAGGTTGCGCGATGATCCGGTCGGATTCGGCAAGGACTACTGGCGTCGCGGCGCCGAGCTCGGCTGGACGTCGCTGCTGGTGCCGGAGAGCCACGGCGGCGTCGCGGTGTCCGACAGCGGTCTGATCGACCTGAGCCTCGTCGCGTTCGAGTTCGGCAAGCACGCCGCGCCGGGTCCGCTGCTCTCGAGCAACGTGATCGCGAGCACGCTCGCGCTGACCAACACGCGCGAGGACTTGATCGCGGGCTTGCTGGAGGGCACATCGATCGCGGGCTGGGCGTTCTCGGAGCTGCCGCCCAACGACGGCCTGCATCCCGGCCTGGAGATCAGGGTCGAGGGCAACGAGCTGGTGCTCAACGGCATCAAGCGCCCCGTCGAGTCCGCGGCACAGGCGAGCTTCTTCCTGGTCACGGGACGCACCGGCAGCGGCCTGACGCAGGTCGTGGTGCCGGCGGACACCCAGGGCGTGAGCGTGGTCGCGATGCGCAATGTCGACCTCACGCGCCGCTTTGGCGCGGTGAAGTTCGAGAACGTGCGCTTGCCGGTCGGCGCGCTCGTGGGGGACCTCGGCGCGGCCGCGGCCGACGTGGAGCGTCAGCTGCAGCAGGCGCTGGTGGTACTCAACGCCGAGGCCGTGGGCGCGATGCAGCGCGGCTTCGACATGACGGTCGAGTGGTCGTTCGACCGCTACTCGTTCGGCCGTCCGCTGGCCTCGTACCAGGCGCTCAAGCACCGTTTTGCGCAGATGGCGACCTGGCTGCAGGCGAGCCACGCGATCAGCGACGAGGCCGCGCGCGCGGTCGCCAGCGACAGCCCCGACGCGGGCGAGCTGGTCAGCGCCGCCAAGGCGTACATCGGTCAGAACGGCGTCGAGCTCTTGCAGGACTGCGTGCAGATGCACGGCGGCATCGGCGTCACCTACGAGCACGATCTGCACCTGTACCTGCGCCGCGGCACGCTCAACCGCGCGCTGCTCGGCACCTCCGACGTGCACTACCGTCGCGTCGCCAACTTCGTGGCCAAGAAGGAGGCCGCCCGTGGCTGAAGTCGAGAGTCTCGAGAGCTTCCGCGAGCGCGCTCGCGCGTTCATCCGCGCCAACCTCAAGCCGTCGGTCAACAAGGTCGCGGCCAGCATGGCGCGCTCCGAGCGTGCCGACGAAGAAGAGCTCGAGGAGGTCGCGCACGAGCGCAAGCTCCAGCGCATGTTCTTCGACGCCGGCCTCGCCGGGGTGGCGATCCCCAAGGAGTACGGCGGCCAGGGCCTCACGCCCAAGCATCAGCGCATCTTGAACGCGGAGCTGCGTGGCTACGAGTGGCCGAGCCGCGCGCAGGTGCCCACGTTCACGCCGTGCCTCGCGGTGCTGCTGGAGTTCGGCACCGAGGAGCAGAAGCTCAAGCACGTGCCGGCGATCCTGAAGGGCGAGGAGCTGTGGATGCAGTTCCTGTCCGAGCCCAGCTGCGGCTCCGACGTCGCGGGTGCGATCACCACCGCCGTCAAGGACGGTGACGACTGGATCCTCAACGGCTCCAAGGTGTGGACCACCGGCGCCTGGTGGTCGGACTGGGGCCTGTGCCTCGCCCGCACCAACTGGGACAAGAACAAGCACAGCGGCCTGACGGTCTTCATCTTCCCGATCAAGAGCCCCGGCATCGAGGTGCAGCGCATCGAGATGCTCAACGGCTCCAAGGAGTTCTGCCAGGAGTACCTGACGGATCTGCGCATCCCGGATAGCTACCGCGTCGGTGGCGTCGACATGGGCTGGACCGTCGGCAGTCGCTGGATGTTCTACGAGCGCATGAGCCGCAACTCGCCGCTGGTGACCTATCCCGAGGGCAACACGCGCCCCGGCACGGGCGGCGCGGCGATGCTCAAGATCGCGGAGGCCGCCGGGCGCGCCGAGGATCCGCGCGCGCAGGAGCTGATCGGCGAAGCACAGACGATGCACGTGGTGGGCGAGGCACTCAAGCGTCGCGTCGGCCAGGGCATCATGACGCGCACGCTTTCAGACCAGTCGTCGGCGATCGCGCGCCTGTACGCCGGCTGGAACGAGGTGCGCCGCACTACCATCGCGTTCGACCTCGCCGGCAGCGCCGGCGCGGCCTGGACCGACGACGATGGCGCGCTGGCGGAGTGGGGCAACTACTTCTTGATCCGCCAGGCCGGCTGCATCGGCGGCGGCACCACCGAGATGGCCGCCAACGTGATCGCCGAGCGCGTGCTCAACATGCCCCGCGAGATCACGCTCGACAAGGACGTGCCCTTCCGCGACGTGCCCCGCAGCCGCTCGCAAGCATCGAAGTAACCCGAGCCGCGCGTCAGACGTCTTTGAGGCGCAGGGCGTTGATGAAGATCTGGGAGACCTGCTCGACGGCGTGCTCCATGGTGCTCTCGACGGCGCCGTGCACCAGCCACATCTCGGCGAAGCGATAGGTCAGCGAACCGAGCGCGGCCGCCGCCAACATCGGATCGAGCGTGGGGTCGGCGAGCTTGCGCTTCTGCAGCTGGCGGATCGACGCGGCGACCTCCTCCGTGTAGCGCGCGTGGCGCTCCAGCCGGATCTTGTTGACCTCCGGGTCGTAGCGCGAGACGTGCTCGATCAGGCCGAGGATCTTGGCCTCCTCGCGGTAGCTGTCGAAGTGGCGCCGCATCGCTTCCTGGATGCGCTGCTTGGGCGCGAGCTTGGACTGCGCCAGGATGACGTCGGTCATCGGCGCGAACAGGCGCTGGTCGACCGACGCGGCGACCTCGCGGAAGATCTCTTCCTTGGAGTCGAAGTAGTAATAGAACGAGCCGTGCGCCTGGCCGGCGCGCTCGGCGATGTCGGCGATGCGCGCCTCCAGGAAGCCGAGCTCCTCGAACACTTCCTTGGCAGCCTCCACCAGGCGCTCGCGCGTGCGTGCGCCCTTGGTGGAGCGGGTTGCCTTGGGCTCGGGCGTCTTGGCGACGCTCACCTGAGCGCGCGCGGTCTTTGCCGGCACCGCGTCGCGCGGCTTACTCCTGGCCATCGGGCGCTGGGATAGCAAATCTTGAGCCACCGGCACGCCGCGCCCGGCGCGCCTCACAGCGCGGTCTTTTCGTTGACCGCGCGCGAGGTGGGCATGGCGCGGACCATCGCCTCCACCGAGAACGACGCGAGCAGCTTCCCCTTCGCGTCGTAGACGCGGTTGTCGGAGTGCGTCATGCCGGCGCCCGCGAAGGTCGAGCGGTGCTTGTAGAGCAGCCACTGGTCGGCGCGCACGTCGGCGTGGAACGAGATGGTGATCGCGTTGATCGCCGTGGAGAGCGTGCGGTGTGCCTGGCTCTGGCCGATGCCCGCGTGCGGACGCATGGCGGCGGCGATCGACGCGTTGCCGGTGAAGCTCGCCAGGAGCGCCTGATGGAGGAAGCGATCCTCCGGCACGCCTCGAAAGCGCAGCCAGGCATCGATGTCCGGCGGCCCGACGGGGGCGTCGGGATCGTTGCTGTACGCGCCCTCGACGTAGCGCATGTCGCGCCCCGTCATCGACATGTCGTAGAAGACCGCGTCGTACGGGTTGCTGAGCGTGCCCGCGGGCTCCTCGTGGCGCATCACGTCGGGCGCGGTGACGTCGAGCAACATGGTTCCACTCGCCGCCAACTTGCCCGCCTGCACGACCTTCACGCCCAGCGCGGTGAACTGGCGGCCGTTCGAGTGCTCCTCGAGCTGCACACGAAGCGGCTCCGAGGTGTTCGCCACCTTCAAGAACGCCATCGACGCGTTGACGGCGCGGCGGTCCGGGTACTTGCGACCGGCCGCCACCAGGGCCTGGCCGAGGATCTGGCTCGCCTCGACCACGTCGCGGTGCGGGTTGGCGGCGTTGTCGCGCACGATGCTGAGGTAGTCGCTGCCCTCGGCGCGAACGTCGAGCATCGCGACCAGGTCGGTGGCATCGCCCCAGGTCGGAAAGCGCACCAGGTTGTGGAAGCCCTCCGGGTCCCCCGGATAGCGGTCGACGATCATCACGCGCACGCGCGGCTCGGCAGTGTCGAACGCGACGTAGCCCTCCGGCGCCGAGGTGAGCACGCCGGTGGCGGGCAGGGTGCCGTGCAGGTCCTTCTTGGGGAAGCACAGCACCGGCTGCGTGCCGCGCTTGTCGATGCGCAACGTCTCCGCCGAGACGGCCACCAGCACGTCATCCACCCATGCCCGCGCTTCTTGCGTCACGCGCGTGGTCTTGCCCTCGTCCGCCATCAGGTCTTCCCCTTGTCGCGCATCTTGTTGAGGCCGACCAGCGCGGGGATGCCGCCGGTCACCAGCGCCGCGCGCATGTGCCCGAGGTGATGCATGTCGAACACCGCATCGATCGCGTTGGTGTAGCCCTGGATGTCCATCGTCTTGTTGACCGCGCGCTTGGCCATGCGCAGCGCGAACGCGTCCTGCTGCGCGATCTTTTGCGCCATCGCCATGGTGGCGGACACCAGCTCGTCGAGCGGCACCACCTTGTTGACCATGCCCAGCTGACGCGCCTCCTCCGCCGTGATCGCGTCGCCGGTGAACAGCAGCTCCTTGGCCTTGCGCGGGCCGAACTCCCAGGCGTGCGCGTGCAGCTCCACGCCGCACATGCCCATCGCGAGTACCGGATCCGAGAACAGCGCGTTGTCGGCCGCGAGGATCAGGTCACACGGCCAGCAGAGCATCAGCCCCGCCGCGATGCACTTGCCCTGCACCGCCGCGAGCGACGGCTTGGGCACCTCACGCCAGGACTTGGCGTAGTGCAGGTAGTGGCGGTGTTCCCAGTCGTACCAGTCGTCTGCCTTGTATTCGGCAGGCTTCTCGGTGCCGGTCTTGACGCTGGACATGTCGTGTCCGGCGGAGAAGTGCTTGCCGTTGGACTTGAAGACGATGACCTTGACCTGAGGGTCCTGGTCCGCCGACTTCCAACACTGATCGAGCTCGACCAGCGTCTGACGGCTCTGGGCATTGGCTGCCTCGGGCCGGTTCAACGTGATCACCGCGATCGAGTCCACGACTTCGTAGATGACGTGATCCATGCCCTGGTCCTCGACCTTATTCGGCGGCGGCAGCGTCGGCGACCGAGCCCTCGGCGCGCATCAGGCGGCCGAGCGTGCCGCCCATGATCTTCGCGAGGTCGTCCTGCGGCAGGTTCGGCGGCAGGTGATCGGGGAAGGTGACCGGATCGGAGAGACCCTCGGGGTGCGGGTAGTCCGAGCCGAACAGCACGTGATCGGCACCGATGTTCTCGATCAGCTCCGCGAGGTCGTCCTCGAAGAACGGCGCCACGTAGATGTTGCGCTTGAACTGCTCGATCGGGTTCATCTCGAAGGCCTGCGGCATCTTCTTCCAGACCAGCTTCATCTGCCGGA
>JBEVNG010000178.1:0-17987 GCA_040508235.1 Polyangiales bacterium | reverse complement strand
CGTGCCGTCGAGCACGTCCTGTGCGAGCAGGTCGAGATCGCGCGTGGAGAGGCCGCGCCGCGCGAGCTCGGGATCGGCGCCGGGCTCGTCGAAGTACGAGGCGCGGAAGGTGCGGAAGCCGGCGACCGAGTTGTCGGTGAAGTTGTCGGCCATGTCCTGGTAGACGCGCCAGCTCACGCCCGCCTGCTCCAGGCGCTCGCTGTACGTGCGCCAGCTGTAGCCACCCTGCGCGTCGTGCTCGAGGTTGTCGTAGCTGTTGTCGGTCGCGGGACCGTGGCCCTGCGCGAGGCCATCGTTGGTGCCGGTCCAGTGGAACAGGCGGTTGGTGTTGGTGCCGCCGTGGAACGCGCAGTGGTACGCGTCGCAGAGCGTGAACGCGTTCGCGAGCGCGTACTGGAACGGGATGTCCGCCTCGCCGAAGTAGCCGAGCGAGTGATCGCGCTTGGCGGCGGGCCAGTTGCCGAGCCGGCCGTGATCCCACGCTTGCTGCGCGTCGGGCCAGCTGTGCGGCGTTCCGTCGATGCGCATCAGGCCGAACGCATGGCCGGTGTCGAGCCGGAACGGCGTGACCACCGGAGCGTTCTCGCCCGGCTGCAGCCACACCGTCTTGCCCTCGAGGCCGGGTCGATCCGCGACCGGGATCGGATGGCGATCGCCAAAGCCGCGCACGCCCGAGAGCGTGCCGAAGTAGTGATCGAAGGAGCGGTTCTCCTGCATCAGGATCACCACGTGCTCGACGTCGCGCAGGCTGCGCGTGCGACGATTGGCGGGGATCGCGAGCGCCTTTTCGATCGAGCTGGGCAAGGTGGTGAGCGCGGTGACGCCGCCGGTGGCGATGGCAAGCGTGCGCATGAAGTCACGGCGCGGGAGCTTGTTGTTCGACATCGCGGACAAGGCTCGCGTCCGCGCGTGACGCGCACGTGACGTGGTCCGGGCAATCCCGAAAAGTTCAGCCAAACTCACGCGAGATAGAGAGCGTGCCGAGCGCGGGGCCGAAGTCCACATCGACACGCTGCGCCAGCGGCACGGGCTCGATGTACGAGCCGCACAACACGAGCTGTCCCTTGCGCAGCGCGCCGCCTGCCGCGATCACCAGCGCCCGCAAGCCGTCCAGCGCGTCGAGCAGATCATCGGGCACAGAGCCGGGCAAGCGCTCGCGCTCACCCGCGCGCGGGTAGGGCGTCGGCAGCGACAGCTTCGCGAGCGGGCACGGCGTGCCGAGCACGATGCCGGCGTGGAAGAACGAGTGCGCGAACATCGCCCCGAGCCCATCGCGCGAGAGCGCGTAGTCGACCAGCTCCAGGCACGGCGCGGCCCACTCGACCACCAGCGGCTCCGATGCGCTGCGCACGTCCGCGGCGAGGCGCAGCGCGACCTCCGCCTCGACGTGCACCGCGGGCGAGAGGCTGTCGCCGGGCGAGTAAGTCTGCAGACTACGCAGCGGCGCGGCGAGCGCGTGCGTGAGCCCGAGCTTGCGCTGCACGCCGGGGAAGTTGAGCGCCACCTTCCAGCCCGCGGCGTGGTCCGCGAGCGCTGGCTCGGCGGCGAGCAGGGTGGTCAACGCATCGACGGCGATCCGGTCCGGCATTTCTCCTCCTGGGTTCTGCCCGGCAAGATACGACGATTCCCGGCCCAGCCTCCCCGGAGCGTCGTAAATACCAGACGCTTGTGTCGGTGTCGGCGGGGCATGTCGCATTCGTCGGCGATTCCAGCCTGCTCGGGACGTCGGCGCGCGGTCGAGTTTGCCTGGATGTCACCAACGGGCGTCCGGTCGCCGCGTAAGAAGACCCCGCTGCCGAGAGCGGCTTCGGAACGCGGCGACGCCCCTGTCGTCACCCCCTGGAGCCCGCGCTCGGACCTGAACTCGGCTGACCGGCTCGCGATGACGCGGGTCGTTGGCTCGGCCGTGTCGTGCGAGGAAGCGATGTCCGCAATGCGTCGTGTGGCGCCCGTTGGCGCACGCCTGAGTGTCCTGTTCTGTTCGACCTTACTGTCCGTCTCGAGCGCGCTCGCCCAGGGTGCGCCCGCTCCGGAAGCGGTTCCGCCTGCCCCGCCGCCAGCCGCCGAAGCGCCAGTGCCGGCGCCCGTGAACGCCGAGGCGCCGCCCACGCAGGCGCCCGAGGTGCAGCAGCGCCAGGACGGACGGATCGAGCTCGCGCCCGCGGTCGTCTCCGTGCAGGGACCGGCAGTCGAGGCTCCCTCGCCGCTCGCCGCGCCGGCCGAGCCGCCCAAGGAGCCCGAGAAGCACTGGTACGAGAAGATCAAGATCCGCGGCTACACGCAGTTTCGCTACAACCGCATCCCCGGCATCAACCGCAACGACAACCTGAAGAACTCGCAGGGTGATCGCTACCTCGGCAAGGACAACGGCTTCGGCATCCGCCGCGCCCGCGTGATCATCCAGGGTGATGTGCACGACCACGTGTTCATCTACCTGCAGCCCGACTTCGCGTCGGTGATCGACACCCAGCTCAACGTCGCCATCATGCGCGACTGGTACGCGGACCTCTCGATCGACAAGAAGAAGGAGTTCCGCTTCCGCGTTGGTCAGTCCAAGGTGCCGTTCGGCTTCGAGAACCTGCAGTCCTCGCAGAACCGCCTGCCGCTCGACCGTAACGACGCCATCAACACCGCGTTCCGCGACGAGCGCGACCTCGGCATCCACTTCTACTACGCGCCGGCGCACATCCGCGAGCGCTTCAAGTACCTGGTCGACTCCGGCCTCAAGGGCTCGGGCGACTACGGTGTGCTCGGCATCGGCATCGTCAACGGCCAGGCCGCCAACCGCCCCGCCGTCTCCGACGACATGACCGGCGTCGCGCGTCTCACCTGGCCCTTCAAGTTCGGCGAGCAGTTCGTCGAGCTCAGCGCGCAGGGCTACTTCGGCAAGTATCAGGTCTCGCTCGGCGACGGCTACACGCGCGAAGACAAGAACATCCGCGACGCGCGCGTCGGCGGCACCATCGTCATCTACCCGCAGCCGTTCGGCTTCGCGGCGGAAGGCAACTGGGGCGTCGGACCCGCCGCTGGCGAGAACGAGCGCACGCGCGTCGAGGCCCGCAAGCTCGGCGGTGGCTACGCGCAGCTGATGTACAAGATCGACGAGATCGGCTGGACCAAGGCGATCATCCCGTACGTGCGCGCCACCTACTACGACGGCGGCAAGAAGTTCGAGACCAACGCGCCCACGCACGTGGTCAAGGAGCTCGGCATCGGCGTCGAGTGGCAGCTGATCAGCGCGCTCGAGATCGTCGCCGAGTACGACATGGCCCACCGCAAGGTCTACACGAAGAGCATCTACGACGAGAAGGGCCACGTCGTTCGCTGCCAGATTCAGTTCAACTACTGAACCCACGGTGCCCGACGCGAGCCCGGCTCTCACGAGTCGGGCTCGTTGCGTTCACGCGCCGCGCAGGAAGCCGACCACCCAGTTCACGTGCCGGCCCTCGGCGGGCTTGTACGAGTGCTCGCGCAACAGCGGCGCCTCCAGCACCTTGGTGTGCTCCGGCAGGTTGGTCAGGAACTTGGCGCCCTTGATCACGCCGCCGTCGGGACGCAGGGCCTGGCCCTCGATGCGCGTGCGCGCGAGCACCTCCAGCGAGGCCAGGCGCAGCAGCTCGTAGGCCTCGGCCTCGAAGCCCTTTTCAACCTGCACGGCCACGATCAGCTTGCCGAAGGTGGGGTCCTTGTTGACCAGCTTGTCCTTCGCCTCGAAGCCCGAGTCGAAGCGCACGGTCAGGTCCGCGATGCCCTGCACGCCGCGCGTGGTGAGCTCGTGCAGCACTTCCTGGGCGCCCGGCACCACCAGCTTTTCGAACGCACCCGCGTTGGGCACGAACAACCCGAGCTTGCCGTCGCGCGAGTCCTTCACGTCCGCGCGCCAGCTCTCCGCGTTGATGCGGAACTCGCGCGCCACGTGCGTCAGCACCACGTCCTCCTGCGCGAACGGGATCGGCGCGCCGTTGGCGATCTGCAGCTGCAGCGCCACCAGATCGAGCGGCATCAGCCCCTCGGGCGTGCGGATGCGGTGCGCATCCTCGGTGACCGGGTGCTCGACCTGGATGCGCGTGTTCATCTCGAGCAGGTAGAAGTGCCCGTTCTTGAACATCAGCTCCACCGTGCACGCGCCGCAGTACCCGACTGCGTCCGCGATCCGCGTGGCCACCGCGCAGATGCGCTCGGTCAGCCCCGGGAACGCGCGCAGCAGCGCGGGCGGCGCCTCCTCCTGGATCTTCTGGCTCGCGCGCTGCTCGCTGCAGTCGCGCATGCCGAAGTGGCGCACATTGCCGTAGCGATCGCGCAGCACCTGCACCTCCAGGTGGATGGTCTCGAAGATGTTCTGCTCGAACATCACGCCGCGATCCCAGCCGTTGGCCGTGATCTCGCCGAGCACCTTGATCACCGCCGCGCGCACGCCCGCGGCCTCCAGCACCACCACCTGACCGCGTCCACCGCCGCCATTGGCGGCCTTGATGCGACCCGGGAACTGGAACTTGCCCGCCGCGTGGCCGGCCTCGACGGCGGCGATGATCTGCTCCGCGTCTTCCTCGTCGATCACGATGCCCGGCACCACCGCATCGGCGTCGATCGACTGCGCCAGCAGGCGGAACTTGCGCTTGTCGCCCGCGCGCTCGACCACATCCTGCATCGGGCCGACGAACACGATGCCGCTGCGGCGGAAGTGCTCGATGGCGGCCGTGCTCTCGGCCAGCGGACCGTAGCCCGGGTAGATCGCCGAGCGCGCCAGCTCCGCGTCCGCGCGCTCCTCGAAGCGCTCCTCGAAGACCTCGCGCACGCGGCGCGCCATCTGCACGGGGTTGGCGTAGCTCTCGCGGAAGTTGCCCTCGAGCGGGATCGCGAAGCCGCCGCCCGCGTTGGCCAGGCGCACCTGCAGCGCGTTGGCGTCGTCGGTCGCGCTGTGCAGCACCACCGGCGTCTTGCCGAGGTTGAGCGCCTCGCGCACCGCGCGCACGCCCATCTCGCCCTTGTCGGCGACGATCACGTACTGCAGCGCGGCCTCCCCGACCGTGGTGGCCGGGAAGCGCGTGAGGTCGTAGCTGGCGAGGTAGATCAGGTCGGCGACGCGCGGCGCCTCCGCGTGCAGCCGCGGCGCCTCGTCGCGCAGGCGCCCGAGCAACGACGCCGCCAGCGCCGGGTCGCGCTGGATGGTGCACAGCAGCTGCAGCGCGCCCTCGCCAAAGCCGCCGTCCTGCTCCAGCGACCTGGCGAGCTCCGCCAGCGACGTCTTCGCTACCTGCGCCGATGCGCTCTCGGCGGAAGCCAGCGCACCCTTGGTGCTGGCGATGCGTTCTGCGATCTTCCGCACGCGCTCGGGCGCGGCAGGGTCGATCTTCTCCAGCGGCGGCTGCCAGGCAAAGAAGCGCAACCAGGTCTCGCCGTTGGCGATGAAGTAGCGCAGCGACACCAGTCGGTGGCCCAGCTCGCCCAGGGGCAGCGAGCCGAGCTCGCCGAGGTGGGTCTTCACCTGGGCCAGGATCTCCAGCACTTCTCGGCAGCCGACGTAGCCCTTGCCAGGGTTGATCAGCGCCTGCATGGCGGTGGTGAGCTCGGGTTCGACGGCGGTTCGGTACGAGGGGGAGGGCTGCACGGGCCCGAATGTTGAACGACCTTTTCCGGCCGGCAACTGCTCCTTGCAGTTCCATAAGCGATCGCTTATTGATCACGGGATGAGCACCGAGCCCGACGCGCTGTTTCGAGCGCTCGCCGACCCCACGCGCCGCGCGCTGTTCGAGCGCCTGGTCGCTGGCGAGCACTCCGTGTCCGCGCTGGCGGCGAGCTTCCCGGTCTCGCAGCCCGCCATCTCGCAGCACCTGGCGACCCTGCGCGAGGCCGGGCTGGTCTCGGTGCGCAAGGACGGCCGCAACGCCTTCTATCGCGTGGACCCCAAGGGCCTCACGCCGCTCGTGAACTGGGTGGACCGCTATCGGTCCTTCTGGCCCGCCAAGCTCGACAAACTCAAGACGGTACTTCGGGGGATGGAACCATGAACGACGAACAGACGCTTTCGTTCGAGTGCCAGCTGGACGAGCCGCCAGCGCAGGTGTGGCGCGCGCTGACCGAGCCCGCGCTGCTCGCGCAGTGGCTGATGGACAACGACTTCGCGGCGCGCGAGGGGCATCGCTGCACGTTTCGCGAGCCGGGCACCGAGGTCGACTGCGAGGTGCTCACGGTCGAGCGTGAGCGAGAGCTACGGCTGCGCTGGCGGGAGGGCGCGCTCGACAGCGTCGTGACCTTCACGCTGACGCCGGCGATCGGCGGCGGCACCTTCCTGCGCCTCGAGCACGGCGGCGTCGAGCGCCTGCGTCAGGGCATGACCTTCCTCGCCTGCGCCCGCTCGTACCGGTGCGCGGCATGAGCGAGCCCGCGCAAGATCCGCAGGAGCGCCCGTTCGACGTGTTCGGCAACATGCTGAGCACGCGCAGCGTGTTCCTCAACGGCCCCATCGACGACAAGGTCTCCGCGCTGCTCTGCGCGCAGCTGCTGTTCCTGGAGAGCAAGAGCCGCGACGAGATCGTGATGTACATCAACTCGCCCGGTGGCGTGGTCACCAGCGGGCTCGCGATCTACGACACCATGCAGTTCATCCGCAGCCCGGTCTCGACCGTCTGCATGGGCACCGCGCGCTCGATGGGCGCGACGCTCTTGATGGCCGGCGCCAAGGGCCGCCGCATCGCGCTGCCCAACGCCAACGTGATGGTGCACCAGCCCTCGGGCGGCTTTCAGGGCTCCGCGGCGGACGTCGAGCGCCACGCGATCGAGGCGCTCAAGGTCAAGCGCCGCCTGGCGGGGCTGTACGTGAAGCACTGCGGCCACAGCCACGAAGAAGTCGAGCGCACGCTCGAGCGCGACACCTTCCTGAGCGCCCAGGAAGCCAAGGAGTGGGGCCTGGTGGACCACGTCTGGATCCAGCGCGAGGACTGAAGCGCACGTCCCTTCCGCGACTACAATCGCGCCATGGAGACACCCGCCGTATCCCCACGCACGGTCGCCTATTCGGCGGTGCGGGACCAGTCGTACATGATCTTCCCCAACGACCTGAACGCCAGCGACACGGTGTTCGGCGGGCTGATCATGGCCCACATCGATCGCTACGCGGTGACCGTGGCCGATCGCCATGCGGGCGGCGTGTGCGTCACCGCCAGCGTCGACGCCGTGCACTTCATGAAGCCCGCCCGCCGCGGCGACGTGCTCTGGTTCAGCGCATGCGTGAACCGCGCCTGGACCACCTCCATGGAGATCGGCTGCAAGGTCGAGGCGGAGTGGTACGGCGGCGGCGAGCGCAGGCACATCGTGTCCGCCTACCTGACCTTCGTGGCCATGGACGAGCACGGCAAGCCACGTCCGGTGCCGCCGCTGCAGCCGGAGAGCGCCATCGAACA
Organism: Polyangiales bacterium; assembly: GCA_040508235.1. Taxonomy (GTDB): domain Bacteria; phylum Myxococcota_A; class Polyangia; order Polyangiales; family DASUME01; genus DASUME01. The sequence goes on along the minus strand of JBEVNG010000178.1, from coordinate 10,587 downwards.
TCAGCGCTTCGCGGAGGCGGAGCTGCGTCGCCAGTCGCGCCTCGATCACACGGTCGAGCTGCGCGAGCTACGCGCCAAGGCCGCGCGCGACTTGCTGCAACAAGGCTGATTGCACTCGGGCGGGCGATCGACCCAAGATGCCGCCATGAGCCTCGCCGGAAAAACTCTCTTCGTCACCGGTGCCAGTCGCGGCATCGGCCTCGCGATTGCCCTGCGCGCCGCGCGCGACGGCGCCAACGTCGCCATCGCGGCCAAGACCGCGGAACCCCACAAGCACTTGCCGGGCACCATCTACGATGCCGCCAAGCAGATCGAGCAGGCCGGCGGCAAGGCGCTGCCCCTGATCGTGGATGTACGCGACGAGGCGAGCGTCAACGCCGCCGTCGCGGAGACGGTGGCCAAGTTCGGCGGCATCGACATCTGCGTGAACAACGCGTCGGCCATCCAGTTGACCGGCACGCTCGACACCGAGCTCAAGCGCTACGACCTGATGAACCAGGTCAACGCGCGCGGCACGTTCCTGACCTCCAAGGCCTGCATCCCGCACCTCAAGAAGGCCAAGAACCCGCACGTGCTGATGCTGTCGCCGCCGCTCGACATGAGCGCCAAGTGGTTCGCGCCGCACGTGGCGTACACCATGGCCAAGTTCGGCATGAGCCTGTGCGTGCTCGGCATGGCCGAGGAGTTCCGCAGGGACGGCGTCGCCTTCAACGCGCTCTGGCCGCGCACGGCGGTCGCCACCGCGGCGGTCGAGTTCGCGCTCACGGGCAAGGAAGGACTGCGCGGCTGTCGCACGCCGGAGATCCTGGCCGACGCCGCGCACGCCATCTTCGAGAAGCCGGCGCGCGAGTTCACGGGCCAGTTCCTGATCGACGACACGTTCCTGTACGGCGAAGGCGTGCGCGACTTCGAGCCCTATCGCGTCGACAAGAGCGTGCCGCTCTTGCCGGACTTCTTCGTGCCCGACTCGGTGCCGCCGCCCCCCGGTGTGGTGGTCGGCACCGGCACGCTCCATAAGTGATCAGGCCGCGCTGACGGCCGTGTTGCCGCTGCCGCGCGCGTACTCGATCGGCGTCTGCCCGGTCCAGCGCTTGAAGGCGCGGTGGAACGCGCTGCGCTCCGAGTAGCCCACGCGCTCGGCCACGGTCTCGATCGAGCCCGAGCGGCGAAGCTCCTCGCACGCGACCTTGCAGCGCGCCTCGTCGACAAGGTCCGACAGCGAGGTGCCCTCGGCCGCGAGCCGACGACGCAGCGCACGCCGCGTCAGCCCCACACCGCGCGCGAGCCGCGTCGGGTCGATCGACGCCAGCGCGCCGTTCGCCTGCAGCAGCACGCGGATGCGATCGGACAGCGTGCGCGGGCGCGACAGCTCGGACAGCACCTGGTCGCCCATCCGACAGAGCGCCGCGTTGACGGTGGAGTCGCCGTGGAACTGCACCTGATCGAGCAGCGCCTGCGGGAAGGTCAGCGCGTTGCTGCGCTGTCCGAACGCCACCGGGCAGCCGAAGATGGGCTCGTAGCGGTCGCGGTAGCTGGGCGCCTCGTGCTCGAACTGCACGCGCGTCGGGCCGTGCAGCACGCCACCGAAGAAGTGCTGCGCCAGGCGCAGCGTGGTGACGAGCGTGAAGTCGGCCGAGAAGCGCGTGGTGGCATCGACGCGGATCGGGCAGTGGTAGGTGAACGTCGCCAGCTGGCCGTGCTCGGACAGCGTGTACGAGATGCCGTCGGCGGTGAGCTCGCTGTAGCGCGTGAGCAGCGCGAAGGCCTCGCGCAGCGTGCGGCTGGAGAGCAGCATCAGGCCCAGGATCTGCAGCATGTTCGCGGGCGCGTTCTGCGCCAGCGTCAGGCCGAGGCCGGGGTCGTTGCGCAGCTCCATGGCGCGCGTCACCAGCACATCGAAGTCGGAGATCGGGATGCGCCCGCGCACGTCGGACAGCGCGTCGTCCGTGAGCGACAGGCCCTCGATGACGGAGCTTGGGTCGACGCCGTGGGACTTCAGCTCGGCCAGGATGCCGCGCACGAGCACGATGGAGACCATCATGAGCGTGCCTCGCGGGGCGCGAGGGCGAGCAGCACGATAACGGATAAAGAGTGGGCAATAAGCGACGGCAGGCTGAGCAAGGTCGTCCTCCGCAGTCGCGCCTTCAGACCAGCCTCAGGGTTTTCATCCGTCGTGGCTGGATCGAAGTCGCGCAAGGATAAGTGAGTGGCAAAGCAGACAACCCGGAACTTACCTGCGGAGCTGGATTCGCCATAGACCCGCCGTGGCCAGTCGATTGACTGGCGCGACCGAAAATGACGTCCGGTGACTCAAGCGGGCGGGGAGGCTACTGGCAGCTGAGCGTCGAGCAGCCGTCCCAGGCACCGGTCTCGTTGCAGAACTGGATGCCCGAGCAGCCGTCCATCATGCAGCTCTGCACGTCGCCTTCGCCGCACAGGCAGCCGTCGTTGATGACGCCGTCGCAGTTGTCGTCGTTGAGGAAGGCGCAGGTGTCTCCGGCCGCCGGCATGGTGTCGCACGAGCCGAGCTTGCCGCCGACGCACGGCACGTAGCCCTCGCCGCAGGTGCCCTGCGCGCCGAACGCCGAGCAGCGCACCGAGCGCCCGGTGGTGCACTCGCACTCCGGTCGCTCGTTGATCGCGCCGTCGCAGTCCTCGTCCTTGCCGTCGTCGTTGCAGGTCTCGACGGCGGCCGGCAGGCACAGCGTGCGGTCCCACTTGCCTTCCTTGCAGGTGGTGCGCCGCGTGCCGCACACGCCCAGCGCGTTGACCGCGTCCTTGCACGTGGCGGTGTCGCCGTTCGCGCAGGTGCAGCCCTCGTTCACGGTGCCGTTGCAGTTGGCGTCGTCGCCCTTGTCGCAGCTGTCCTTGGTCTTGGCGACGACCTGGCCGGTGCATGCGCCCCACTTGCCGTCGTCGCAGGTCTGCGTGCCGGTCTCGCAGTTGCCCACGTCCGAGCCGCACGCCTGCTGGCTGCCGGTCACGCACGGGCAGTCCTCGTTGCGCTGGCCGTCGCAGTCGGAGTCGTCATCCGCGATGTTGCAGCTGTCGGTGCCGCGCGGCTCGATGGCGCCGGTGCAGCTGCCCCAGACGCCTTCCTTGGTGCAGCTGCGCTTGCCGTAGCGGCAGATGCCCACGGGCGTGCCGGCCGGCCACTCGATGGCGCTGCCGTCCGCGCGCTGCGAGCAGGGCACGTCGAGGTCGTTGATCGGATCGCACTCGCAGGTCTTGCCCTCGGGCCGCTCGTCGTCGGCGGTGCCGTCGCAGTCGTTGTCGAGCTCGTCGCAGGTGTCCGGATGTTGGTCGGGCACCGCGGGGCCATCCCAGGCGCCGGGCGAGCGCCGCGGATCGAGATCGTCGCAGTCGTCGCCCAGCTCGACCTCGACCTGATCGCTCTCGCAGCGATCCGTGCCGTGGCCATCGCCGTCGGCGTCCTGCGCGACGTACTGGCAGCGTCCGCTCCGGCAGCGCCCGATGGCGCAGCCTTCCGGGCTCAACGTGCCGAGCCGCGCGCCGCAGTCGTCGTCGGCCGAGCACTCGCTCGCGCTGGCGTCGCGATCGGCGCGCGTCGGCTTGTAGCCTCCGAGCTCGCCCGCCGCGGCGACCTGCGTCTTCTGGGTCGGCACATCGACACATGCGCCGTCGAGGCAGCTCTGCGCGCCTGGGTCCTCGTCCGGCTCGCGACAGAGCTGCGCGCGGCAGCTCGCCTGCAGGTACACCTCCACCACGGTGCGCGTGCCGGCGCGGAAGCTGCTGACGACCTGTCGCTCGACCACATCCCCGAGCTCGTCGTCGACGCGCGCGCGTCCCGTGACGGCGAGTCGAAAGCGCGAGCTGTCTCCGGTCTCGCCCGGCGTGAGCGAGAAGGAGACGGGAAGGGTGTACGCATTGGCGCGTCCGCTCCGGGCCACCAGCGTGAGTCGTTGGTCCGAGAGCGCACGGTCGTCTTCGTCGAACACGCGCACGCGCAGCTCGCTGAGCTCCGTGCCCGCGGAAAGGTCGCTGTCGACCACCACCAGCGCCTCGGTCAGCGGCGCGGTCTCGGAGCAGCCGAGCAGGAGCGCGAGCAGGGCGAGCTTCTTCATCGCGCGCCTCCGAGCGGCCAGACCAAGCCGCTGTTGCCACCCGACGCGCGCGCGGGCTCGTCCCGCCCGAGCGCGAGCACCACACCCGTGATCGCCCCGGCCGCGACCAGCACGCCGAGGCTCGTCCACAGGATCCAGCGGCGCTTGCGCGGAGGCGCATCCTGGCGCTCGGTGGGCGCGAGCGTCACGGCGGGCGCGCTGGCGAGCGGGCTGAGCTGCACCGACAGCACGGTGTCGACGCGCGCGCGCACCGACAGCTCGCGCCGCCACGGCTCGTACTCGGGCGCCGTGGCTTCCAGCACGTGCTCGCCCGCGATCAGGCGCAGCGCGGCGCGGGCGTCGAGCCCCACCGGAGTGCCGTCGAGCCGCAGCTCGGCGTGCGGCGGATCGAGCCGCAGCGTGTAGGTGGCGAGGAAGTCCTCGCTCTTGCGCAGCAGCACGGTGGTCTCGCCGCGCTGTTGCTCGGTGAGTGGCCGCACGTCCGAGTCGAGCGCCAGCGCCAGGTGCGAGGCGGCCTCGTCGTAGCGCTTGAGCTCGTACTCCGTCTTGCCGAGCGCACGCAACGTGCGGGCATTGGGCGAGATCTTGTGCGCGCGCAGGAACAGCTCGCGCGCGTCCGCGAAGCGCCCGTGGTCGAACGCCGCCAGCGCTTCATCGATCGCCGCGTCGTAGCCGGGCGGATTTTCGCCCTCCGCACGCGCGCGTGAGCCGAGCGAGTACGCCCCCACGAACAGCACCCCAGCCATCAACCAAACGCGCGCGCCAGACATGCGGGGCTCCGAGTGCCAGCGTCTAATACGCCCATCTCGTGCGCGCCACGCACGAATGGGGTGTGCAGGCTTGTTCTCCCACGCGCGACGCGGCAGGAGTATGGTCTCGAGTCTCGCGCCGTTGAAGCGCGTAGGTTCCGCGCGCGAGCAAACCATGGAGCTTCCTTCCCCCGGCACCGTCGTCGCCGGCAAATACCAACTGGAATCGCTGCTGGGTGAAGGCGGCATGGGTGCGGTCTATCGGGCGCGCCACCTGATGATGAACAGCTCCGTCGCGCTCAAGTGGCTACGCGCGGATATGGCGGGCAACCGCGAGGCGCGCGAGCGTCTGCTGCGCGAGGCGCAGTCGGCGGCGCGCATCCGGCACCCGAACGTGGTGCAGGTGTTCGATGTCGACACGCACGAGGGCATGCCGTTCATCGTGATGGAGCTGCTGGAGGGCGAGAACCTCGCGGAGGTGATCGTGCGGCGCGAGCTCAGCACGCCGGGCATCCTGCGGCTGTTACTCGGCGCGCTGCACGGCTTGTCCGCCGCGCACGAGCTCGGCATCGTGCACCGCGACATCAAGCCCGAGAACATCTTCGTGGTGAAGACGCGCCAGCACCCGGAGGGCGTCGCCAAGCTGCTCGACTTCGGTGTCAGCAAGCTCGACAAGCTCGACCCGCACAGCGCGCGGCTCACGCAGACCGGCACCGCGGTGGGCACGCCGCTGTACATGCCGGTCGAGCAGCTGACCGCGAGCAGCGACGTCGACGCGCGCGCGGACGTGTACGCGTTCGGCGTGGTGCTCTACCACGCGCTCAGCGGGGAGCTGCCGTTCGACGCCGAGACCTTCGCGGGGGTGGTGCTCAACATCGCCACCTCCAAGCCGCGCACCCTCAAGCAGCTGCGGCCCGAGCTGCCCACGTCGCTCGACAAGGTGGTGATGAAGGCGATGGCGCGGCGGCGGGACGATCGCTACCCCCACGTGCCGGCGCTGATCGAGGCGCTGCGCGGTGTGCTCGACTCGCTCGGCCAGCCCACCGTCGCGTACGCCAACACGCTGACCCCCAACCCCGAGGAAGACTCGTTCGACGCGCTGCTGCGCCACGACCGGCGCCGCAAGCAGCGAGTCGGCATCGGGCTGGCGGTGCTGGCGGTGATCGTGACGACGGCACTGGCCTGGCCGCGCGGGGGATCGCAGCCGGTGCGCCCGAACACGGTGGAGGCGCCGGCCGCACTGCCGGAGGTCGTGCAGCCCGGGCCGCCCGTGGTCGCGCCGGTGATCGCGCCCGCTGTGACCCCGGCGACCAAGCCTGTCGCCCCCAAGCCGAGCCGCGCTCCGCGCCTCAAGCGCGAGCCCGTGGAGCCGGCGCCTTCCAGTAAGCCTGCCCGCGAGGCGGAGGTCGCACCCGCGGCTCCGCTCGCGCCCAAGAAGGCGCCGGTGGGGAAGTCGGGGAGCCTGCTTCGCGAAGACTTCTAGGGTTGTTTCCAGGTTGTAATCGTCCGCTGCGCGGTGGTATCACCTCCCTGGACCGGGGCAGTCCGGTCAAAGCCTTTCCTCGGCGGCCGCTCGGGTTACTTCAGCACCGCCTCGATCGCGAACGGGTTCGCGCCCGTCCCTCGACCCCCCAATGAACCGTGCCGAGCCCAGGTCGCGCGTGCCGTGTAGGCATGCGGTGACGCTCTGGGACGACGCCCGCGTTCATTCGAGTAACACCCTGTAAGACATCGCTTTCAACCAACTTTTTCTGCCCGCGAAGCTGACCCGATCGCGAGACCCCCGGGTACGTATGGCTCGTGCGCTCAGGAAGGCTGGAGGTCGTTTGATGTTTCGGAGCCCCAATCGGTCTTTCTTTCCCGCGCTGACCGCCGGCACCTTGCTGCTGGCGGCATGCTCGGGCGAGATCGCCGGCCCGGGTGGCGGCCTCGCTCTCGAGAGCGGCGACCAGAACGGCGGCGCGGGACCCAAGGCCAACGACGGCGTCACGGGTGGCGGCGGGCACGTGAGTGCCGGCGACCCCGCGACCCCCAACGGCGTGGGCTGGTCGACGCGCTACCCCAAGCTCTCCAACTCGCAGTGGGAGAAGTCGGTCCAGCAGCTCTTCTATCTGGCCGACGTCACGGGCCAGCAGGACGCGCTGGCGGCCGAGCGAGCGGACGCGCTGTTCGACACCATCGCGGCGGCCGAGGCGACCATCGGCGGCGACTCCTGGGGTCGCTACCAGAGCGCCGCCGAGAACGTGGCCGAGTCGATCGTCGGCGACGCCGCCAAGCTCGCCAAGCTCACGCCGAGCGGCACCTTCGCCGATGCCAACGCCAAGGGCACGGCCTTCATCAAGGCGTTCGGCCGTCGCGCCTACCGGCGCCCGCTGACGACCGAAGAGCAGACCACCTACACCACGCTGTTCAAGTCCGGCGCCTCGCTGGTCGGCAGCGGCGACGCGTACAAGGACGGCGTGCGGGTCGTGCTCGAGGCGATGCTGCAGTCGCCGTTCTTCCTGTATCGCGTCGAGCAGTCGACCAAGGCCAACGGCGATCGCAAGGTCGCGCTCAGCGGCGACGAGATCGCGAGCCGCCTCTCGTATGCGCTCTGGGGCACGATGCCCACCGACGAGCTGTTCGCCGCGGCCTCGGCGGGAGAGCTCGACAAGAAGGAAGGCGTCGCCAAGTGGGCGAACACCTTGCTCGCCGACCCCAAGGCCGAGGAGGCCCTGGTCGCGTTCCACGAGCAGATCTACCAGGTCGACCAGTACGGTGGGCAGGTGAAGTCCGCCTCGTTCGGCTTCGACGCGGAGGCGCTCGCGCCCGCGTTGCGACAGGAAGCGCACCTGTTCATCGAGGACGTGATCCTCAAGCAGAAGGGCGGCATCGCCGACCTGCTCACGCAGCCGGTCGGCTACGTGAACCAGGACACCGCCAAGTTCTACGGGCTGACCGGCGTCAGTGGCAGCGAGCTCCAGAAGCGCGATCTCGACCCCGAGACGCGCGCGGGCCTGTTCACGCAGCTCGGCTTCCTGGCCAAGAACGCCACCAGCGCCAACTCGGACCCGGTGCACCGCGGGCTGATGATCGTGCGCAAGGTGCTGTGCGACGATCCCGACCCGCCTCCGATGATGTTCAACCTGCCGGAGATGAAGCCGGGGCTGACCACGCGCGAGGTGTACGAGGAGACCACGCAGTGCGGCGGCCAGTGCCACAACACGCTGATCAACCCACCGGGCTTCGCGTTCGAGGGCTTCGACACGGTTGGTCAGGTGCGTGACACCGACAACGGCAAGCCCGTGGACGCCGCCAGCGCGCTGGAAATTCGCCAGGGTTATACTTCGGCCGACAAGAAGAAGAGCCCGAGCACGATGCTCGAGTTCGACGGAGCGGTCGACATGCTCACGCAACTGGCGGACACGCCGCGCGTGCACGAGTGCTACGCGCGCAACTGGATGGCCTACCTGCTCGCTCGCGAGGTCGATCCGGCCGAGCGCGGCGCCTGGGAGGCGATCGCCAAGACGTCGCAGGACAGCGCCGCGGTGCGCAACATGATCACCGCGCTGGTCCAGCTCGATACCTTCCGAACCCGCGTTGCCGATGGCACTTGAGGGCTTTCATGACTGAGTCACGTCGCGGAATCCACATGGTCGGTCGGCGCCTGTTCCTGCACGGAGCGGCGGGGGCCGTAGTCGGGCTGCCTCTGCTCGAGAGCTTCATCCCCAAGCAAGCGCTCGCGCAGGCGGCGGCCTCACAGTCGTTCGCCATCTTCATGCGCCAGGCCAACGGCGTGCAGCAGGCGGGCATCGGCTCGGAGCCGGAGCGCTTCTGGCCGTCCAAGCTCGGTGCGCTGACCACGGCCAGCATGGGCGCAGACGGCGATCGCGCCACCAGCGTGCTCAAGGACCACGCGGCCAAGCTGCTGATCGTGCGCGGCGTCGAGATGAAGCAGATCGTCGACGCGGGCTGCGGTCACTCCCAGGGTGGCCTGCTCTGCCTGACGGCCTCCAAGGCCAACGGCAAGAACGTCGAGAAGGCGCTCGCGCAGAACGAGTCGATCGACAACCGCATCGCCCGCGAGCTGCAGGCCAGCGGCACCGAGCCGCTCACGCTGCGCGCGGGCATGCGCAGTGGCTACCTCGACGACGTGCTCTCGTACCGCAAGGCGGGCGACCGGCGCACCGCCGAGTCCGTGCCGTACAACGCGTACAAGGCGCTGTTCGGCCTGGGCACCACGGACATGAACACGGGCGGCGGAAGCCTCGACGAGGCCGCCAGCAAGCTCGCGGCGCGCCGCAAGAGCGTCAACGATCTGATCCGCGCCGAGATGAAGCGGCTGCTCGCCAACACCAAGCTGTCGGCGGAGGATCGCAACCGCCTGCAGCAGCACCAGGACGCCATCCGCGACCTGGAGGTGGGCATGCAGCAGAACGCGTGCACGCTGCTCGGCAACGACGCGCTCGACCCCATGTCGAAGATCACCAAGTCGCAGGCCGAGAGCGACGCGGGCGTGATCACGACGGCGCAGTTCCAGTTCAAGGTGATCGCGCTCGCGGTCGCCTGCGGCAAGGTGCGCGCGGCCACGCTGCAGGTCGGCAACGGCAACGACCACACGCAGTACACGTACAACGGGACCAAGCTCGAGCGCTTCCACTTCATCTCGCACCGCGTGATGTCGGACGGCGCGACCGGCGCCGCGATCGCCAACGCGGACGTCAAGCACCACCAGGTCGACCTGGTGTTCGCGGGGCTGTTCAAGACCCTGCTCGACGAGCTCACCTCGCGCACCACACCCACGGGCACGCTGCTCGATCAGGGGGTGGCCATCTGGCTCAACGACCTGGCCAACGGCCCCGCGCACGCCACGCGCAACATGCCGTACGTCTGCGCGGGCAGCGTCGGCGGCAAGCTCAAGAACGGCGTCTACGTCGACGCCGGCAACCAGGGCTCCAACCAGTACGTCACCCACAACAAGTTCCTCAACACCATCGGCGCCGCCGTAGGGTGCAAGAACGCCGCGGGCGGCGCCCTCGACGACTTCGGCGACTCCTCGTTGGCCAAGGGGACCATCCCCCAGATGCTCGCCTGAAGAGACCGCGACCGGGCAGGGCAGGGGAGCCCGAGAGGAGAGCGTGATCCTTCCTGGGTCGCGCTCTTTGTCGTTGTGACGAGCCCGTGGACCTGCCCGCTCAGAGCACTTTCATGGCGAAGTACGCCCACATCGCCGCGAGCGTGAAGTTGCTCGCCGCGAAGAAGGCCAGGCGGGTCAGCACGTGGTTGACCGTCAGGTGCACGCACGAGTGCAGGACGCGTAGGCCCACGTAGAGCCAGGCCAGCGTCAGCTCCACGCTGTCGACGCGCTGCGTGACGTGGAGCGTCAGCGCCAGCACGTAGAACAGCAGCGGCAGCTCCAGCAGGTTCATGTAGTTGCGGTTGGGCAGCGCCACGTCGGCCGGCACCACGGGCGACTCGCCGAGCCGAAAGTCGTCCACCGTCACGCGCTGCGCCAGCGCCGCGCGGATGCGCACGTACGGGATGCGCAACAGCACCAGGAACGTCAGCAGCACCAGGGCCAGCACGGGCTGGAAGATCGCCAGCTGCGTCATCCCAGCGCCCGATCGCCCAGCGCCGGTTCCTGCGGCGCCGCGTAGATGCCCTTCACGGTGAACTCACCGTCGTCATGCTTCTCGGGCACCGGCCGGTACTCCTCGTCCGGCGGCGTGATCTTGTTGAGCGTCGGCACGTACTCGAAGATGCCGTGGATCTTG
>JBEVNG010000056.1:0-5224 GCA_040508235.1 Polyangiales bacterium | reverse complement strand
CCCGCGAGTGGCGCCATCGAGGGCGAAGAGGGCTACGCATGCACCAACGACGGGGACTGCCACCTGATCGTGGTGTCGCGCAGCGAGAACCGACTCTACGAGATGTGGCGCGCGAACATCACGGGCAACACGTTCGAGGGCGGCTGCGCCGTGGTCTGGGACATGACCCGCGTGTATGACGACGAGGGTCGCGGCGCGCAGTGCACCAGCGCCGATGCCGCGGGCTTCCCGATCGCACCGCTCTTGTTCAGCGCCGACGAAGTGAAGGCCGGCCGCGTCGATCACGCCATCCGCTTCATCCTGCCCAACGCACGCATGCGCGCGAAGACGTACCAGGCGCCCGGCACGCACGCGGGTGGACCCAGCGGCCCCAACGACGCGCCGATCTACGGCTCGCGCTGGCGACTCAAGAGCACGTTCGACCTGTCGAAGCTGCCCAACGAGGGCGCACGCACGGTCGCGCGCGCCTTGCAGCAGTACGGCATGCTGCTCGCGGACGGCGGCAACATCGCGCTCACCGGCCAGAGCGATCGCTTCACCACCGCCAAGTGGGAGGGCCTACTCGGACCGCGCGACCTGAACATGCTCCAGCCCAGCGACTTCGAAATCGTGCAGACCGGCGAGCCCGTCGTCAGCACCAACGACTGCGCGCGAGCCCAGATTCTCCAGTGAAACTTGACTGTCAGCCAGGACAGACATCGCTATGACGCGTCTTTGTTACGCGTACCTACTGGCACGCGTCGTTCTCATCCAGCAACGTAGGACGTGCACAATACGTTCATCACGCGGCACTTCGACTGGGACGGACGCCACGGCTCGCGTCCCGTACGCGTCGCCAACCGCGCGCTGCGCCTGATCGGCAAGAGCGCGCGCGTGCGAGCGCCCTACTCGACCGGCTACATGTCGACGATCGAGCAGCGCATCAACCTCTACCACTTCATCAGCCAGCTGATCGCCCACGACGTGCGCGGCGATCTGATCGAGGTGGGCACGTTCGTCGGCGAGACCGCGGTGTTGATCAGCAAGGTGCTCGAGGGCGAGCACAACCTCGATCGCAAGCTGCACGTCTATGACTCCTTCGAGTCGCTCTGGAACACGCCCGATCCGCTCGCGGCGCTCCAGGAGAACTTCGCGGAGCACAAGCTGCCGCTGCCCGAGATCCACAAGGGGTGGTTCAAGGACACGATGCCGGACGAGCTGCCCGACGAGATCTCGTTCGCGCACATCGACTGCGGCTGGGGCGGCGACCCCAGGGAGCACGAAGCGGTCCTGCTCGACGCCATGGAGCACATCTACCCGCGCATGACGCACGGCGCGATCTGTTCGATCGTCGACTACACCGACACCAAGGAGCTGCCCGAGGCCGAGAACGCGCAGCCCGGCGTGAAGCCCGCCTTCGACAAGTTCATGTCCGACAAGCCCGAGCAGCTCTCGATCCTCTACGCCGGCGAGTTCGGCCACGCGTACTTCCGCAAGCTATAGCGCCGGCGAGTCGTCGCCGAGCATCGCCTTGCGCACGAGCGGCAGCGGCGGACCGCCGTAGGACAGCAGGCGATCGTGGAACTCGCGGTACGCCGCGCGGCCACCGCGGCTCGCGGTCCAGTCCTCGCGTAGCTTGCGGATCATCAGCTTGCCGAGCGTGTAGTTGAGGTAGCCGGGATCGAACGTGCCGCGCGCGGCTTGTTGGCGTGCGTTGGCGGTGTCGGTGAGTGCTTGCTCGCGGAACAGACGCTCGGACTCGGCCACCGTCATGCCCTCGGTGTGCAGCCCGAGCGCGCTCAAGAAGCGCACGTCGCGCAGCAGTGCGTTCAGCAGCTGCCCCACGTGAACGCGTCGATCGGTCGGAGCCAGGCCGACCTCCCACGCCAGCTCCTCGGCGTAGTGTGCCCAGCCCTCCGCGAACGCATAGCCCACGAACACGCGACCGAGCGGCCGCGTGCTGGCGTTCGCGTGCAGGAACTGCAGGAAGTGCCCCGGCCAGACCTCGTGCACCGTGATGAACAGCAGATCCATGCGCCCGGGCAGGTAGCCGTTGCGCTCCTCCGCGCTCCACTTGGGATCCGGCGGCGCGATGTAGTAGGTCGACGGCAGCGACGCCTCGTACGGCCCCGGGATCTCGATGTACGCCTGGTTCCAGCGCTTGTGCGGCGGCGCCTCGTCCACGCGCGCTTCCTTCTGCGACGGGATCGACACCAGGTCCTGCGCGATCACGAACTGCTTCAGCGCGCGCACTTGCTCCCGCGCGGCCGCCACCGGGCCCTCGATCGGCTTGTCGTCCTTGATCGACGCCGCGCACGCCTCGAGCGTTCCACCCGGCAAAAGCTCGGCGCACGCGTGCTCCAGCGCCGCGCGATTGCGCAAGAGGTCCGCCTCCGCCAGCTTGCCCAGCTCCTCGAGCGGCGTGTCCACTCGCTCGTTCGCCCACAACATCTGCCGGAACTGCTCGGGCCCCATCGCGAACGCATCGTTGCGCGGCACCTGCTCCAGCCACTTCACGGCCCGCTCGATCGCGGGCAACGCGGTCGCGGTCGCGCTCTCCAGCTCCGCCTGCAGCATCGCGTCCTGCACACTCGCGAACAGCGGAGGCACGTCGTCGCGCAGGTACGGAACCAGCCCGCCGAACATCTGTAGCCCGAGCTGCGCGAACGTCTCGGGCATCGGCGCCTCGAGCGTGGCCAGCATGGTGTCGATCGCCCGCGGGATCGCGCGCAGGTGCCGGATGTACGCCTGCATGCGTGTGGGCAGCGGGGCGTACTCGCGCGTGAGGTACACGGTCGGGTCGACCGCGTTCGCGTGCACCATCGGGCTCTTGATGTGCTCCTGCGCGACCTCGTCGCCGAACAGCTCGCCGTCGATCAGCGCCAGCAGGTACTCGCGCTCGAACGCACGCGTGTCGTCGAGATCCTTGCTGGTCAGCACCTCGCCGCGCAGCTCGCGCAGCTGACGATCCCAGGCATCCACCGCGCCGCGCGAGAGCTCGACGATCTCTCCGTCGCGCTCGTGTCGGCCCTGGTTGGCCGCGAAGCCGGGATCACGCGCCAGCGTCAGCTCGACGAAGTGCGACGTCAGCGCGTCCCAGCGCGCGGCGCTCTCGCCCGTCTCCTTCACCACCTTCATCGCGGGCGGCTTGGCGCCACCACACGCGACCAGGCTCATCAGCGCCAGCTTCCAGATCTGCATCGGCCGTACTCTACATCTGGATGTCGCCGGTGGCGGCGATCGCGGCGGGCAAGTTCGTCTCGTTGGCGAGATCGCGCAGATCGATCTCGATCGCGCGGCTCATGGTCGTGATCGGCACATCGTTCGGCCCACCCTCGAACGGGTTCTCGGACCAGTCGCCGATCTTCTCCATGGTGTGGAAGACCCACGCGATCAGCGTCGACAGCGGCACCGCCAGCCAGTCCCACGGTCCCGCGTCTTTCAGCTGGTTGGCCACGCCGAACGGCAGCATCACGATGAACACCCAGGTGAAGATCAGGTTCAAGGTCGCGAACTGGCGCGGGTACGGGAAGTTCTTGATGCGCTCGCAGCGGCCCTGCTGGTCGTAGAGGTTGACGACCATGCGCACCAGCTCGACCTGGCGATACTCCGTCAGCCGCCCCTCCGCGGCGCAGCGCCTGAGGTGCTCGGACTGCAGCGACAACAACATCGAGGCGCGGTTCTTCTTGGCCAGCACGCGCGTCAGCTCCTCATCGCCGAGCAGCCCGCGCAGCTCGATCTCCAGGTGGTTGCAGCGCTCCGGGATCTGGTAGTGCGACTCGCGGTACTCGATGGCGTCGCGCGTGCCGGTGTTCTCCCACCTGCGCGGCTCACGCAGCTGGTACCGCAGCGCGGTCAGCCAGGCGAGGTGGCGCAGCATCAGCTGTCGCTCGTCGTCACCACCGACGAAGTCGCGCGCCATCACGAACCAGCCGCGGCTGGCGTTCACGATCGCGCCCCAGATCGTGCGCGCCTCCCACAGGCGCCCGTAGGCGGCGTTGCTGCGGAAGCCGGTCACGAACGCGACCGCGATGCCGAGCACCGCGAGCGGCGGCCAGGGCAAGAAGCTGATGTCGACGCCCAGCCCGCACAAGGCCGGCGGAATGCACGAGATGAACAGGAAGATCAGCGCCTCGCGACGCGTCCAGACCAGGACCTCGCGGACCGAGTAGTGCCGCCCGACGTGCATGCTGTGTGCTCTAGCACCGAGTGCGGGCAAGGCAGCTTCCCCGTCGGCGGCCACACAAGCGGTCGCAACTCCTTGCCGAGGTTCGGGTGCTGTGCCACTTCTCCGCGCGCCGGAATGACCCTAGGGGTCCGGTCGCAGAGTCGAGCGAGCCCGCAAGGGCACCAGGGAGACGTCATGGCAGAGTCGGAAGCGCAGCGCCTGTCCCGCATCGAACGCGAAGAGGCCTCGGCCACGGGGCCCAAGTTCGTCGCGCTGCTGTTCGCCACCCTCGCGGTGGCGCTGGTGGTCATCTACACGATCGCCTCCTGGCCCACGGAGAGCCGTCCCTTCTGGGACTTCTCCTGGTACCCCTTCGGCAAGACGCCCACCGAGGCGGACTTCAAGCCGAGCTCGGTGTCCGGGCTCACGCACTGAGCCCTCGCCAACTTGGGGCCGGCGCAGTCCCCTTGCACACATGTAAGACAATGTCTTCACGTGCGTGACAGTCGGGGATCTTCAACGTAGGCTCCAGGAACATGGCTAATTTCGGGAATCGAACGCCTGGAGATGTCGACCCCGAGGCGGCGACCCTGGGCATTCCCGATCACCAGACGTTGATCGACAAGAAAGCCAAGCAGTACAGCTCCACCGCGCGCAACGCCCGTCCCGTCGAGGTCGGCGGGCTGGACCTCGCGCGCGAGGACTTCACCCATCGCTATCGTCCCGGCCGCAAGCTCGGCGAGGGCTCGATGGGCGAGGTCATGGTGACGCGCGACATGCGCATCCTGCGCGACGTCGCCATGAAGCGGCTGCACCAGGATCACCACGCACTGCGCCCCGACCTGCGCGATCGCTTCCTGCGCGAGGCGCGGGTGCAGGGCCAGCTGGAACACCCGTCCGTGGTCCCGGTCTACGACATCGGCGTCGACCAGCACGGGCGCGAGTTCTTCACCATGAAGCGCGTCCGCGGCCGCACGCTGGAGCAGGTGTTCCGCGGGCTGCGCGAGGGCGAGGCCGACTTCGGCACCCAGTACTCCAAGCGCCGCCTGCTGACCGCCATCAGCCGCGTCTGTCTGG
>JBEVNG010000017.1:0-9621 GCA_040508235.1 Polyangiales bacterium | reverse complement strand
AAGCTCGATGCGGCGTTCGAGGAGCTCAACCGCTGGGTGGCGCGCTACTCGTTCGTCCCGTTCTCCGTGCCGATGTGGCTGCCGACGCCTGACAACCTCAAGTTCAAGCGCGCGCGCGCCACGTTCGATGGCTTGCTCTACGGCCTGATCGAGCAGCGCCAGAAGAGCGGCGAGCGACACAACGACATGCTCGATGCGCTGCTGGAGGCGCGCGATGAGGACGGGCAACCGATGGCGCCGTCGGAGCTGCGCGACGAGGTGGCCGGTCTGTACTTCGCGGGTCACGAGACCTCCGCCAACACGCTGACCTGGGCCTTCGCGATGCTCGCGCAGCACCCCGAGGTGTTCGCCCGCGTGCGCGAGGAAGCCGACCGCGTGCTCGGAGACCGTCCCGCGACGGCCGAGGATGTCGCCAAGCTCGAGTACACCGCCATGGTGGTCAAGGAGACGCTGCGCCTCTACCCCGCCGGCTGGATCCTCGGACGCACCGCGACCCAGGACACCACGCTGCGGGGCTACCCCGTGCGCAAGGGCGACTTCCTGGGCGTGTCTCCCTTCGTCGCGCACCGCATGGAGGAGCACTGGCCCAATCCGGATCGCTTCGACCCCGAGCGCTTCGCGGGCGACAAGACCAACAGCAACCGCAACTTCACCTACTTCCCGTTCGGCGCGGGGCCGCACATGTGCATCGGCATCCACCTCGCCCAGGTCGAGATGCAGATCGTGCTCGCGATGTTCGCGCGCCGCGCCAGCCTGGTGGTGGAGCAGCCGGAGAAGGTGCGCATGACGTCGAAGCTCACGCTGCAGGTCGAAGGTGGCCTGCCCGTGCGCGTCGCGCTGCGCGGCCCCGCTACTTGAGCTGGTGCTCCTGGATGTAGCGCTGCGTGAACATGGTGCGGTCGAGGTGGCTCTGCTTGGTCTCCCGCACCATGAACGACTCCACCAGCCCGCTGACGCCGAACATCTTGAAGTCGAGCTCGTCGTCGCTGGTCTCCTCGACGCCGCGCTCGCACGGCTTGAGCGAGATGCTGCCGCGCACGAACAGCCGGTCCGCCAGACGACTGAACGCCATCCGGTACGTCCAGGTCTGTGTGCCGGGATCGAACGTGCTGTGCTCGTCGATGGTCATCACGTCGCCGAGCACCTTCTTGACCGGACCCGGCGCCGCGATCGGCTTGAACATGCGCAGCACGCGCTGGATCCCGCGCTCGTAGTCTCCATGCTGCTCGACCAGCGCGATGCTGCGCAGGCCGAGCTGCTCGGTGTACAGACGAGTCAGGAACGGGATGTTGAGCATCGTCTCGCGCCAGTAGGTCTCGGCGCTGACTTGATAGACGTGCGAGTTGAAGACGCGTGCACCCATGCCTTCCGGCATAGCGCAATCGCGAGCCCTCGCTGAGGCCAAAGTAAGGACGCAGCGGACAGCTTACTTCTTCTTGGTCGCGCGCTTCTTGGTGCTCGCGCGCGGCTTGGCGCCGATACCGAGGTACTTGCGCGTGATGCGCACGGCATCGCGCTTGTGCGCCGCGATTTGCTCGGGCGACAGTGGATCGAAATCGCCCGTCGGCACGAGCGGCGCCAGCGCGGACGCGTAGAAGATGGTGCTGCCGATGACCGCGCTCGCTGCATGGTACGGGTGGTCGTGCATCGGGTTCAGCTCGCCGCTCTTCTTGCCCTGCTCGAACAGCGCGAACGCCAGGCGCAGGAACGCATCTGAGGTCGGATACATGGGGCGGTCCGGGTGCTGCTCGCTGTCCGCGATGTGACGCAGGATCAGCCGCGCGATCGCGGGCCGCGCGATGATGGTGTCGATCCACGCCTCGACGGCGCGCTCGATGCGCTGTGCGACGCTCGCCTCCGCGGACAGCACCTCGCTCAGGCGGGTTGCCAGCGCACCAAACGCGTTCGCCATCATCGCGTCGTAGAGCGCTCCCTTGTCGCGGAAGTAATAGAACAGCGCCGCGCCCGTCATGCCCATCGCGGTGGCGACGTCGTCCATGCGCGTGGCCGCGTAGCCACCGCGCGCGAACTGCTCCTCGGCGACGGCCAGGATGTTGGCGCGCATGCGCTCCGCCTTCAGCGCCACGCGCGGCGTCGGCCCCCTGTCCACCACCTCTGCCGTGCTCTTTTCGCGCATCAATTGCTGCCAGCCTAGTCGCTTCACCCGCGCCGCGCCAAGTCGCGTTTCCGCGTTTTTAGTCGCGACTAGAAATTCTATTGACTCATCAGTCGACGGTGGGATACCCACGACCTACACCCCTCGGAGGTCGCTCATGCTCCTGGAAATTCTGCGGCTCGGCTTCGCGTTTGGCGTGACCGGGCTGGTGATCTGGTTCTGGTACTGGTTCATGGACTCGGTCGGGACGTTCTGAGGTGACCGGCAGTCCGCTAGAGCTGGAGCGCAACTGCGCCTTCCTGGCCGCCGCATTCTCCGAGGGACGACGCAGTGGTGCGCGCCTGATGTCGGGCGAGCATCGCTGGTTCGCCATGAACGACGTGCGCACCGTGGTCAGCGTTCCTTACCCCGCGCTGCACGCGGGCTGGACGCTGCGCACGCTGAGCTGCGGCATCGCGCTGCAGTGCTCGCCCTCCAAGGATCGCGTCGCATTGTTCCCGCTCGCGGAGCTGACGGAGCGCGAGCGTCGCGCGCTCACCATCGTCGAGGGTCAGGTCGCCCTCGGCTGGATCGCGGCGCACTGGCCGGGTCTCGTGCCCGAGCTCGCACGGCTGCTGCCGGGGCTCGAGCCGCTCGACCCGAACCTCGAGGGCCCGGCGATGTTCGAGCGCATGTTCGCGCTCGCCCGCAGCAACGCCGAGCTGTTCTACGACGATGTGCTCGGCATGCTGCCCGAGGGGGTGCCGGCGCGTGGTGGCGTGGTGGGCTCCATCGTGCGCATGGCGGGGCGGATGCCCTGGTCGGTGCGCCACAAGCGAGTGCTGCCGCCGGGCTTCGACAGCACGCCGGTCGCGGGCGAGAGCAACATCCGCAACCCGAACTTGCCGCCGCCGAGCAGACCGGAAGACGAGGACTTGATCGTACGCGTCGATCAGCGCCCAGGTCTGCCGTACCCCGAGTGGAACCTGTGGACCAAGGCGTTCCTCAAGGACCACGTCGCGGTGCTGGAGCGCAAGCTGCTCCCCGGCTCCAGCGTGGCCAAGGCGAGCCATGCAGATCTGCGTCGCTACTTCGAGCAGCAGACGCATCGTCTGATGAAGCGTCGGCTGGAGGACGGCTGCGACCTCGACCTGGACGCGTACATCGAGCATCACCTCGACACCCTCACCGGCGCCAGCTCGGAGGCGCGCGTGTTCCGCGATCTCTTGCCCGGCATGCGCGACGTGGCCACCGCCCTGTTGCTCGACGGCAGTGCCTCGCTCGGCAGCGCACAGGGTCACATCTTCAAGCTGGAGCTCGCCTGCGCGGATGCGCTCTGCCAGGCGATGGCGCGCGCACGCGAACGTCACGGCCTGTTCCTGTTCAACGGCAAGACGCGCCATGCAGTTCGCGTCAACTGCCTCAAGGACTTCGCGGATGCACGCCTGGTGATGCCGAGCGACCTCGGGCTCGCCACCGGCGGCTACACACGCCTCGGTGCTCCGCTGCGGCACCTGACTCGACGTCTGCTCGACCAGCCCGCGGAGCGACGTCTGCTGATCGTGATCGGCGATGGCATGATCTCGGACGAGGGCTACGAGGGCAAGTACGCCTGGGCCGACTCCGCGCATGCGGTCGAGGAAGCGACGGAGGCGGGCGTGTCCGTGCACTACGTCGGCGTCGGCCGCGCGCGCGTCGATCCGCTGCCGGAGGTGTTCGGCCCCAAGCGCTCCACACGCATCGTCCGCGTCGAAGAACTTCCGCGCGTGTTGTCGCGCGTGCACCGCGAGCTGGTCGCGGCCTGAGGAAAGACATGACTTACCAAACGAGCGGCAACGAAGTCGCGCTGTTCCAGAAGGCGTACGAGCAGCGCCTGCCCGTGATGCTCACCGGTCCGACGGGCTGCGGCAAGACGCGCCTGGTCGAGCACATGGGCGAGGTGCTGCGCCGTCCAGTCGCCACCATCAGCTGCCACGACGACCTCACCAGCGCCGATCTGGTCGGCCGCTTCATGGTCGCGGGCGGCAACGTGGTGTGGAACGACGGCCCCCTGACGCGCGCGCTCAAGGAAGGCGCCATCTGCTACCTCGACGAGGTCGTCGAAGCTCGCCACGACTCGCTCGCGGTCTTGCACTCGCTCACCGATCATCGGCGAACGCTCTACCTCGACCGCGCGGGCGAAGTGATCAAGGCGCCGCAGGGCTTCATGCTGGTGTGCTCCTACAACCCTGCGTACCGCAGCTCGCTCAAGGACCTGAAGCCGTCGTTCCGGCAGCGCTTCGTCACCATCGCGATGAGCTACCTGCCGCCCGAGCCGGAGGCCGACGTGCTGGTGCGCGAGGCCGGCATCGAGCGCGCGTCGGCGCAGCGCCTGGTCAAGTGCGCCACCAGCATTCGCAACGCGGACGCCTCGTTCCACCTGGAGCCGCCCTCCACGCGCACGCTGGTCGCAGCGGCCAAGATGATCGCGTCCGGCTGCAGCGAGCTGGAGTCCGCGGAGGTCTGCATCCTCGCACCGCTCAGCTCCGACGGCGCGATCTCGAACGGCTTGCGGGAGCTCGCGGCGGCAGTCCTGGGAGGCAAGGCGAATGGATAAGAAACCGGCGCTCGATCAGGAGGCCCGCCGCAAGCGCGCCCTGATCGTCTTTCAATGCATCATCTACAGCATCCTGGTCATTCAGTTCTCGATCCAGATGTACATGTACTCCACGAGAGATTGGTGAACGCCATGCAGCTCACTTCTACGGCTCCAGGGCTCTCCACCTCGTACGACGAGCATCACGAGCGCAGCCGCCAGGCACAGGCCAAGGCCGACAAGTGGCTGATCGTCGGCACCGTGATCATCGGCACCGGCATCCTGGGATTCATCGGCTTCCCGATCTTCGCGCGTGGCGTCGCCATGCTTCGCAAGGCATCGCGTGAAGGCCTCTCCGTGCGGCCCATCATCTGCACCTTGATCGGCTACCTCGTGATCATGGACTCCGCGCTCAACAGCATGGGCTGGGCGATGGACCTGCTCGCGAACCACACGCTGATCAACCGCCTGGTCACCGCCTCGTGGGGCGCGCTGTTCGATGGCGGCTACTACTGGCACTACCCCGAGCTCGGCATCGGCGGCGCCGGCGCGCCCGGCGAGAAGGCCTGGGAGATCGCGCTGATTCCCACCGTGTTCTGCATGCGGCTGGCGGCGGCGATAGGCTTCCTGCAGATGAAGCGCTGGGGTCACCAGTGGCTGATCGTGACCTGCTACTTCGGCATGATCGTGTGGGTTGGATACAACACGAACATGATCATCTTCGCGGACGTGCGCTTTGCCCACGTGACGTTCCCGGTGCTCGGCTGGTGGATGTACGACATCTTTTACATCACGCCGTTCCTCTCGATTCCGTACCTCCACACCGTCAACCGCGAAATCTTCACGGACTGAGGGGCGCGCACCATGGACAAGAAGCAAGAGCTGCCGCTCGGCACGACCGAGACCTATTCGAACATGCACAAGTGGCTGCGCCGCGCCCTCTGGGTGTGCCTGATCGCGCTGGTCATCGAGGGCACGTTCACCTTCCCGGTGGCGATGGTGTGGATGGGCTGGCCGACCCTGACGCTGCGCGAGGTCTGCGACGAGATGGGCAAGGTCCGCTGGTCCGATGACAACTACGTCTGCAAGTATCCCTACCCGCTGTTCGAGGACAGCGAGGCAAAGGGACAGACCACGGCCCAGGACAAGTGGGGCATCCAGCCCACGCCGCAATACAAGCGCATCGGCTACCGCGACCTCGTGAAGTGGCGCGACGAGCGCCTCGCGCGCCAGGCGGCGAAGTAACCGCATGGGCGCCGTCATCATGTTGGGCACGCTGTTTGGCTTGATCGCGGGCATGTTCGCCGTCGTGCTGCGCTTCGATCCGGAGGCGCGCGGTGACTGAGGTCTCGCCCTGGATCCAGCTCGGGCTCAGCTTCGCGTACGTGGGCGGCATCGGCTTTACGCTCGCCGGCATCGTGCTCAGCTTCCGGCGAGGGCGTCCTCACCCGCTGCTCTTGCTCTGCATCTCCGCGATCTCGTTCTCGTGGATCGAAGCGCCGTACGACTGGGCGACCTACGCGCAGTTCCCGCCCGCGATCCCGCGCATGCCGTCGTGGTGGCCACTCAACATGACCTGGGGCGGCTTGCCCGCCGCCGTTCCGCCCGGCTACATCGCCTACTTCGTGCTGCCCGCGGTGCTCGCCGTCGCGCTGGGCCAGTGGCTGAGCCGCGCGTTCTCGCTGCGCCGCCCCACCACCTTACTGTTCACCGGACTCGCCGTCGGCACGCTGTGGGCCTTCGTGTTCAACGCGTTCCTGTGCGCCAAGCTCGGCGTCTGTTACTACGGCCGCGTGATCGAGGGCCTCGCGATCCGCGAAGGCACCAAGAACCAGTACCCGCTCTACGATGCGCTCGCGATGGGCGTGCAGATGATGGTCTTCACCTACCTGCTCGGCCGCACCGACGAGGTGGGCCGCACGCTCGTCGAGGCCTGGGCGGACGTGAAGGCGAAGACGCGCCTGCAGTCTTCCCTGCTCTCGATCGGCGCGTTCATCGTGATCGGACACGCCGTCTACCTCTCGGTCTTCGCGCCGCACCTGGCCACCAAGGTGCTCGGCATGCAGACCGTGGGCCCCACCGAGCCGCTGTTCGAGGGCATCCCGAACCAACCGCTCTAGAATCTAGCTCCTATTCGGGGCAAAGCGCGGGCGTGGGGTCGGCGGTGGCTTCGATGTCGATGGCGAACTGGTAGAGGATCGACTTGGTGGGGCTCGACGCGCCCGCACGCGTGCGGCCGACGAAGAAGCTCTTCTCGGCGAGGACGGTCTGACGGTCGTCGAGCGACACCCGGATCGAGTGCACACCGACCTTCAGGTTGCCGAAGTAGAAGCGCCCCAAGCGTGTGGTCTCCCCCAGCGTGGCCAGCGGCACCGGCAGCAGCGAGCTATCGACGTAGCGCTGCACCTGATCCTCGTCCGGTGCCGACGCCCCATCGATGTAGATCTTCGCGCAGCCCACGGGACCACGTCGCACGCGGTTGGTCGTCCAGTAGACCGCGCCCGTCATCGACGCGCGATCGTCGCGCACCTTGAAGGCCGCCGTGATCGACGCGAGGTCGAGCGTCGCGCGGCTGGAGATGCGCAGCAGGTTGTCGCCCGACTCCCAGTTGTTGCTGACGACCACCGTGTCGTACGTCGACGTCGACTCCTCGACCGGCCCCACGCCCGCCACGTAGACCGAGGCCGCGTTCGCGGGCAGGTTCAGGCTCACGCGCCCGTCTTCTCCGCTGGTCGTGAGCACCGGCGGCGTCAGCTGATTGCCCAGCTGATCCAGCAGGCTCACCTCGTGCGGCACCGCGATGAACACGCTCGCATCCGTCGACGTCACCGGCACCAGCGTCGCCTCGTACTTCGAGGGTCGACTGGCATCGAGCCCCCCGTCGACGCTCGCCCCCGCATCGTCTTCACTCTCGTCGCCGCATCCCACCGCGAGCGCGGCGAGCAGCGAGAGGACGTGAACGCACCCAAGCCGAGGAGAGATGGACACGCGCCGCTCCATGGATCGAACGTGTCGGCAGCTGCTTGAACGATCCAGGAACCAGACTAACGAACAACGCACAAAACTTCGCGCAATTTAGGATCTGACTTTGTCCATACCTAGCTTGGTAACCGCAAGCGCGCGTCGACGAAGAAGAGCCCTAGGTTGGTGGCGAGAGGAAGATCAGGCAGACAACAACGGCCGGTCTCGTCGGGAGATGGTCACGGCGCCGCGAACTGCATCGCGTAGCCCTGGCTCCAGAACGCGCACTCTTTCTTGCGGAAGTCGGTCACCGTGGTGGTGGTGAGCGCGAGGTTCGCACGCACGTCGCTGTCGCGCGCGAGCGCCGGCCAGGTGGGATCGGGCGCGCCGTTGGGATCGCCGGTCTTCGCGAAGCGGGTCCAGTAGCGCTGAATCTGCTCGCTGGCGGCCAGCGCGGGCGAGCCTGGCGCGAACGCCGGCGAGGTGCCGAACACGGACGTCAGCTCGGCACCGTGCGTGGCTCCCAGATCGCCAATGGGAGCGAAAATGTCGAAGTTGTACGCATACACCTTGGACCCTGCCGCCAGGGCGCGCGCGGCAGCGTCGTGGGTGGTGCAGACCAGGCGCGCATCGCCGACGGCGCGCGCGTAGGCCGCGTGGAACGCGTTCGGCTTGCCGTTGGGAAAGTTGCTCGCTGGATAGAGCGCTGCCACCGCGGGCGCACTCGCCGCGGCGAACGCGCTGGCGAGCGCCGCGTCGTAGCTCGCCTGGTCGGCGATCGTCACCCCCTGCGCGAACAGCGTGCCCTCGTCGGTGTTGCTGCCCAGGATGTAGGGCACCTTGGCGATCTCGCCGCGATCGTAGAGCGCACGCCACTGTTCGGGCATGAACGCGCCGTCGACGTTCGGGCCGAAGTCGGAGGGCGCGGCCAGCAGCTCGGCCACCGTCTTGCCGCGCAGGCAGGTCAGCGCCGCGTCGCCCGTGCAGCCGACCGCGGTCGCGAACGTCGTCGCCTGTTGCTCCGCCTCCGCGGCGGTGGTCTGGAGGGTGGTACAACCGCCGCTCTGGCTGATCGCCTTGTGGAACGCGCCCCGGCTGAGCGGCGACGCCACGTGCGCGCACACGTCGTACGAGCCGGCCGACTCTCCGAAGATGGTCACGTTCTGCGGGTCGCCGCCGAACGCCGCCGCGTTCTCCGCGACCCAGGCCAGCGCCGCGCGCTGATCGCGCAGCCCCTGGTTCGCCCCGTCCGCGCCCAGCGCCGCGTGGTCGAAGAAGCCGAACACGCCCAGCCGATAGTTGATGCTCACCACCACGACGTCACGCTCGGCGAGCTTGGTCCCGTCGTAGAACACGCCCGACTTCACGAATGGCACCGGCTCCGACGCGGAGCCGTTGACGTTGCCGCCGCCGTGGATCCAAAACATCACCGGCAGCTTCTCCGCATCGCGCGGGGCCCAGACGTTGAGATACAGACAATCCTCGTCCTGGCTGGCCTCGTTCTGCAGCGTCGCGGAGGCCACCTGCGCGCAGCGTTTGCCGAACTGCGTGGCGTCACGGGTCCCGCTCCAGCTCTCCGCCGCTTGAGGCGGCTTCCAGCGCAGCTCACCCAGCGGCGGCTTGGCGTAGGGAATGCCGAGGAACGAGCGAACGCCGTTGCCGACCACCTTGCCACGGAGCGAGCCGTTCTTGGTCTCGATCACCGGCGCGTCCTGGGCGCTCGCGTCGCCGGCATCCCCCGCGCTCGCGTCGTTCCCACTCGCATCGATGCGCGACGCGTCCCCCTGCACGCCACCTCCGTCCCGCACCCCCTCCTCTCCCCCGTCGTCGCCACAAGCAACGAGCGCAAGCGAGAGACCCACCATCCTCAGTCCACTGTTCAAGGAGCAACGCATGGGGCGCGAAGATAGGGCCCCCCGCTTCTCCCCAGCAAGGCTCGCGCGTACGCCGATCGGCGCAATCTTCCGCACTTGCGCCCTGCCGAGCCAGC
>JBEVNG010000010.1:0-6481 GCA_040508235.1 Polyangiales bacterium | reverse complement strand
GCTGTTTCAGGCCAAGAGCATCGGCGCCAAGTACACCGGCCGCCGCATCGACCTCGACTTCAAGGATGCCGACATCCACAACATCCTGCGCCTGCTGTCCGAGGTGGGTGGGGTCAACGTGGTGACCAGCGACGACGTCACCGGCTCGGTGACGATCCGCATGCGCGACGTGCCGTGGGATCAGGCGCTCGACGTGATCCTGCAGGCCAAGGGCCTGGGCGCGGAGCGCCGCGGCAACCTGGTGCGTGTGGCGCCGCAGGACGTGCTGGAGAAGGAACGCGAGCTCGCGATCGCACGCCAGAAGCAGCAGATCGAGCTGGCGCCGCTGGAGACGCGGCTGGTGCCGGTCAGCTACGCGACGGCCAAGGACGTGCGGCCGCGCGTGCAGGAAGTGATGTCGCCCCGCGGCACGGTCTCGGTGGACGAGCGCACCAACGTGCTGATCGTGCGCGACATCGTCGACAACCTCGACGACGTCGAGGAGCTGGTGCGTACGCTCGATACCCAGACGCCGCAGGTGCTGGTCGAGGCGCGCATCGTAGAAGCCACCAGCAACTACGTGCGCGACGTCGGTATCCAGTGGGGCGGCGACGTCTCGATGAACCAGGCGTTCGGCAACCAGACCGGCCTGGTGTTCCCGAGCAACATCGGCATCGCCGGTGGTGCGTACGACACCAGCGCCACGCCCACGCAGGGCTTGTCGCCGATCGCCGCGCAGACCGCGGTGCCAAACTTCGCGGTGAACCTTCCCGCGGCCGCCGGCTCCGGCGCGGGTGGCGCGCTCGGTCTCACCTTCGGCAGCGTCGACGGCAACTACAACTTGAACGTGCGCTTGAGCGCGGCCGAGTCGACGGGCGCCGTGAAGATCATCAGCTCGCCGCGCGTGCTGACGCTCGACAACCACGCGGCGCGCATCTCCAGCGGTACGCAGATTCCGTACTCGCAGGTCAGCGCGCAAGGCGTGCAGACGGCTTTCCAGACCGCGGTCTTGGAGCTCGACGTCACGCCGCACGTGACCGCCGATGGCTCGGTCGCGATGAAGGTCAACGTCACGCGCAACGAGCCCGACTTCTCGCGCACGGGTGCCAACGGTCAGCCCACGGTGCTCAAGCGCGAGGCGCAGACCGAGCTGCTGGTGTCCGACGGGCACACGGCGGTGATCGGCGGCATCTACACGCGCACCACCAGCCGCACGGTCGACCAGGTCCCGCTGCTGGGCGACATCCCAATCCTCGGCCTCTTGTTCCAGCGCCGCCGCAACAGCGACCAGCGCGGCGAGCTGCTGATCTTCCTGACCCCGCGGATCGTGAACCGCGAGCAGGCGCTGATGACGTCCGCCACGAACCAGCCGAAGGCGAAGTAGCCGCTCGGGGTGCGGGCCGAAGAATTTCGACCATAATCGGCCGACGATGGTCGATCGCGTCATTCTTTCGGGCCCGATGGGCAGTGGCAAATCCCGCGTCGCGCGGGCGCTTGGTGAGCTCTGGGGCACGGCCCCGGTGGATCTGGACGAGCGCATCGAGAAGCGCGCCGGCATGACGGTCGCGCAGTTCGTGCAGCAGCGCGGCGAGCCCGCGTTCCGCGCGCTGGAGCGCGAGGTCGCGGAAGGTGTGCTGGCTGACGACAACGCGCGCATCATCGCGCTCGGCGGCGGCACCGTGACCCACACGCCGCTGCGCCGGAAGCTGCTGGCGTCGGGCACGCTGGTGACGCTGCGCGCGCCGCTGGACGTGCTGGTGGCGCGCATCGGCAACGCCCAGACGCGTCCGTTGTTGCAGGGGCACGACGTGCGCGAGCGGCTGGCGGCGATCCTGAGCGAGCGCGCCGAGGCGTACGCCGAGTGCCACGCCGAGGTCGACACCGACGGGCGGGAGCCCAACGCGATCGCGCAGCAGCTCGACGCGCTGGTGGGCGACACGCCGATCGTGGTGCCGATGGGCCTGCGCACGTACCGCGTCGAGGTAGGGCCGGGCGTGCGCCACGAGCTGGTGGAGCGCGTGCGCCGCTCCAGCACGGGCCGCCACGTGGTGCTGGTCACGGACACCGGCGTGAAGGACCACTGGGCCGAGCGCTGCGCGCAGGAGCTGCGCGATGCTGGCAAGCAGGTCGCGTTCGTGTGCCTGCCCGCGGGCGAGGAGCACAAGAACATCGAGAGCGTCGGCAAGATCTGGGACAGCGCGCTCGACGCCGGCATCGACCGCGACGCGCTGGTGCTCGCGATCGGCGGGGGCGTGGTGGGCGACATGGCCGGCTTCGCGGCGGCGACGCTGCTGCGCGGCATCGACTGTGGGCAGATGCCGACCACGTTGCTGTCGATGGTCGATAGCGCGGTCGGCGGCAAGACCGGCATCGATCGCGTGCAGGGCAAGAACCTGGTGGGCGCGTTCCAGCAGCCGCGCTTCGTGCTGTGCGACGTGGAGACGCTGCGCACGCTGCCGATCGCCGAGCGGCGCGCGGGCCTGGCCGAGGTGGTGAAGTCGGCCTGGCTCGACAGCGAGGAGAGCGTGCAGCTGCTGGAGGAGAGCGCGGAGGGGCTGCAGGCGGGCGACCTGTTGGCGACCACCGCCGCGGTGCGCATGTCGGTGCAGCTCAAAGCGCGCATCGTGACCGAGGACGAGAAGGAGACGGGCGCACGCGGGCTCTTGAACCTCGGCCACACCGTGGGCCACGCCATCGAGGCGGCGGGCGGCTACGGGGCGCTGCGTCACGGCGAGTGCGTGGCGCTGGGCATGGTGGCGGCGTTCCGCCTGGCCGCCAAGCTGGGGCGCGCCTCGGAGGCCGACGGCGCGCGCATGACCAAGCTGATGAAGCGCCTGGGGCTGCCGACGGAGGTCGATCGCTACCTCGATGACCGCACCTTGGCGTTCATGGGCGCCGACAAGAAGCGCAAGGGGGGCAAGCTGCGTTTCATCGTGCCCGGCGCACCTGGCGCGACGGAGATCGTCCCCCTGGCGGAGGACGAGGTGAAGCAACTCGTTCGTCCCTAGTGCGCGGGAGAACTTGTGTGAGCCCGACCTCTGTCGATAGGATCCTCCCTATGTTGCTCGCGCGCGGACAGACCGCGCGCATCGACGAACGCCGGGGGGCTGGCGTCAGGGGGGAACGCGATGGCCGCGCGGCAGTGGATGGCTCGTGCACTCGGAGTGATCGGGTTCGCGGCGCTCGCGACCGGGTGTACGGATGATGGTGTTTCGCTGCATGCGATCTGCCCCATCCCACCCGAGGTCTCGGACGACTCGTGCACCTGGGATCCGGGCAGCAACCTGTGTGTCGCCGACGGCGTGCTCAACCTGAGCGCGGCCGACTACTACCGGCTGAACCTCAAGGTGGAGAGCGGGCTCAAGGCGCGCATGCGCGACGTGCCGCCGCTGGCGGAGACGAACGGCCTGCAGATTCAGCGTGCGCGCGTGGAGCTGCGCCTGCCGAGCGGCGAGCGCTGGGGCTTCCCGGCGCAGCCCGAGACGTACACGGATGTCGACGGCATGGAGAAGATGCGCACGCTGCCCGCGCTGGAGAACCCTTACTGGGTCTCCGCCAGCGGCTTCGTGGATCCGGGTGGCAACGCGGTCGTTCCGATCACGGTGATCGCCAAAGACTACGTGGATCGCTTCGCCAAGAACCCGAGCGTGTCGCAGATCGTCGTGGCGGTGACGCTGCATGGCAAGACCAGCGGTACCGAAGAGATCGAGAGCGACGAGTTCATCTGGCCGGTCCGGCTGATCAAGGCGAACCCGCTGCAGATCGCGAACGAGTGCATCCCCGGCATCGGCTACTGCCTCGGCAGCCTCGGCCAGGACGGCTTCGCGCTCGCCTGCAAGGACTCCGCTTCCAGCAACTGAGCGGAGTGCCGCTCAGGTTCCGTCGAGCAGCGCGTCCAGGTAGGCATCTCCGAACGCGTAGTCGAACAGCGCGCGCACGAACGTGTTGTCCGCGAGCGCGCGGTTGAGCGCGCCTTCGCTGTGCTCGACCGCGTACTCGGGCAGATCGCCGTCCTGTCCGAGCTGGCTCAGGCACAGGTCGAGCTCGCGCGTGACGAACAGCGCCGAGCGTGCGCCGCGCAGGTGCACCTCGCGCAGCAGCGTGTCGTGATCGGGGGTGCTGCCCAGCTGCGCCACGCGTGCGGACAGTGCGCGCTGCGCCTTGCTCGGCATCGTGCGCCAGAGCTCGGCGGCCAGCGCGGCCGCTTCGCGCGGCACCTGCTGCGCATCGGCGGCGGGCGCAAAGGCCGCACGCACCGCGAGCAGCAGCGTCTCCAGGCCGCGCGCGTTGTGGCTGATCACCAGCACGTTGTCGCTGTGCGCGTATTCGTAGGCGCGCGCGAGCCGGAAGCGCAGCTCGCTCGCGTCGGGCGACACGCGGCCGCCGATCACGATCGAGCACGGCTGCACCGAGATCACGCTGACGCGGTTGTCGGCGTTGCGCGCGAGGTAGGCGTCGAGCTTCACGCCGAAGATCGACGTCAGCTCCAGCATCACCTGCGCGTGCGCGCCGCTCTTGACCGGGTCGGGATCCTTGTTGAGGCCGAGCGCGGCGGCGGGCGTCTTGCGGAACAGCGGCGAGGCCGTCTCCGCGATCTGCGCCAGCAAGCTCAGCGTGGGCGCATGCTCGCTGCGGCGCGCCTCGATCAGCGCGTTCTCCATGCGGCCCGCGCGCAGGTCGCGCTGCTTGGGGCCGGGCGGCGGACGCAGCGCGCTCTCCACGAACGCCAGCGCCTGCGAGCTGGTGCGCCAGAGCGCGTGGCGGTTGGCGCCGGCGGCGGCCAGGCGCAGGCCGCGCAGCACGCTGACGCTGAAGCCCTGGTTGCGCGCGCGGGCTAGCAGCTCGTTGCAGAGCGGCACCGCGCACTCGCGCTCGCGCGCCAGCAGCTCGGAGAGCGCCTTGTTGGCGGCGCCGTTGCCGCCCATCAGCTCGTCGACCAGCGCCGACCATGCCGGCGTGCTCTGGGTGGTGATCGCGACCGGCGCCAGCGAGCCGAGCGTGGTGGGCTCGGCCAGGGCGAGCGTAGGCACGATGCGCGCGAGCGGACGCGCGGCGGTCGGCGGCGCCAGCGAGCCGGCGGCGGGACGCAGCGTGGGTGCGCTGTGGGCGAGCCCGAGCATGCCTTCCTCGGGCAAGCTGCGCCGTGCGCTCGAAGGACGCGGCACCGGTGTGGGCTCTTGGCCGAGCCGCGTGGCCAGTGCATCCAGCTCCGCGATCACGGCGGCGCGCTCCGGATCCGCGCTCGCGTCCGACTCCAGCGCGGAGCGTGCGGCCTCGGCGTAGCCGAGGGCGTCGTCGCGGTTGAGGTAGACCTCGCCGGCGAGCCGGCCGAGCGTGGCCAGCGCGGCGGCCCGCGCGACCGGAGAGCCGAACTTGGCGCGCACGTGCAGGGTGTCGCGCAGCCGATCGTAGGCGCGCTTGCCGGCGCGCACGTCGCGCGCGAACAGCCGCGCGGCCGACGCCATCCACAGCTCCTCGGTCTGGCGCGTGGGCGTGGCGCGGTAGGCGCGATCGAGCAGCAGGCAGGCGCGGCCCGGATCGTCGAGGCGCTGCTCGCTCAGGCTGGCGGCGCGCGCGAGCAGCTCCGCCTGGCGCTCGGGCTGCTCGCAGCGATCGGCGGCGGCATCGAGCGCGCTGACCACCAGCTCGGGCTGCTCGCTGTGCACGGCCAGGCGCTCCAGCGCGCGAATGAAGGCCTCGTGGTCGGGATGGCGGAAGGCCCCCTGGCTGGCGGCGCTGAGCGCCAGCGCCGGGTCGCCCAGCCGGCTCTCCGCTAGCACCAGCGCCTCGGCCAGCAGCTCGCGCGACAGCTCCGAGCTGGCGCGCTGCGCGAGCGAGAGCATGCACGCGAACGCGCGATCGGGCGCGGTCTCCACCATCAGGCCGAGGCCCCGGCGCAGCTCGTCGCGCGTCGGAAAGCCGCCGTCCTCGCCGCCGGTGGTGAACGCGGTCTCCACCAGCAGCGCGGCCGCCGCGGGATCGTCGCCCACGCGCGCGCTGACCAGCGCGAGGTCGAGCAGGCGCGCGCGTCGCTGCGCCGGATCGGGCGAGCGATCGATCAGCAGCTCCAGCGTTCCGTGCAGCCGCGCCAGCTCGCCGTGCTCCGCGTAGAGCACGCACAGGCGCTCGACGGCCTCGCGATCGTCGGGCACCAGCTGCAGCAGGCGCAGCTCGCAGCGGATGGCGGCCCAGGCGGCGCCGCTGTCGCGGTGCAGCAGCGCCAGCTTGCGCAGCAGCGCGGGGCGCTCGCTGTCGCTGGCGTGGGCCGCGCGCAGCTCCAGCTGGGCGGCGCGTGCACGCTCCGAGCTGACGCTGGCGGCGAGCGCGTCGGTGGCGCCGAGTAGCGTGCGCGCGGGCTCGCCCAGTGCCTCGATCAGCGGCAGCGCGAGCTCCAGCGTGCGCTCGGCGCCCCACAGCTCGCTCAGCCGCGACAGGCCGCGCTGCGCGACGTAGTTGGTCTGCGGGCTGAAGCGCGCGGGCGCGAGTGCCTGCGTCAGCGCCT
>JBEVNG010000562.1:0-5597 GCA_040508235.1 Polyangiales bacterium | reverse complement strand
CGAGAACGCCTTCACGAGCTCGAGGTAGTCGGCGGGGTTCGGCTTGCCGCCGTAGAAGCCCTTGTGCCACGGCTCGTTCCAGACCTCGATCACCTTCGGCGGGTTCTTCATGGTGCGCCACATGTCGACCATGCGACGCGCCCACTCCGCGCGATGCTCGGGCTTGGGCGGCGACTTGGCGTTGCCGTCGGCGCTCAGATCCGCGTAGCCGTAGGCGGCGATGGGCAGGATCTCGATGCCCATGGTGCGGCCCTTCTCGATCAGCGCGGCGCTGGGGCGATCCCAGCGCGCGTGGTGCATGCCCATCGCCTGCAGCCGACCGAGGTCCGACTCCTTGTACGCGCAGACGCCGATCGGAAAGCCATCGATGGGCGCGGGCGCGACCGGAACGGTGGGCGTGACGGGATTGGTGGGCGCGGGGTTGCTCGGCGCCGGATTGCTCGGCGCGGGCGTGCTGCCGAGGCCGCTGGCGTCGAAGTGCGCCTTCACGCGGTCCGCCGAGAGCGCGCTCTTGTAGACCGCGACCTCGTCGAGGATCTCGTTGCCGAACTGGACCTGACTGCCTTCGCTGTCGCCGCGACCGAGCTGGAACGTGGAGCTGTCGAGGTTGAGCGGGAAGCGCACGTTGCTGAACGTGCGGTCGAGGTTGCCGCCCACGTACCAACGCGCGGTGGACGACGCGTCGTCGTAGCTGAACGCGTAGTGCTTGAAGCTGTCGGTCGCGAGCGCGCCCACGTCCGAGGCGCTCATGCCATCGACGCCGGCGCGCTTGAACGCGGGGCTCTTGCGGCTCGACGAGTAGTACACGATGTAGCCGGTCTGGCCGGTCGCCGCGCTGCCCTTGCCGAGGATGCCGGGGAAGCTGTTCGCGTCCGCGCCGAGCTTGGCCATGAACTCGACCGTGAAGCTGCCGTTGAGGCGCAGGTCTGCGCTGTCGGCGATCGTGACCACGTCATCGACGCCGTCGAAGCCGACCGCACCGTCGAGGCCCTGTGCACCGAGCTTGGGGCCGTTCTCGAACGTGCCGTGGTTGGCGCCGGCGCTATCCGTCGCACGCGTGCCGCTGGTCTCGTTCAGGCGCCAGTACGACACCGGCGCGTCCTTCAGCACCGCGGCCGCGTAGCCCACCGGCGTGGTCGGGTTCGAGGGCGTGCTGGGGTTGCTCGGGCTGGTGCTGGGTGCACACGCGGCGGTGGTCGCGCTGATCTTGCTGCGCGCCGAGATCATCTTCTGCGCATCGCGCGAGGCGACCTCGAGCGTGTAGGTGGTGCCGCAGCTGAGCTTGGAGAACGTGTACTTCTTGTTGCGCGTGCTCGCCCTGGCGGCGCCCTGCGCGTACACGATGTAGCTCGCCGGCTTACCCTTACTCGGTGCACTCCACTCGGTGCTGACGGTGGTCTGCGTGCTGGCCGACACCTTGAAGTTGGTGGGCTCGCTGACGGTCGTGGAGACGCCGTCGATGGTCAGGTCGTCCACGGAGGGCTCGACGGCTTCCTGCTCGTCTTGGTCGTCGTTGCCGGCGATGGAGGGCTCGTTCTCGAGAGCCGCTTCGTTGTCCGTGTCCACTGCGCCGTTGCAACCCATGGCCATCGCGATCGTGCTCACGGCCACCAACTTCAGCCCCACCTTACGACTCATCAAACTCGACCACCCCGTGTGAAGGCGGCGTGTGCTCCATTGCGCGCAAAGACAGCCCCCGCTGCCTGCGCTCCCCCCGGAACACGCACCGTCTGTTCGACCTCCGGTCAACTCACACGCTCAGGAAATCGAGCGTGGCGCCGCGAGGTCGATGGGTAAGTGCCGGGTGCCCTGTCGATCGGTCCGCGCGCTGCGCTGCGCGCTTCATTTTGGTGCGCGCGGCGGAGCGCCGTGACCACAGCAAGCGGGCTTCGTACGCTGGAAAACGAGCGCCTTCGCCGCCGGGCAGCGCCTGACGTCAGCTCAGCTCAGGCCGTTCTGGTAGCCCTCGATGCGCAGCACGACGTAGGGCGCGAGCTCGCCGTCGGAGAGTCTGTATTCGCAGTTCTTGTTCACGTGTCCGTTCCAGCGACCGGCCTTGGTGATCTCGCGATACAGACAAGCCAGACCGCTCTGGTCGTAGCTGGTGAACGGCACCTTCTTGCCTTCCTCGTCGATCATCACGACGCGCACGTTGGCCTGCCAGAAGTCGTAGTCGCCGAAGTAGTCCCAGCACGACGTCGGCAGCGCGACGTGGAGGCTCGCGCCGTAGATCGACTGCCCCGCGCTATCGACGAGCGGGGAGCTGCCGGGCTGCAGCGTGGCGACGGCGATGTAGCTCTCGCCGCTCGGCGCACCGTGCGCGCTCGTCTCCTCGGCGCACTCGATGTACAGCGCGTTCGCGCTCGGGCTCCAGGCCTGAAACGGAATCGGCGCGCTCGTGCTCGCCGGCTCGTAGTCCCAGTGTGGACTCGTGATCGCGCAGCCCTCGAGTGTGGACAACGCGTAGACAGTCAGCAGACGCTTGCTCAGATCGCAGATATGGCGCATTGGATTTCCCCCTCCGCGCTCAGCTACGTGCCGCACAGCTATCGCTTCGCCGCTGCTCACCCTGAACACGCTCGGAGCCCGCGCGCTTGGTGCAGCGGCCTACTCAGAAGCCCCGGCGAACCTGTTCGTCGAACGCGCCCTGCCTGACCTCGCCGTAGTCGAACAGCGCGCGCAGGATCGCGCAGTGCGACTCGTCGGTGCAGGCGGCACGGACCTCGCGTAGGTCCGCGACCGCGAGCTCGTTGAGGCCACCCGGCGCGAGGGCGTCGGACACGAACGCTCCCGGGATGGTGGGGTGCTCTTCTTCGCCGTTGTGGCAGAAGCCGCAGCTGCTGATGGTCTGGCCCGGGTCGACGAGCCCCTGGTAAGGCACCCCACTCGCGAGCGGTCGCGTGATGGGCCAGCGGATCTCCGCTTTGAGCGTGCGCAGCGGCGTGATCCACTGCCCAAACTCGACCGCGTTCTCGCCCTCGCCTCCGCCCACCACCGACAGCGACACGCCCTCGTACATCACGAAGATGCGAGGCGTGTTCGAGTTCACCGCCGGCTGCAGGCTGGTCGCGCTCAGCGAAGCGACCAGCGACAACGGGCGCGGCAAGCTGGCCATCAAGCAGTAGATGGTCGGCTGCGGCAGCGCATCGATACGCGCCACCACGTCCGCGATCGTGCGCGGCTCCGGCATGTCCAGGCGCGCGCACTCCGCGAGCGGATCCAGCGGCTCGGGCGCGGCATCGCGCGCGGCATCGCGAGTGCTGGCGTCGCCCGAATCTCGAAGCGGGTCTGCGGGCGCATCGGCGGTACTGCAAGCGGCGAGCGCAAGCGCGAAGACGACAGGGAGACGAGGCACGGCGTCCCCATGATGCCGCATCACTCAGGCGGGCGCGAGCGAGCTCTCCGGGAGGCGCAATCTTTGCGCCCAGCGGCGCCAGGTCTCGGGCTTGGCGAGGGCGGGATAGAGGGCAAGGCAGCCCCAGGGGAAGATGCCGAGGGCGAGCAGCAGCGCGAGCATCAGGTGGAAGAAGATGCCCGTGCAGGCCCATACCTCGAGCAGGCGCAGCTTGTTGGCCCAGCGGTGCCAGCGCGTGTCGCGCTCGCGCGTGTTGCGCAGCCACTTCAGGAGCGGCAGGAACACGGCGCTGCGCTCCCAGAGCACCGTGGTGAGCGTGCCGATCTGCGTGAGCGGATACGCGATCACCAGCGCGTCGTGCGGGATCACGAAGCGGATGTGGTGCGGCTCGTGGAGCACGTAGAACAGCGCCACGTAGCCGCCGTTCCAGCTCCAGCTGGCGGCGTCCTTGGCGAGGCCCGCGAAGAAGTACAGGATCATCAGCTGCGCGATCACGAGGTAGCGCGGCCACGCCGGCACCAGCGTGTCGGTGACGAGCTTTCGCTTCCAGATCAGCGCGTCGAGCGACAGCGTGGCGCCCGCGCGCGCGAACACGAGGATGCACATGACGTCGCGCAGCAGCGTGTCGATGCCGCGATCGGCGTCGGGCGACAGTGTCTCCAGCTGTGCATAGAGCAGCAGCAACGCCAGCGCGCTGCAGCGGCTGAACAAGCCGAGCATGAGCATCGCGGCGACGGTGAGCGTGATCCCGTACAGCCACAGGGTGGTGCCGTACGTCGCGCCGTAGCGCTCGTAGAACCAGATCAGCGGCTCGGTGTGGCTGGCGGGTCCGAGCCCGCCCTCCTCCACCGGCGCCCACAACACGCGGACCAGGTTGAGCCGCTGCACCTGCAGCAGATCCCAGAGCACCACCGCCCCGAGCAGGATGCGCACCAGCGCCAGCGACTCGCCGGTCTCGCGGTGATCCCAGAACGCGACGTACTTCTTCCAGCGACTCATGGCGTGCCCGGGCGGAAGACTTCGTTCATGTGCTCGACGCTGGCGACCTCGGTGGGCGAGTTGGGGGAGTTGAGCTTCAGCCGCTCCATGCTCACGCGCAGGCCCACGTACTCGGGATGTGCATCGAGCACGCGACCGGACACCCAGTGCACGAACGCGTCGTACTGCGCGTTGGCGTCTTCTTTGTTGTGGGGATCGAAGATGCCGCGCAGGCGGCGGTAGGTCAGCTCCGCCGACACGCCGAGCACGTCGACATCGTGCGCGCGGTAGAGCAGCTGCCACTGCTGGTCGTTCTCCGTCATGGCCTCGATCACGATCCGATACGTGAAGCGACCGCGCACCGTGAACAGGCGCCAGCGCTGGCCCATGCCCAGCTCGTCGTAGATGCGATCGAACGGCGACAGGAGCTGCTTGCGCACGCCGACCAGGAAGCGCGACGTCTCACGCACCGCGTCCGCGACCTCGGTGGGAGAGCCGGGCGCGTTGAGCTTCAGTCGCTCCATGCTCACGCGCAGCCCCACGTACTCCGGATGCGCATCGAGCACGCGCCCGGACACCCAGTGCACGAATGCGTCGTACTGCGCGTTGGCGTCCTCTTTGTTGTGCGGATCGAAGATGCCGCGCAGGCGCCGGTAGGTCAGCTCCGCGGACACGCCGAGCACGTCGACATCGTGCGCGCGGTAGAGCAGCTGCCACTGCTGGTCGTTCTCCGTCATCGCCTCGATCACGATCCGGTACGTGAAGCGCCCGCGCACCGTGAACAGCCGCCAGCGCTGGCCCATGCCGAGCTCGTCGTAGAGGCGGTCGAACGGCGAGAGGATCTGCTTGCGCACGTGGACCAGGAAGCGCGACGTGTCGCGCACGGCATCGGAGACCTCGGCCCCGAGCGCACGACGCAGCGGCATCAGCTCCGCGGTCTTCAGGGCCTTGCCCGGCAGCGCCTGCAGCACCGAGAGCACGAGCACGAACGTGACCACGATCGCGCGGAGGGAGGCCAGCTTACCGGGAGACGGGATGGGATCGGACATGAGTGCGCCAAGGTGAGCCAAGAGCGGGGCGAGGGGGAGCCTAGAGCAAAGCCAGTGCCACTCGCCAGGACTCGTCGCCGGCGCGTGCGCAAAAGCCGGCACGCCTCGACCGCCGCGCGGGTGCCGCGGGAAGAGGCGGCGCCTGGTCGCGCGGAGCCCAGGCACCGTGAAGCGCATAGGTGCGCCTGTGCCAGCGCGGCACGGAGCACGACGCC
>JBEVNG010000555.1:0-8792 GCA_040508235.1 Polyangiales bacterium | reverse complement strand
CGGCGGCGCACCGCTCTCGCGCGACTGGAAGGTGGTGTTGAGCGTGAGCGACTGCGCCTCGGAGGACAGCTCGTTCTGCGAGTCGGTCGACGACGCGGAGCTGGTGCGCGCGTTGATCACCGCGGCGATGCCGCTGAGCAGCACCCAGCCCTGGTTCGCGACGCCCTCCCGCAAGAAGGCCTTCACGTCGCGCGTGACGTCGAGATCGACCGGGGCGGTGCGACCGCGCGCGATCGCGACCTTGGACGTCGCCGGGTTGAGCCACGGATTGGGCGGCAGCATGTCCATCGACCACGCCGTGGCACCCGCGCAATCGGCGGCGCCGTTGGCCGTGTTGCCGTCGATCGCGCATGCGTAGGTCGCGCCAAGCTCGGTCCAGGACTTGTTGAGCCGGTACGCGCCGAGGATCGTGGTCGCGGGCTCGCCGCTGGTCGGCGGCGTCAGGCGCAGCACCGCGGAGAGCACCACGTCCTGCGGCCCGACCGTCGTGTCGAGTCCATCGACCGCGAGCACCGCGCGCGTGCCGGAGAGCGTGAGCGCCGTGCCTTCGTTGGAATTGCGCGCGGTCGAGCGCAGCGATGTATCGCGCGTCACCGTCAGCGTCACCTGCTCCGCCAAGGTCTCGATCACGGGCAGCGGCGTCGGCGCCGTCTCGCTCGATGGATCCTGCTCGATGGGCACTTCGTCCGCACAACCGACGATCCCGAACACGAGCGACAGCATGCACGCACGCAACGACCGGTCGAAGCGCGCGGTTTCTCCGCGCGCGAGCAGAACGACGACGTCTGGCATGGGGTTCCTCAGGGGGTGAAGGAGACGAAGTGGAGGGGCGTACCGGTACCTTCGCTGATCGTGAAGTAGCCCGTGGCACCGAAGCTGATCGACTCACCCTTGCTCTCGTTGGCGAGCTCGGCGTCGCAAGGGGTCACGTTGCGCAGCGTCTCGTCGATGGTCGCGCCGCTCGCGCGCGTCCAGTGCGTGGCGGCGTGCAGGCTGCGCAGGATGATGCGGCTGCCGTCCGCGTTGATGTCGCCGGACGTGATCGAGACATCGGTGCCCGTGCCGCCGTACACCGACGTGACCAGCTCGAGCGTGCGCTGCACCGTGGCCTGCTGCGGTGCGGGCAGGCGGTACACGTTGTTCGGGCGCGTGAAGCCATCCTTGGTGACCAGGTAGAAGTCCTGGTTCACGTCGACCATGAACGCCTCCGCGTTGCGCGCGCCCTCGGGGTAGCGCATCGGGAACGGCGTGACCTGCGCGAGCGTGGCGCTGATGCGCGCCTGGTTCCACAGCACCTCCGGCTCGGGCGCACGGTAGATCACGACGTTGGCGCGCGAGCCGTTGTTGTCACCGATGTCGGCCACGTACAGATACGAGACGCCCGGCTCGGGCCCCGGGCCCACCGCGATGTCCTCGTAGTCGAGCGCGTTGCCGCTCAGGCCGTAGCTGGCGACGAGCGTGCCCTGGTCGTTGAGCGCGTGCACGACCGCGCCGTTGCCGCTGTCCTCGTTGACCCAGACCACGCGCGGGTTGCGGCGGCTAGCGGCGATGCCGGAGACCTCGTTCAAGCCCGGCTCGGTGACGGTGCCGAGCGCCGCGGGCGCCGCGAAGCCGCACTTGGCCAGCGTGGGCCGGCGCGGGATCATCACGCTGGCATCGGGTCCAGCGTCCACACCGGCACCGGCATCGGCATCGGCCACGTTCGCATCCGCTGGCGCCGCCGCGTCGGGCACGCCGGTGTCGACGCTGGCATCGTCCCCCGCTTCGACGGACGCCTCCGCGTCCTGCACGCTCGCGTCGTCCCCGTCGACGGGTTCGAAGCTCGCGTCCTCCTCGGTGATCGGCGGCTCGAAGGGAGAGCAACCCGCGAGCGCGACGACGAGCCACACGCGCTCAGCGCACGCTCGACACGACATTGATCGCTCCGGGCGTGGGGTTGGTGGGGCAGAGCGTGTCGGAGCCATCGGGCGTGCGACCGAACGCCTCGTTGGCGAAGATCTGTCCCGGGTAGGACACCGCGCAGACGAGCTCGAGCGCGCTGTTCAAGAGGTACAGACGCTCGCCCTGACCGGACACGCCCCACTCGGTATGCAGACAGGGAGGTGGCGAGCTCGGGATGCAGGCGTTGAACAGCAGACCCGGGTTGCCGCCCGGCTCCGGCTGCAGGTTCGCCCACAGGTACACGTGGCGCTTGGGCTCGAGGATCGTTCCCTGCGGGAACACCGCGCCCTCCGGCACGTCGGGCGAGCCGCCGCTGTCGTCCGCGATCAGCCAGCCGCCGATGTTCACCGCCACGTCGCCGCGGTTGTAGATCTCGACGAAGTCGTCCCCCGAGCCGTCGACCTCGTTGATCACGATCGGGCCCGTGCACATGTCCATCGGATCGAAGTTCGCGAGCTTGCAGCTGGGCGCGGGCGGACCGGCGTCGCTGCCCGCGTCCTCGACGCCGACGTCGGGCACGAACGCATCGACGTCCGCATCGACGGCCGGAGGCAGGCCGGTGTCGACCACCGTGGCGTCCGAGTCCGCTTGTGCGTCGGCCTGCGCGTCGACCTGCGCATCGGCGCCCTCGACCGGCCCGGGCTGCATCGTAGAGTCGATAGGTGGCTCGAACACCGAGCAGCCCGCGGAGGCGGCGAGCCAGCTTGCGATCAGCACACGGGCAGGCGTTCTCACATCACTCTCCGAGTAGGTAGGGGTTGTCGTCGAGCCGCGGTGTGCTGCGTGCGGGCGGTGGTGCGGGTTCGCGCGCGGGGGCGCTCGGCGGCGCTGCCTCCGGCGCGGGCGTCGCCTCGGGACGCGGCTTCACGGGCGCCGCGCCGTGTACCTCGGGCTTGCGCGCCTTGCTCGGTGGGGGCTTGCGCAGCGACTCCCGCGGCGCGGGTTCCTCGACGGGCTCCACCACCTTGATGGCAGGGGCCGGGGAGGGCGCCAGCGGTGCATCCGCGCTCACGGGCGGCTCGACGGGCTTGTCGGTCGCGGCGGGCAAGCTCGGCGGAGCTTGCACCGGCTCGTGCTCGACACGCTCGCTCTGCACACCACGTCCAAGCAGCACGCCGACCAAGATCAACAGCGCCACGCCGACCAGCGACGCCGCGATCACCGTGCGCTTGCGTCCCGCCTCGAGCCCCGCGAAGCCGGTGCTGGCGGCGCGCACGCCCTTGTCGACGGGCAGCGACTCGTTCTGCATCGTCTGGCTGGCGCTGCTCTCGCCCGCGTTGGTGTTGCCATCCTGCGCGCGCCACAGCTTGGGCAAGGTCGCCGTGCCGGACGTCACGCCGGTGTCCGTGCTCTTGGGGATCGCGGCCAGCTTCCTGCGCCGCTCGGTGAGCTCCGCGCCGCAGGTTGCCTTCACCCACTGCGCGACGTCGCTGGCCGAGCCGAGCATGTGCTCCTTACTCGCCACCTCGCGCAGCGCCTCCGCGAAGTCGTCCGCGGTCGCGTAGCGTGCCTCGGGATCACGCTGCAGCGCGCGCATGATCACCGCGTCGAAGGCCGCAGGAGGCTTGAGCCCGACCTCGCTCGGCAGCTTGACCTCGCCGCCGATCACGGAGTGGATCGTCGCCGCGTCGTTGTCACCGCGGAACGGGTGCACACCCGCGATCGCCTCGTACAGCGTCACGCCGGAGGCCCAGAC
Source organism: Polyangiales bacterium (assembly GCA_040508235.1). Taxonomy (GTDB): domain Bacteria; phylum Myxococcota_A; class Polyangia; order Polyangiales; family DASUME01; genus DASUME01. The sequence continues at coordinate 5,155 of JBEVNG010000555.1, read as the reverse complement.
ATCGACCCGCGCATCGAGGCCGGCCTGGCCGCGCATCTGCTCGGGCGCCATGAACGCGAGCTTGCCCTTGTGCGTACCGACATCGGTGTCGGTGAAGCGCTGCTTGGCCTTGGCGATCCCGAAGTCGGTCACGCGACAGGTACCGTCGACGCCGAGCAGCAGGTTGTGCGGCGACACGTCGCGGTGCACCACGTGCAGCTCCTCGTCGTTCATGCCGCGCAGCGTGTGCACCGCGTGTAGCCCGCGCAGCGCGTCGAGCATCACCGAGACGATCGCCTTGATCGGGCGATGCTCCGGGCTCTTCTTGAGGAGCTGCTGCAGCGAGCACCCCTCGACGTAGTCCATCACGAGGTAGTAGCCCTCGCTGAAGGTGCCGATGTCGAGTACCGGGACGACGTTCGGGTGGTGCAGGCGCGACGCGATGTGCGCCTCGTCGAGCAGCATCATCACCCACTTCTCGTCGTCGTTCAGGTTCTGGTGCATCACCTTGATGGCGAAGTAGCGCTCGAAGCCGGCCTGCCCGCTGCGCCGCGCGACGTAGACGCGCCCCATGCCGCCTCGCGCGAGCTCCGCGAGGATGCGGTAGTCGCCGAGCTCCCGCTCCATGCGTTGCTTCCGGTTGCGCGTCTGCGGTTGTCCTTCGCCCATGGTCCTCAGAACGCGCCCTGCCAGCCCAGCGTCGCGCCTCGCGCATCGGTCGCCAGGCGCAGCTTGCGCAGGCCTTGCGCGGTCCGCGACTCGCGGCCCTTGAAGTCGGTGAAGATCGCGAGCACCACGGTGGCTGCGGCCAGCCCGCCCGTGACGCCGATCAGCGCGTTGGTGCGCTTCTCCAGCTTGCGACCGTCGTCGTAGTCTCGCTGCGCGTCGCTCGACCGGCGGTCGTAGTCATCGTGCGCGCTGTTGACCTTCAGCCCCGACCAGACGGTGAGGCCGCCGGCGACCAGCGTGAGCGCCCCCGCGCTGGCGAAGTACCAGGGCGAGATCTTGCGCTTGTCGCGCGGCTCCGCGCGCGTACCGGTGTCGACCGCGACGATCGCGGGCTGCACGGCGGCTCGGGGCGCCGCGAAGCTGAGCTCACTGCTGCCGCCGGCGCTCAGCGACACGCTCTGCGCGGGCGCGTTGCCTTGCTCGAACGAGGCGGTGATGGCGCGCTCGCCGGGGCGTGCGTAAAGCTCGTGCAATTCGCCGCGTCGGGTCGCGGTGATGCGCCCATCGATCATCAGCTTGCAGGGCTCGTCACAGCTCACCTGCAGGTGCGCCAGCTGCCCGGCGGTGTCGCGCAGGATCTCCTCCGCGAACGTGCGCGTGGCGGGATCCTTCTCGCGTGCGAGGAGCGTCGCGGCGTGCGTGGCGGCGGTCGCGTTCAGTCCCGCCTGCTTGGCGCTGCGCGCCGCACCACGCAGCGCCGCCGCCGCTGGCGCCATCTCGTCCGCGAGCGCATACAGGCTCGCGGCCTCCTGGAAGTCGCCGGCCAGCTCCGCCTTCTGCGCCTTGGAGAACGCTTCGGCCGCGCCGGCCACGTTGCTCTCCTGCGCATGGGCGGAACCGACCACGCAAAACAACACCGCGCACAGCGCGCTCCACCATCTCCGCTCGGCACTCCTGATCGACATGGCTTCCTTTCGAGCGCGCGTGCGCAGGTTCACGGGCAGGCGCGGTTTTCGGCCCTGGGTGTGCCGTAGTTGACGCCGGCATCTCCGCCGCCGACGCCGCCGTCGACGGTGGCCTGGAAGAACGCCGCGTTGCTGAAGCACCAGTTGGAGCCGGTATCGTTGGCAGTCGCGCTGAGGCTCGCGCTGCTCAGCTGCAGCGTGCGCCCCTGGTTCGTGCCGGGTGCGGTGAAGCCGGCGGCGCCGTAATTCACGGCGTCGATCAGCGTGCCGCCGCAGCGAATCTCGGGCGAGTCCCCCATGCTCGAGAGCCCCGTGCCGCTGCCGTATGCGACGTCGCCGACGAAGCCGTTCGCCGCGACGGTGAAGGTGGCGCTCGCGAGCACGCGGTAGCCGCCCGGCGGGACCAACAACTGTCCGGGGATCGCGAAGTCGGAGTCGCCTGCCTTGTCGGAGAACACGCAGCTGCCGAGGTTGTAGGTGATGGTCGTGCTCGGGTTGTGGACCTCGATCCACTCGGCGAGCGAGTCGTCCGCATAGCCGACGGGCGAGGCCATGATCTCGGTGATCACGATCTGGCCGGCTGCGTTGGGCACCACCGCGGACGAGCCCGCGTCGATGCCCGCGTCGAGCGGAGGCGCGGCGTCGACCGTCGCGTCTCCGCCTGCATCGGGCGGGCTACTCGCATCGGGTACGCTGGAGTCGGTGCCCGCGTCGATGTCCGGCGTGTCGGCATCACGCGCGGCGTCGCGCGCGGCATCGGGTGTAGTGGCGTCGTTGCGCGAGGCGTCGCGTGTCCCGGTGTCGCGCTCCTCGCCGTTGTCATCGTCGTTCCCGCCGTCGTCGTCTCCGCATGCTCCCAAGGCCAAGGACCCCGCGAGCATCATCGTCACAGCCAAGCGTCGTGACATCGTTCCCCCTTCGCACAGTCAGAGCTGTCGCGTGGTGATTGAACGGAACGCGTCAGCGCGTCGTCAACGTTCATGATGCACACCAAATACGCCACCGAACGAGTGTTCGCGCAGCGCAAGCAGCACGGCAATCGCCGCCTGGAGAGTGTGCAGAACGAGTGCGATGCGGTCCCGATCGGAGTCGGCGCCGCCGCCTGCGCACGCTGTGGCATCCCTGGTTGTGGACGCCTGCGTGCGCGCTGGATCAGCGCTTCTTGGGCGCGTAGAGCGCGAGCGGCAGCGGGAAGCGCAGCTCGATGATCTCGGAGCTGTCCGGCGTGCCGACGGTGCGCCCGTCCTCGGTCGGGTAGTTGGTGTCGATCGCCACCGCGAGCGTGAATGGGTCGACTGGATGCACGCACTCGATCGAGTCGAACGGCATGTTGAAGGTGTCCGGCGCGAGCCCCGGCAGATCGCCGCCGAGATCGCGCGGGTCCTCGATGTCGAGCAGATCGACCAGCAGACGCTTGTGCAGGACGCCGTTCGTGTCCGCGACGTTCAGGTCGACCAGATACAGACGCTTCACCACCGCGTTCGCTCCGTACAGGCTGTCGCGCTCGATCAGCACGTAGATGTCGCCGCCGAGGTTGGCCATGTCGCCGATCACGATCGCGTTGGAGGTCGTGTCGCCGTCCTTGCGGTACTTGAAGGCGCGGCCGGTGTACGCCCCCTGCGCGGGATCGAACTCAAAGATCTCCACCACGCGCTCGTCGCCGGCCACCGGACGCAGCGCGTCGACCGTGGGCGCACCCTCCGGCACCGCGTACAGCAGCTTCTTGCGCGCGTCGAAGGCGAGGCTCTCGAAGCCGCGGCTGCTGGCGAGCGTCGCGGGGGTCTTGCCGGCGAGCACGTCCGGATGGTTGGGGCTCTTGAGGTACGGGTGCGGCACCGGCTCGTCGAGCAGCGTGCCGTCGGCTGCGAAGTGCAGCAGGTACGGACCGAACTCCTCGCCGACCCAGAGCGTGCCGTCCTTGGCGCGCGCGATCGACTCGACGTCGAAGTCGTAGCCGGTCAACAGCCGACCGCTGAGGATCGCGGCGTCGACCTGGATGCCGGTGTCGGTGCCGTTGCCGTCGCCGCGGAAGTAGGTCGCTCGGTCCGCGGTGATGGTCAGGTCCACACCGGCTCCGTTGCGCAGCAGACCGTTCGGATCGCGGAACGCCGTGAACGCTTCGTTGCTCACCGAGCCAGGGGCGCTGGTGCCATCCGCGCGGGTCTTGAAGCGGGGACGGATCGTGTAGACGCCGAGCACGTAGTCCGAGGAGTTACCTTTCGAACCAAATCCGTTGTCGGGCATCGCGAGGAACGAGCCATCGCGGTTGGGCAGCAAGCCCGACCAGCCCGGCACGGGCTGCGCGTCGTCGAACGGCGGCGTCACGCCGTGTGCGGGGTTGATGAACTGACCCGACGTCGGGCCCGGCGTGCGCGTCTCGTGAGGCAACGCAGCCCAGGCGATCAGGCGATGACGCGCGGCTCCCTTACCGGGGGCGAGGTCCCAGGACAGCGCAGCTTCGTTTTGTTCAACTTCCAGGCCGAGGTCGTGATCGAGCTCAGCCTCGGAAGCGGCGGCCTCGCAGCCGACCAGCGTGCTCGCGCCGAGCAGCGAGCCGAGTAGCAGCAGACGTAGTTCGGTGTGCATCCGGCTTACTATCGCGGAGCCCACCCGCACTCTGCGACACGCGCGCAACATTCCGGCGGCGTGTGTTCGCGCGCCGTGCACCCACGCTTGCGCTCGATGTCGTGGGCGCAGCAAGAGCGATTGCGTGTAGATCGCGTGGCACGGTCGCCTCTACGATCGGGACCCGTGAACATCGTGCGAACAACCCACGCGAGCCTGCTGGTCGCGAGCGCGCTCCTCCTCGGCTGTGGTGACGACGACGGCGAGGGCGACACCGTGATCATCGACATGGACGGCGGCACGTTCGACGCCGGTCGCGATGCCGATGCGTTGGATGCCTCACGCGATGCCACGGGCACCAAGCCGGAGCTCGACGCAGGTCCCGCCATCGTCTGCTCGTTCACACGCAGCGCCCTCGCCACCGTCGCCAACGGCACGGTCAGCGCCGACGATCCGATCGCGCTCGCGGTCCGCAACGACGGCGCGAGCCTGGGCTGGATCAGCTACGAGCAAGGCGTGCGTCGGCTGTCGACGAGCTGGTTCAGCAGCGACCGCGGCACGCTGTTCTCGCCGCTCGGCGATGGCGGTACGTCGCTGCAGGTCGAGCCTTCCAACGTGTCCACCACGGCGGGCTTCCTCAGCGTCTGGAGCGACGACCGAGATGGCGTCGACCTGCGCGCGCAGGGCTGGGGTCCGGACGGACGTCCCACCGCGCCCGAGAGCATCAAGCTCACCGCGAACAGCGCGACCAGCCTGGAGAGTCGACCCGTGCTCGCGCGCGGCGCCGACGGCAACATCCTGCTGGTCTGGCAGAACGCGGGCCTGCCCAGCGGCACGGCGCTGCTGCTCGACGCGAACGGCGGCGTGCTCGGGCAGCCGCAGACGATCGAGAACTTCGGTCCGCAGACCGGGCAGCCGGTGCTGGCGGCGCTCGGCAGCCGCTACGTGCTCGCGTGGGCCGACCCCGTCGCGTTGCG
>JBEVNG010000538.1:0-13340 GCA_040508235.1 Polyangiales bacterium | reverse complement strand
AGCGTCGACGAGGGCCCCGGCAACATCAAGCTGGAGAAGATCCCGCAGCTCAAGCCCGCGTTCGCGAAGGACGGCACCGTCACCGCGGCCAGCTCGTCGTCGATCTCGGACGGCGCCGCGGCGCTGGTGCTGGTGCGACGCAGCGTCGCCGACAAGCTCGGGCTCAACGTCGTGGCGCAGATTCGCGCCGCTTCGGGCCATGCCCATGATCCGGCCGGCTATCCCACCGCACCCGGGCCGGCGATCAAGAAGGCGCTCGACAAGGCCAAGTGGACTGCGTCGGACGTCGACCTGTACGAGATCAACGAGGCGTTCGCGGTGGTGGTGATGATCGCGATGCGCGAGCTCGGCATCCCGCACGCGAAGATGAACGTGCATGGCGGCGCGTGCGCGCTCGGCCACCCGATCGGCGCCTCGGGCGCGCGCATCATCGCCACCCTGCTCTCCGCGCTCAAGCAGCACGGCGGCAAGCGCGGCATCGCGGCCGCGTGCCTCGGTGGCGGCGAGGCGACCGCGATCGCGTTGGAACTGGTTTAACTTCTTCGGAGCGACGAGATGAATCCCAAGGGTCTGGCAGCGGTTGTCACGGGTGGTGGCTCGGGCTTGGGCGCGGCTTCGGCAGCGCGGCTCGCGAGCGAAGGCGCCAAGGTCGCGATCTTCGATCTGAACGAGGAGACTGGCCGCAAGCAAGCGGCCGAGGTCGGCGGCAAGTTCTACAAGGTGAACGTCACCGACCAGGCGAGCGTGGTCGAGGCGCTGCTGCAGGCCGAGAAGGACCACGGCGTCGCGCGCGTGCTCGTCAACTGTGCGGGCATCGCCTACGGCGCCAAGACGGTGGGCAAGGAGTTCCAGCCGCACCCGCTCGATCAGTTCAAGAAGGTGGTCGAGGTCAACCTGATCGGCACCTTCAACGTGATCTCGCAGTTCGCCGCGCGGCTCGCGCGCGAGGACGTGCTCGGCGAGGAGCGCGGCGTGATCGTCAACACCGCCAGCGTCGCCGGCTACGACGGCCAGATTGGACAGGCCGCGTACGCGGCGTCGAAGGGCGGCGTGATCGGCATGACGTTGCCCATCGCGCGCGACCTCGCGCAGCTGGCGATCCGCGTGATGACCATCGCCCCGGGCATCTTCATCACGCCGATGTTGGCGGGCCTGCCGCAGAACGTGCAGGACTCGCTCGGTAAGCAGGTCCCGTTCCCCAGCCGCCTCGGCAAGCCCGAGGAGTACGGCCAGCTGGTCCACGCGATCGTGACCAACCCGATGCTCAACGGCGAAGTCATCCGTCTGGACGGCGCCATCCGCATGCCCCCCAAGTAAAGGCCCATCATGCAAGTTGCGATCGTCACAGGAGCAAGCAGCGGCATCGGCTTCCGCACCGCGCAGATGCTGATCGACGCCGGCATGGCGGTGCTCGGCGTCGGTCGCGACGAGGGCAAGCTCGCGGCGCTGCGCGCGGAGGTCAAGGACCCGTCGCGCATCGACACGCTCTCGGTCGACCTCACCGCCGACGACGCGCCCAGGAAGGTCGTCGAGAAGGCGCTGGCCCGCACCGGCAAGGTCGACTTCCTGGTCAACAACGCCGGCATCGGCAGCCCCAAGCCGCTGCACGAGACCGACGACGCGATGCTCGATCACTTCCTGAACTCGATGCTGCGCGCGCCGTTCCGGCTCACGCGCGAGGTGATCGGGCACATGAAGCAGGGCGCCGCCGTGATCAACGTGACCTCCACGTTCGCGGTCATCGGCGGCCTGCGCGGCGGCGCGTACTCCGCGGCCAAGGGCGGCCTCGCCTCGCTCACCGGCCACATCGCGGCGCAGTACGGTCCGCTCGGCATTCGCTGCAACGCGGTGGCACCCGGCGTGATCCCCACGCCGATGACCAACGCGCGCCTCGAGGATCCCAAGTTTCGCAAGATGAACATCGAGATGACGCCGCACCATCGCTTCGGCACGGTCGACGACATCGCGAGCACGATCGCTTTCTTGTGCTCGGCGGGCGGCAGCTACATCAACGGCCAGACCATCGTCGTCGACGGCGGCTGGAGCAGCACCAAGTACCTGTCCGACTTCGCACTGCGGTCGGAGTGGCGTGAGCCAGCTGGAGAATAGATGCGGGAAGCTTTCATCATCGATGCCGTCCGGACCGCGGGTGGCAAGCGCAAGGGTCGACTGGCGGGCATCCACGCGGTCGACCTCGGCGCGTTGAGCCTCGACGCGTTGCTCGATCGCAACCGCTTCGATCCCGCGGCCATCGACGACGTGATCTGGGGCTGCGTCACGCAGGCCGGCGAGCAGAGCCAGCACGTGGGTCGTAACTGCGTGCTCGCGTCGAGGCTTCCGCAGTCGGTGCCCGCGGTCACCATCGATCGCCAGTGCGGCTCGTCGCAGCAAGCGGTGCAGTTCGCGGCGCAGGCGGTGCTCTCCGGCACGCAGGACCTGGTGATCGCCGGCGGCGTCGAGAGCATGACGCGCGTGCCGATGAACTCCGCGGTCAACGGCGCGAGCCCGCTCTCGCCCAACGAGCAGAAGAAGCTCGGCGTGCCCACGGTCAGCCAGTTCGTCGGCGCGCAGATGATCGCCGAGAAGTGGGGCTTCAGCCGCGACACGCTCGACCGCTTCGCGCTGGAGAGCCACCGTCGTGCCACCGCCGCGCTCGACGCCCATGCGTTCGCGGACGAGATCGTGCCGGTGCGCGTCACGCTCGCCGATGGCACGGAGATCACCCACGACCGCGACGAGGGCGTGCGTCCCGAGAGCACGCTGGAGGGCCTCGGTCGCCTCGAGCCGCTCACCCCCGGCGGCGTGCTGACGGCCGGCAATTCCAGCCAGATCTGCGACGGCAGCTCGGCCGTGCTGGTCGCCAGCGAAGCCGCCGTCAAGGCGCACAACCTGAAGCCGATCGCGCGCATCGTGAACCTCACGGTGACCGCGGGGGATCCCGTGATCATGCTGGAGGAGCCGCTCTACGCGACGCCCAAGGCGCTCAAGCGCGCGGGCCTGACGCTGAACGACATCGACCTGTTCGAGGTCAACGAGGCGTTCGCGTCCGTGCCGCTGGCCTGGCTCAAGCACCTCGGCGCGGACCCGGCCAAGCTCAACGTCAACGGCGGCGCCATCGCGCTCGGCCATCCGCTCGGCGCGACCGGCGGCAAGCTGATGGCCACGCTCGTGCACACGCTGCGCCGGCGCAAGCTCAAGTATGGTCTGCAGACCATGTGCGAAGGCGGCGGCGTCGCCAACGTGACGATCGTCGAAGCGCTCTGATATGGACTTCGCCTGGGATGAAAAGCACGTAGCGTTCCGGACTCAGGTCCGCGAGTTCTTGCGCGCCAACCTGCCGGACGACTGGGAGCACCTTGCGCACGGGCCCGCGTCCGAAGCGCAGACCAAGTTCTCCAAGGAGTTCTGCGCCAAGCTCGGCAAGGCGGGGCTGCTGGTGCCGCACTGGCCGGCGGCCTGGGGCGGACGCGATGCCGATCCTTGGACCGGCTTCATCCTCGCCGAGGAGATGTGGTGCGTCGGCGAGCCGCGCGGCGGCCAGTACATGAACGTCAACTGGATCGGTCCGATCCTGATGCGCTACGGCACGCCCGAGCAACAGCAGCGGTATATCCCGCCGATGGCGCGCGGCGAGTCGCTCTGGTGCCAGGGCTTCTCGGAGCCGGAGGCGGGCTCCGATCTGGCTTCGCTGCGCACGCGCGCCGAGCGCATCGGCGACGTCTACCGCATCAACGGCCAGAAGATCTGGACCTCGTACGCGGGCGCGGCGGACACCTGCTACCTGCTGGCGCGCACCGGCGAGGGCAAGAGCGGCGTCTCCATCTTCCTGGTGCCGATGGACACCCCCGGCATCGAGGTGCGCGACATCCCGAGCCTGATCGGCGAGGGCGACATCCACGAAGTGTTCTTCGACGACGTCGAGGTCCCGGCGAGCGCGCGCCTCGGTGGCGAGGGCGAAGGCTGGACCATCGTGCGTGCGGCGCTGCAGCTGGAGCGTGTGGGCATTCCGCGCTTCGCGCTCGCGCAGCGCATGCTGGAGCGTGCCGTCTCCATCTTGAAGACGCGTGGCCAGGCGCGCGAGAGCGAGACCGCCGCCGCGCGAGCGCGCGCGGCCTGCGAGGTCGCGCGTCTGTACAGCCACCAGATCATCGACCAGCGCAGTCGCGGCCTGCCCACCGGCCCGGAGGCGAGCGCAGCCCGCTACGCCACCGTGATGTGCGAGCGCATCGTCGGCGAGTTCGTCGTCGAGCACTGTCCGGACGCGCTCGCGGATGGCGACCCGCTGCTGCGCGCCCATCACCAGCGCGCGATCGTCGCTGGTATCGCCTCGGGTGCCGCCGAGATCCAGCTCAACCTGATCGCGACCGAGATGTTGGGCCTGCCCAGGGAGCCGCGCTGATGGACTTCACGCTCACCGCCGATCAGACCACGCTGGCGACGGCGCTCGAAGGCCTGATCGCGCCGTTCAAGGACATGCCGGTCAACTTCCGCGGCTTCGCGCTGGCGAGCGACTCGTTGGAGGCGCAGCTGGCGGAGGCCGAGTTCTTCGACATCGCGACCACGGAGGGACTCGGTCCCGTGTCGGCCGCCCTGACCGTCGAGCGGCTCGCGCGCTTGCCGTTCGCGTGCGAGGCGGCGCTCTCGATGTTGGTGCGTCCGTTTCTGCCGGGTGGACCGTGGGAGCGTCCGATCGCGGTCGTGGAGCAAGGTCGCCCCGGGCGCTTCGTGGCGCAGGCCAAGACCCTCGTGCTCGTCGACGGAGAGAAGGTCAGCGTCGCGCGCGTCACGCCCGAAGACGTCGAGTCCGTCGAGTCGATCTACGCGTACCCGATGGGACGGCTGAAGAAGGAGGTGCGCGGCGAAGCGCTGTCCTCGAGCGAAGCCGTGCGCGTCCGTCGCTGGCTGCGCGTGGCGATGGCCGCCGAGGCGGCCGGCTTGATGCAGGCCGCGCTCGACTCGACCGTGGACCACCTGCGCGTGCGCAAGCAGTTCGGGCGTCCGCTCGGCAGCTTCCAGGCGCTACGCCATCGCATGGCGGAGTGCGCCGTGCTGACGGGCGGCGCACGCTGGCTCGCCCTCAAGGCTGCCTCCACGGAGAGCGAAGCCGACGCCGCGTTGGCGGCTTTCCAGGCGCAGGAGAGCGCCACGCGCCTGACCTACGAGCTGCACCAGATGCTGGGCGCGATGGGCATGACGCTCGAGCACCCGCTGCACCTCTGGACCTACCGCCTCAAGGCCCTGCTCGGCGAGCTCGGTGGACGCGCCGGCAACGCGCGCGAGGTCGCGCGTCACGCGTTCAGCGCTTGAACACCGGCGCGCGCTTGTTCAGCAGCGCGTCGACCGCGCCCTGATGGTCGGCCGAGCGGATGGTCACCGCTTCGTAGGCGATGCCCGCGTCCATCACCGCGTGGGCGATGCGCTTGAGCTCCAGGTTGATGGTGACCTTGGTCCAGCGGATGGCGTTCTGCGAGCCATCGAGCAGGCGCTGCGCGATCGCATCGACGGCCGCGTCCAGCTCCTCTGCGGGCAACGCGCGATTGATCAGGCCGATCTGCTCCGCGCGCTTGGCGGTCACGGGATCGCCCGTGAGCAAGAACTCCTTGGCGAGCGCGTAGCCGATGCGCTGGGGCCAGATGAACGCGCCGCCGTCGCCCGCCACCAATCCGACGCTGACGTGCGGGTCCCCGATCTTGGCCTTCTCGTCCGCGTACACCAGGTCGCATAGTAGAGCGATGGTGGCGCCCAGGCCGATGGCATGGCCGTTGAGCCGGCAGATCAGCGGCTTCTCCAGCTCCAGCAGCGTGTAGACGATGTTCTTGGCGCGACGCACGTCGACGTCGAAGCGCTCGGGCTGCCGGGCGGTCTCGGCGAGGTAGTTGAGATCTCCCCCCGCGGAGAACGCGCGGCCCGCGCCCGTCAGCACGATCACGTCCGACTCGGGATCACGCGCCGCGAACGCGAACGCACTCTCCAGGTCGACGTGCATCTGCTCGTTGACCGCGTTCAGCACGTCCGGACGGTTCAGCGTGATGGTCAGCAGACGTCCCTTGCGCGTCAGCTGCAGCGTCTCGAAGTTCATGCCGGCACCTTGGCGATGCGCTCGACCGCGGCTTCGAGGCCACCCGCGAGCTCGAGGAACACGCGCGCACGCTTGAGCAGGTGGTGTGGATCCGCCTCGTCGCTGAAGCCGATGCCGCCGTGCACCTGGATGTTCTTGCCGCTGTTGTCGAGCGCGGCGTGGCCCGCGATGTAGAGCGCACTCTCGACCTGCAGCGCGGCGTCCTCCCGTCCATCGTCGAGCGCGACCGCGGCGTAGCTCACCAGGTCCGCGGCCTGACGTGCCGCGATGCCCATGTTGGCGCAGTGATGCTTCACCGCCTGGAAGCTGCCGATCGGGCGCCCGAACTGCTCGCGCATGTTCGCGTACGCGACCGCCATGTCCTGCGCGGCGCGCGCGATGCCCGCGAGGTTGGCGGCCTCGAGCAAGCGCATGCGCAACCGCTGCTCGGCCGTCGCCTTGGCGAGCGCGTCCGGCAACGTGTCCACACCGAGCAGCCGACTCGACCACAGGTTGCCGTCGACCAGCCGTGCCGACGCGGGATACGGGAAAAGTGCGCCACCGGACACCAGCAGCAAGTTGGCCGCCGTGTCCTCGACGAACACCACACGCCCACCGCGCTGGTATCCCGCAGCGACACGGCGCTCGGCCGGCGCCGGCAAGCGATTGACCGCAGTCGGCAAATGCGTTGCGCACACGGTCGCCAATACTGAGGGTGCGATCACGCGCCTCCCCAGCTCGATCACGATCAGCGCTTCTTCGACGGCTCCTAACCCACTGCCTCCCTGCTGCTCGGGTGTCGCGATCTCGAACACACCGAGGCTCTGCAGGTCTGCCCAGGCCTGCGCACTCTCTTCATGGGCAGCGTGCAGCCGCGAGAGCGGCAGGATCGACAGCAGGGACTTGCTCAACGAGCCTGCAAACGCAGTCTGATCGGAGTCTGGTAGATATCTGTCTGTCATGGGAGCGCTTACCAACCTTAGAGTACCTGTACGCGATATCGTCGTTCTCGGCTTTGGAAAAAATCGAATGCGAAGACTGATCGAAGGTAGATCGATCCGCTGGAACGCGACGCGTGCGGAGGCTGCGTACGCCGCGGGCCACTGGGTGCGCACGACGCTTGGGGATGCGCTCGAACGCGCGGCGCAAGACACGCCGCAGCGTGTCTTACTCGTCGATGGCGACGTGCGGCTCGACTGCGCGACGCTCTATCGCGATGCGTCACGCCTCGCGCGCGCCTTGCTCTCGCGTGCGGAGCCCGGCAGCGTGGTCTCGTTCATGCTGCCGAACTGGCATGAAGCGGCGACCATCTACCTGGCCGCGCAGCTGGCCGGCATGGTGGCCAACCCCATCCTTCCCTCGCTGCGCGATCGCGAGCTGCGCTTCGTGCTCGCCGACCTCGGCAGTCGCTTCCTGTTCATCCCGTCGCAGTTCCGGGGCCACGACTACGCCGCGATGTTGGAGCGTGTGCTGCCCGAGCTGCCGTCGCCACCGACCGTCGTCGTGGTGCGCGGAGAGCAGCACCTGCCCTACGCCAAGTTGCTCGCGGAGTTCCACACCCATGCACTGCCCAAGGTCGACCCAGACGCGACGCGCCTGGTGCTCTACACCTCCGGCACCACCGGCACCTCCAAGGGTGTCTTACACAGTCAGAACTCGATCCACGCGCTGGTGCGTCAGCTCGGCGAGTACTGGCACATCACGCCGGGCGACAAGTTCTACGTGCCCTCCCCCATCAGCCACATCGGCGGCTCGATCTACGCGTTCGAGAGTCCGCTCCTGCTGGGCATCACCGCCGTGCTGGCGGACAAGTGGGATGCGGATAGCGCGCTCGTCACGCTGCAGAACGAGCGCTGTACGCACATGGCGGGCGCCACGCCGTTCCTGCAGCAGCTGCTCGACGCGGCCGAGCGCCAAGGCACGCACCTCGATCACCTGAAGGTGTTCATCTGCGGCGGCGCCTCCGTGCCGCCCTCGTTGATCCGCAACGCCGCCAAGCACTTCACGCACACGATCTTCACGCGCGTCTACGGCTCCACCGAGGTGCCAGTGACCACCGTCGGCTCCCCAGAGCGCGCGGATCTGACGCACGCCGCCGAGACGGACGGCCACGTCGGCTTCGGCGAGGTGAAGCTGGTCGACGGCGAGATCCGCGCCCGCGGGCCGCAGATGTTGATCGGCTACCTGCACCCGGACGACGAAGCCACCGTGTTCGACGACGAGGGGTACTACCGCACCGGCGACCTCGGGCGCTGGGTCGATGCGCAGTACCTGGTCGTCAGTGGGCGCTCGAAGGACATCATCATCCGCAAGGGCGAGAACATCGCGCCCAAGGAAGTCGAAGACTACCTGAGCGAGCACCCCAACATCGCCGAGGTCGCGATCGTCGGCGTGCCCGATGCCAAGAGCGGCGAGCGCGCGTGCGCGGTGATCGTCGCCAGGCACACGCCCGGTCCGGATGTCGCGGAGCTGCGCGCGTTCTTGACCAAGCTCGGCGTCGCCTCGTTCAAGATCCCCGAGCAGGTCGTGCTCGCTCCCTCGCTACCCAAGAACGACGCAGGCAAGGTGCTCAAGCACCAGCTGCGCGCCCAGCTGTCCCCCGGAGCTCCATGACCGACATCTCGACGTTTCGCGCGAACGCCCGCGCCTGGCTCAACGAGCATGCTCCCAAGACCACCGCGCCCATCGACGGTCCGGAGTCGCGTGCCTACGCGCTCGCCTGGCAGCGTACGCAGGCGCGCGGCGGCTGGGCTGGACTCGCCTGGCCGGCGGAGCACGGCGGCCGCGGCGCCAGCATCCTGGAGCAGATCGTGTGGTCCGAGGAGAACGTGCGCGCCGGCGCACCGACCGCCATCGCACCCACCTTCGTGAGCCTGAACCACGCGGGCCCCACGTTGATCGCATGCGGCACCGAGGCGCAGAAGGCGTTCCACCTACCCAAGATCCTCCAGGGCGAGGTGATCTGGTGCCAGGGCTTCTCCGAGCCTGGCACGGGCTCCGATCTGGGCTCGCTCAAGGCGCGCGGCACCGTCGACGGCGATGACCTCGTGATCGAGGGGCAGAAGATCTGGTGCAGCTTCGCCGACATCGCGGACTATCAGGAGCTGCTCGTGCGCACCGATCCGGACGCCAAGACGTCACGCGCGCTGAGCTGGGTGATCTGTCCGATGAACCTGCCGGGCATCACCGTGCGCCCGATCCGCACCATGGCCGGCGCCTACAAGTTCTGCGAGGTCTTCTACGACAGCGTGCGCGTGCCGCTCTCCAACGTCGTGGGCGGCCTGCACAACGGCTGGGCGACCGCGATGTCGACGCTCGCCTTCGAGCGCGGCACGTCCAGCCTCGCACTGCTGCTCGCGCTGCTGCAGCAGGTGGAGGGGCTGCTAGCCGCCTGCCCAGCCGAGCGCCCCACGCTGCGTGCACGCTTCGCGCAGCTACGCGCCGAGGGCGCGGCCGTGCGGGCGATGGCCTATCGCCTCGCGCTCGACTCGGGCGAGTCCACTCCGGACGCGATCGGCTCGATGGTGCGCGTCAGCTTCGCCGAGTACGCCCAGCGCGTGACCTCCGCGGCGGTCGACCTGTACGGCGTCGATGCGCCGGAGGTGATCGGACTGCACGGCATCGGCCACGAGTACCTCGACGCCTTCTCGGAGACCATCGCGGGCGGCACCTCGGAGATCCAGCGCAACATCATCGGCGAGCGCGTGCTCGGCCTGCCAAAGGGTCCGCGCTGATCTCGGCACCTCCAGACCAAGCGCTCCCTTCTTGGGGCGCGGAAGCCTGGATGGTGCGAAGCGCGACATCATTAGTGGCGCGAGCGGCCAGATTTTGACCGCGTCGGATGCGCAGACTGCGTTGCACCAGCCTGTCCCGAGTTGCTGTTGCATTGGCTCTCCGAGTCATGGCATTCAGACAAAGCTAAGCGCATTGCGCTCCCCCCAACACACGCGAATACCATGGCGACACAATCTGCTCAGCTCAGCGTTGTCCCACGCGAATTCACCCTCTCGGGGCGGGTCGTGCAGGGTTTGGTCGAGGCCGTGGAGAGCGTCGGCGTTCCCCGCAGCTATCTGCTCAAGGCCGCGGCCATCGAGCCCGAACAGCTCGAGCTCACGGACTTCCGCCTGCTCTGCTCCGAGGTCTACCGACTCTGCGAGGTCGCCGTCGATCTGACTGCGGACCCCGCGCTCGGTCTGCACTGGGCCGAGAAACTCAGCGGCGACACGTTCAACCCCATCTCCCACATGCTCGCCCACTCGCCGACGCTCCGTCAGGCGCTGGAGGCGTTTCAGCAGTGTGCTCGTCTGCTGACGGATCAGGTCAGCTACGTGCTGATCGAGGGCGAGGACACGGTGACGGTGCGCTGCGCGCCGCCGCCCAGCGCGTCGATGCGCGCGCGTCGCTTCACCGCCGAGATGCTGCTCGCGAGCTTCATCCGGTTGGTGCGCTCGTTCAGCCCCAACGCCCGTCCGCGCCACGTCAACTTCGACTACCCGGCGCCCTCGTACAGCGCCGAGTACGCGCGCGTGTTCGGCGGCGCGGAGCGCTTTGGCCAGGCGCACAGCGAGCTGGTGCTCGACAAGGCGCTGATGGACGTCGTCTCGCCCCACAAGGACGACGACGTGCACCGCGCGCTGCGCGCCATCGCCGAGCGGCGCGTGCTCCAGCTGACCGACCGCGTGCCCTACTCGCTGCGCGTGCGCGACTTCCTCGTGCAGCAAGCCCCGGCCGCGCGCGCGGAGATGTCCACGGTCGCCCGCTCGCTCGGCATGAGCGTGCGCTCGCTGCGGCGGCGCATGGACTCCGAGGGCAAGACCTTCAACGCGGTCGCCAACGACGCCCAGGCGATCGTCGCCAAGAGCCTGCTGCGCAACACGCAGCGCACCATCCAGGAAGTCGCGTACGAGCTCGGCTTCGCCGACACCAGCTCGTTCCATCGCGCCTTCAAGCGCTGGACCGGCACCACGCCGCTCGCCTACCGCGAAGGCCTGCGCTGAGCCCAGCTGGGCGCCTGCAGGGCACGCAAAGAGGGCCGCGCCACCCGTGAGGGAGGCAGCGGCCCTTCGCCGTTCCTCGGACCTTACTTGCCGCGGCTCGGGAGCTCGACGACCGCCGTGCCGGTCGCCGACAGCTCGCCGCGGTGCGTCTCCGCGCGCTGCGAGATCTCGACCAGGTGCTTGCCGTCCTCGACGAACTTACGGTCCACGGTGCCGTCGATGAAGATCACGTCGCCGTCCGGGTTGTGGCGGCGGATCTGGCACTTGGACTTGCGCAGGAAGCCCGCGTCACCGCTCCAGTTGGTCAGCTGGTGCGTCAGCCACGAGCAGCGCTCGGGGCCGTAGTCGTACGCGCCGGGCGCGCCGACCTCGAGCGCGAACGCCTCGTCCCAGTGCACACGCTCCGGGCAGTCCGGCACGTTGAAGCGGTTCTTGATGCCGAGGCCCGGGTGCTTGGCCTGCAGCTTGTGCGCGAGCTTGTTGGCGCGGATGTAAAGACCACCCCAGCCCTGCGCGTAGCAGATGAAGCCGGTGACCGTCATCGGGCCCTTCACCATGCGCTGCAGCGCCTCGCCCTCCTTGACGTCTTCCCAGTAGCGCGTCTTGGAGCCGCGGACTTCCTCTTCCTCGTACAGCTTGCTGAACTGCGCCAGCTGCTCCTCGGTGAAGGGCTCCACGCGACCGCGCGCCTCGGTGTACTTGGTGCCGCGCTCGCGTGCTTCGTCGCGATCGGTACGGAACACCCAGGAGTCACACTCGGACACCTTGTCGCCGCGCTGGTTGAAGAAGTCGACGTGATAGATCTGCTGGAACGAGCGACCCGCGAAGCGCGTCTGGTGCTCGATCAGATCCTTGAGGTGCGCCTCGGTGGTGATCACGTCGTTGCGCAGCACGGGCTTGTGCCAGGTCCAGTCGGCGCCCGCCCACATCGCGTGCACGCCCGACAGACCGCCGCAGTAGCCGGACACGATGCGGCTGGTCGAGAACAGGAAGCTCGGCAGCGCGACCAGGGCGCCGTAGCGCGTCTGCTCGGCGTACGCGGGATCGGTCCAGAGCGGGTTGTCGTCGCCGATGCCGTGCGCGTAGTGGCGGATGGCGTCGCGCGTCGCCTCGTAGTTCCAGGGCTCGACCGTGTCGGTGATCGGCACGCCGATGCGCTTGCGAAGATCATCGAGACCCGCCTCCGTGATCTTCGGGAAGCGGTTGGTGGTGGGCTTCTCAGACATGCTTCTGCTCCTCGGAGGTTGTGGTGCGCGCCGCTTCGCGATCGCGCAGGACTTTGCGATGGACCTTGCCGGCCGGTGTCTTGGGGAGCTCGGCAACGAACTCGATGTGGCGCGGGAACTCGTGCTGGCTCAGGCGCTCGCGCGTGAACGTCTTCAGCTCGTCGACGAACGCATCACTCGCCGCGCGCTCCGTGACGATGAACGCCTTGGCCACCTGACCGCGCGTCGCATCCGCCACGCCGATCACCGCGGTCTCGCGCACGTCCGGATGCTTGAGCAGCGTGTTCTCGATCTCGGCGGCGCTCATGGTCCAGCCCGCCGAGATGATCACGTCGTCCGCGCGACCCGCGTGATAGAAGTAGCCGTCCTCGTCGATGCGAGCGAGATCCTTGGTGGTCTCCCAGCCGTTGCGACGCCACAGGAACAGCTCGCCGATCTCGCCGGGTGGCGTGGGCGTTCCGTCAGGGCGCTGCACCTGCAGCTTGAGGCCGGGCACCGGCTTGCCCAGCGAGCCGGGCTTGACCACGAAGTCGTCCGCGCCCGGGTAGTTCACCAGCACCACGCCGATCTCGGTGGTGCCGTACATGCTGCACGCGGGCACCTTGAAGTGCGCGTCGATGAACTCCAGCGTCGACGTGTCGATGGGCTCGCCCGTGTACGAGAGCTTGTCGAAGAAGAACTTGTAGTCGCTCGCCTTGCCGGAGTTCTTCATCATCCGGTAGTGCGTCGCCGCGGCCGACTTGTTCGTGATCCGGAAGTCCGACAGCGCCTTCATCAGACGCACGGCGTCGAAGCGGCCGGCGAAGGTGCCGGTGGTGACGCCCAGCGCCAGCGGCGCCAGCGTGCCGTGCCACAGCCCGTGGCCCCAGGCCGGCGACGACGGGCAGAAGAACTGGTCGCCGGGCCGAATGCCCGTGCCGTACAGCGCCGCGAACATCAGGGTCACCAGAGCGCGGTGGCTGTGCTTGACCGCCTCGGGCAGCTCGCGCGTCGTGCCCGACGTATATTGGAAGACCGCGAGGTCGTTCGCCTTCGTCCTCGCCTCGTAGCGGTCAGGAA
>JBEVNG010000556.1:0-34850 GCA_040508235.1 Polyangiales bacterium | reverse complement strand
CAGTTCGGCACTAACCACCTGGCGCACTTCGCGCTCACGGGGCGCCTGTTTCCGCTGCTGATCGGCACGCCGGGCGCGCGCGTGGTCAGCGTGTCGAGCGTCATGCACTTGGTCGGCGCGATCCGCTTCGAGGATCTGCCGTGGGAGCGCGGCTACAACA
Source organism: Polyangiales bacterium (assembly GCA_040508235.1). GTDB lineage: Bacteria > Myxococcota_A > Polyangia > Polyangiales > DASUME01 > DASUME01. The sequence goes on along the minus strand of JBEVNG010000556.1, from coordinate 34,690 downwards.
AGTGGCTCGCGTACGGCATGAGCAAGATCGCCAACCTGATGTTCAGCTACGAGCTCGCGCGGCGCTGCAGCGAGCGCGGCTTGAGCCTGGTCGCGGCCGCGGGACACCCCGGCTACTCGTCGACCAACCTGGAGCTACGCCCCACCCAGGGCAGCGCCTTCAAGCGCGCGCTGGTCGGCTTCTACAACCCGCTGGTGGCGCAGCCCGCCGCCGTCGGCGCGTTGCCCCAGCTGTACGCGGCCTCGGCGCCCGGCGTGCGCGGCGGCGACTACTTCGGCCCGCGCGTGCTGCAGCTCTGGGGCTCACCCAAAAAGGTCGGCTCCAACCGCCGCTCGCGCGACCCCGAGACGCTGCGTCGCCTGTGGGAGGTCAGCCAGGAGCTGACCGGCGTCGAGTTCGCCGCCCTCAAGCAGCGCAAGGCGCCGGTGATCTCCGCACGCCCCGCTCTGGCGTGATCACTTCGACGCCAGGCACTGGGCCTGCATCACCTTCCACACCTCGTCGGCGAGGATCTGCGAGCCCTTGAGCGTGGGGTGGATGCCGTCGAACGCGATCAGCCCGGGCTTGGGCCAGCCGTCGTTGCTGGGGTCGTTGAACGGCTCGCGCATGTCGACGAAGTAGCAGGGCGCCTTGGTCTGCTTCTCGCACAGCGCCTTGGCGCGCGGGATCGAGTAGTCGAGCACGTTGTTCGCGTTCGGGCCGGCGCCGAACGAGTCCTTGGGCAGGTGCGGGTAGAAGAAGTACACGACCGCCTTCACGCCCTCCTCGACGCCGTGGTCGAACAACTTCTGCGCGGTGGCCAGCGTGTCGTCGACGACCTTGGTGCAGGTCGCGCTCGCCTCGACCTCGGCCACGCTCTTGGGATCGAGGCAGGGGCGATTGTTGACCAGCACGTCGTTGCCGCCGCCGGTCATGATCACGAGCTTGATGCCCTTGCTGCCACCGCGCTTGGCAGCGGCGATCGCGTCGTCGAGCTGCGGCGGGATGGCGGGCGTGCCGTTCATCGACGCGCCGCTCAGCGAGTGGTCCATGTAGCGCTCGTTCGCGCCCAGCGCCTTGACCGCGCGTGCCTTGTCCTGGAGCAAGCGCGTGAAGTCGCCCGAGAGCTGGATGTACGAGTCGCCGATCACCGCGACCTCGTTGCCCGCGAGGTGGCACAGCTCGCCCGCGGCGCCCGCGTCCGTCCCGGCGTCCGCGCTGGCATCCTTGCCCGCGTCCTTGCCGGCATCGAAGCCCGCGTCGTTCTTGGGGGGGGCGCCGGAGTCTTCTTCTTCGCCCGCGTCGGCTTTGGGGCCGCTGTCCTTGATGCCGGCGTCCAGGCGACCGCCGTCCTTGGTGCTCGCGTCGAGCTTGCCGGGCTTCGCATCGTCCTCCTCGGCTTCGTCCTCGTCGGCCGTGGCCTCGTCGGTTTCGCGGTCGATCGGGGCGGTGGGGTCCTCGCTGCAGCCGACGACGGCGCAGGCGGCCACGAGGCCGAGGGCGGAAAGGCTGGGCAGACGCATGGCAATCCTCCGAAGCAAGCCGAACGGACTTATCAGTCAGTCGACTTGCTGCAAAGTCAGGAGAATTGACCGCAAGTGCCCAATCTCGACCCGAGTCCGCGCGAAGCACAGCCGGGCTGCAAAGTTCAGAGGTCGATGACCTTGCCAGGGTTGAGGATGCCGTTGGGATCGAGGGCGCGCTTCACGGTCTTGAGCAGGGCCAGCTCGGCGGGCGAGCGGGAGTAGCTCAGGTAGGGCTTCTTGAGCAGCCCGATGCCGTGCTCGGCGGAGATGCTGCCGTCGTACTTGCCGAGCAGCTTGAAGATCGCGTGGTCGACCTCCGAGGTGCGCGCGAGGAAGGTCTGCTTGTCGAGCGCGTCGGGCTTCATCACGTTGACGTGCAGGTTGCCGTCGCCGATGTGCCCGAACAGGCAGATCTCCCAGTCCGGGTAGCTGGCCAAGAACAGCGCCTCCAGCTCGCCCGTGAAGGCCTCCAGGCTGGCGACCGGCAGGGCGATGTCGTTCTTGTGCGGCAGGCCGGTGGCGCTGAGGCTCTCGCTGATGCCCTCGCGCAGCGTCCACATCTCCGCGGCCTGGCCCGAGTCCTGGGCCAGCGTGCCGTCGATGATCAGGTCGCGCTCGAACAGGCTGGCGACCCAGCTCTCCAGCTCGTCGTCGCTGCCGTCTTCGACCTCCAGCAGCACGTAGTACGGGTGCGTCTCCGCGAACGGCGCGCGGATCTTGCGGTGGCGAGCGACGCGCGCGAGGCAGCGATCGCTGAAGAACTCGAACGCCGCGATCAGGAACGGCGCCCGTCGCGCGTCGCGGAACAGCTTGAGTACGCCCGCCACGTCCGGCACCGCGAACAGCAGCACCGACTGCCGCTCCGGCACGCGCGTGAGCTTGAGCGTGGCCTCGGTGATCACGCCCAGGATGCCCTCCGAGCCGATGAACAGCTGACGCAGGTCGAGCCCGGTGTTGTTCTTCTCCAGCGCGCCGTTCAGCTCCAGCACCTCGCCGCTGGGCGTGACGACCTGCAGGCCGAGCACCCAGTGCCGCGTCAGCCCGTAGCGGATCACCTTCACGCCGCCGGCGTTGGTGGCGATGTTGCCGCCGACCTGGCTCGAGCCCTTGGAGGCGAAGTCGACCGGCCAGGTGAGGCCGTGCTCCTCGCAGTGCTGGTGCACGGCCTCGGTGATCGCACCGGCCTGCACGCGCACCGTGCCGCCCAGGAAGTCGATCGGATCGATGCGCCGCATGCGCGCGAGCGAGAGCACGATCTCGCCGTCCTTGGCCATCGCGCCGCCCGCGAGCCCGGTGCGGCCGCCGCTCGGGACCACCGCCACGCCCGCCTCGTTGCACAGCCTGAGCAGCCGCGAGACCTCGTCCGTGCTGCGTGGCAGCGCGATCGCGCTCGGCGCCGGCGCGTAGACGCGCGTCCAGTCGCGGCCGTACTCGCTCAGATCCGAGGGATCGCGGCTGAGGAAGTCTTCTGGAAACTCGCGCTCGATGCGCGTGAAGAGGGCGTTCAGGTCGGTCACCCGGCGACCTTACGATCTCGTGCGCGACTCAACCACCCGGCACGATCATCGCTTTGCTGCCGCGTCCCGCCTCGGATGCGCGGCGGCCGGTGGCGTCGACCAGGTCCGGGTTCTTGCCGTAGTCGCGCTGATAGATGCGCACCAGCGCGAGGAAGAAGCTCACGAACAGCGGGCCCGCCAGCAGGCCCACGGTGCCGAACGCGGTCAGGCCGCCGATCAGCGCGAAGAACACGATCGCGCCATGCATGTGCATGCCGCGCTTGGCCAGCAGCGGCTTGATGATGTTGTCGACCGTACCGACCACCAGCACGCCCCAGATGGCGAGGAACAGCGCCATCCAGGTCTTGCCCATGGCGAGCAGGATCAGCGCCGCTGCCAGGCTCATGCCGCCCGCGCCGATGGCCGGGATGAACGACACGAAGAACGTGACGGCGGTGAAGAAGATGGGGTGCGGCACGCCCGTGATCAGGTAGCCGAGCAGCCCCGCCAGCGACTGCACGCCCGCGGTGGCGAGGCTGCTGATCAACACCGCGCCCGTCACGCGACGAAACTCGATCAGCAGCTCCGTGGTCTGTCCCTCTTCGAGCGGGGACACGGCCTCCAGCCACTCGACCAGGCGCGGACCATCGACCAGCAGGAAGAACAGGCCGACCGTCATCAGCGCGGCCTGGAACATGAAGGAGCCGGTCGCCGCGAGCGCGCCGGCCGCCACGCGCGCGGCCTTGCCACCTTGCGCGCTGGCTTGCTCTTGCACGGCCGCGTTGAGGTCCTCCGGCGCCAGCGGGAAGCGGCGCAGCACCTCGTCCGCCACCCTGCGCATGGGCTCCGGCAGCTCGTCGAGCAGGCCGGTCATGCCCTCGCTCTGCACGGTCTGCGCGATGAAGCGCGCGCCCTCGATGGTCTCCTTCACCGCGAAGGCGGCGAGCCCCCCGAACGGCGCCACCAGCGCGAGCAACACCGCGGCGCACAGCAGGCCCGCGCTGGTTTGCGGGCGATTGCGCAGCCAGCCGCGCAGTCGGCGGTGCAGCGGATAGAGCGTGCCCGCGAGCACGCTGGCGAAGAACAGCGCCTCCGCCAGCGGCCGCACCGTCCACCACAGCAGCACGAGCGACAGCACGATCAGCAGAATGAGCGTGCGTCGGGCCTGGTCTTTCATCGCCCGCTCAAAGTAGTCGCTCGACCCGTGAAAGGAAAACTACGGGGCCCGGTAACGTCCCTTGAGGGCAAACTCGGCGCTGGGCTTGCGCAGGCTCGGCTTCTCGCGCGCTTGCAGGTCCTCGGGCAACGCCGCCTCGTCGCCGGGATAGCCGATCGCGATGCCCGCGATCGCTACGTATTCCTCCGCCGGCACGCCGGTGGCCTCGTATACCTTCACGTGGTCGAAGCCGGCCATGCCGTGCGCCACCAGCCCGAGCGCGTGCGCCTGCAGGGCGAGCGACATCCAGGCCGAGCCGGTGTCGAACTCCGCGGTCGGTGCGGGACGGCCGTTGTGCTGCTTGCGTGCGAACGCGAACATCAGCAGCGGGGCGGCGTTGGCCCAGCGCTGGTTCTTGTCGTTGAGCACGGGACGAAGGTTCGCGAGCGAAGCGTCGTCATCGCCGTAGACGAACAGCCACGGCTGGGAGTTGGAAGCGGAGGGCGCCCAGCGCGCGGCCTCGAACAGCGAGCACACCGTATCGGGGGCGAGCGGCCGAGGCGAGATGGCGCGGCGCGACCAGCGCTCGACGAACATGGAGGCGACGCGTGCCTCGGGCACCCGCGCGTCGGTGTGGCGTGGTGGCGGAACAGTGGCGGTCATGCCGCCCAGGATCGCGCAAATGGCGCGTATTGCCAGTGGCGTTTCGCGGCGTGAGCCGGCCGCTTTCGAGCCACGCTCATGCGCTTACCCACACCGCAAGGAGTCAGGCGAACATGGAGCTGCAGATCCCCAATCGCGTCGTGGCGCACTCATCGCGAGGCGTGGTGGTTGCGGCGCGCGTCGGCTACGCGGCCGAGGCCGTGGTCTACGCGATGTTGGGCACGCTGGCGATCATGGCCGCGCTCGGCATCGCCGGAGGCAAGCTGACCGACAACAAGGGCGCCCTGCGTACGCTCGGCGAACAACCTTTCGGCAGTGCGCTGCTCTGGGTCAGCGCCCTGGGCATGCTCTGCTACGCGGTCTGGATGGGCGTGCGCGCCGGCCTCGACCCGGAGCGCAAGGGCAGCGGCACCGGCGCGATCTTCGCGCGTATGGGCTATGGGGTCTCGGCGATCGCCCACGTGTTGGTCGCCATCTACGCCGCGCAGCTGGCGTACGGAGACAGCCCTTCGTCCGGCGGCACGCGCACGTACGTCGGCAAGCTACTGACTTATCCGCTGGGCGCGTGGTTGGTCGCGCTGATCGGTCTGATCTTGGTCGGCTTCGGCGTGGTGCAGGTGGTGCTGGCCTACAAAGGTAAGGTCGGTCATCAATACGCGCGTGCCAAGCTGGCGCCGGGGCTTTGCCGCGCGGTGCGACGTGCCGCCCGCGTCGGTGTGCTGGCGCGCGGGTTGGTGTTCGCGGTGATCGGCGTCTCCCTGGTCACGGCCGCGCTGCGTCGCGACTCCAGCCACGCGGACGGCTTCAAGGAGGCACTGGGCGCGCTCGCGCATACGCCGCTTGGTGTGGGCCTGCTGTTGTTCGTCGCCGCGGGGCTACTCGCCTACGGCGTCCATCTGTTCTTCGTCGCACGATGGGGCACGCTTCCCGAGCCGGGTTGAACCCGGCGCTGGTCAGCGCGGTCAGTGCTGCTCACGCGCGGCGAATTGCTGCGCGTCGCGGTTTCTGCATACTCAGGCCAGCGATTCGGAGGAGCGATGTCGCCACTAGAACAGTATCGCGCGCTGGCTCGCTACAACCGCTGGATGAACCGCAAGCTGTATCGGCTCGCGTTCACGCTCGACGACGACACGCTCAAGCGCGACCTGGGCGCGTTCTTCGGCTCCATCCACGGCACGCTCAACCACCTGCTGCTCACCGATCGCGTCTGGATGCTGCGCTTCACGGGCGACCGCGAGCGCTTCTCGTCGCGCACGGTCGCGCAGGAGCCCATCGTGATCACGTCGCTGGCGCAAGAGCTCTACCCGGACTTCGAGACACTGCACCGCGAGCGCGAGCGCACCGACGAAGATCTTCTGGAGTGGGCGTACGCGCTGGACGAGGCCGCGCTCGACCGCAGCGTCGAGTACACCACCACCGCGGGCGAGACGCAGCGCCATGCCCTCTGGTGGGCGCTCGGGCACATGTTCAATCACCAGACGAACCACCGCGGCCAGGCGGCGACGCTGCTCAAGCAGCTCGGCATCGACCCGGGCAGCACCGACCTGATCGCGATGCTGCGCGAAGAAGAGATCCCCACGCGTTGACCGCGAAAGGTGGTCGCGAACCGCTCGCGTGTTATCAGCACCGGGTGGCGAAGGTACTGGGGAGCCTGCTCGCGGTCCTGATGCTCGCCGCATCCGCGCGCGCGGAGCTGCCACCGGAGGTCACGATCCGCTGGTCGGGCGCCTGTCCTCGTCCCTTCGGACTGGAGGCGGAGGTCTCGCAGCTGCTCGGCGGCAAGCGGCCACAGCTGACGCCCACCGAGTTCGAGGTCGAGGTCGACGCCGAGCGCGAGGGCTACGAGCTCACGCTGGAGGTCGAGAGCGCCAGCACCAAGGCCGAGCGCACCGTGCTGTTGCCGAGCTGCCAGGAGGCGCAGGACGCGGCCGTGCTGCTGATCGCGACCGCCATCGATCCCGACGCCGTGCTGCGCGTCAAGCCTCCGCCGCCACCCCCACCGCCGCCACCGCCGCCGGAGCCGGTGGTGCCCAAGGAGAAGGTACCGCCGCATCGCTGGTCGCTCTGGCTGCGCGGCATGTTCGATCTGCGGTCGCTGCCCGGACCCACGCTCGGGCCCACGCTCGGTGGCCTGTGGCAGGACGGGCCGTGGCGGGCATGGGTCGACGTGCGCTACCTGGCCGCGCGGACCGCCCGCGCCGAGGCCCTGGAGGACGTGCAGGCGCGGGTCGATCTGTTCGCGGCCGCGCTCGGGGGCTCCTACGCCTGGAGCTGGGGACCGTTCGTGCTCGGACCGGCGCTGGAGGTCGAGGCGGGCGCGCTGCGGGCGCGCGATGTTCGGGGCCTCACCAGCGCCGAAAACGCCAGCAGTCCCTGGGGCAGCGTGCAGGTCGGCGGGCTCGCGGGCTGGGGTGCGACGCGACGGCTCGGCGTGGAGCTGGGACTGTTCGCGGGCGTACCGCTACGTCGCCCGGCATTGTCCGCGGGTAGCGCATCGCGCTTTTACGAGACCGATCCGGTGACAATGCGGCTTGCGTTGGCCCTGCGGGTATCATTAGGGTCTCCCTGAGCAATCCAAGGACTCACGCGACCGCGGCCATCTCTCGGCTGTGGTGGCGTTAACCTCCCGCAGCAGCAAAGGCATCGCGCCGGCCATGACCATGGTCTCGAGCAGTCCTCGTCCGCCGACGCCCGCCGAGTTCGACGCGCTCTACCGCGCGCACGTCGACTTCGTGTGGCGCTCGCTGCGGCGGCTCGGTGTGCGGGAGGCTTCCCTGGACGACGCCACCCAAGAGGTCTTCTTGGTGGTCCACCGGCGTTTTCATGAGTTTCGACCCGGCAGCTCGGTGAAGGCCTGGCTGTTCGCGATCGCGCAGCGCACCGCGAGCGATCAGCGGCGCTGGGTGCGTCGCAAGGGCAACCTGCTGCCGCTGCACGACGAGCTGCCGGCCGCGCACGCGACGCCGCTCGACAACGCCATCGCACGGCAGGCCAGCGACCTGGTGCTGGAGTTCCTGGCGCAGCTCGACGAGCCGCGGCGCGTGGCGTTCATCCTGTCGGACCTGGAGCAGATGACGGCGCCGGAGATCGGCACCGCGCTCGGCGTCAACACCAACACCATCTACTACCGCATCGCGTCGGCGCGGAAGGCGTTCGCCGCATACGTGGAGCGCACCACCGGCGAAGCGTCGACGGGGGAGGATTCGCCATGAGCGAGCTGACTCCCAAGGCGCGCGCGCTGCTCGAGGCGGCACGAGGCAACCACGGTCCCAACCAGGACGATCGCGACCGCGTGCTCGCGGGTCTGCACGCGAGCCTGGGCATCGCGGGTGCGCTGCCGATCCTGACCGACGCCAGCACCGCGAGCGCGGGCACGAGTGGTCCGCAGCTGGCGCAGCCGCCCGCCGCGCCGGCCCCGGTTGCGCCGCCGGTGACGCCCGACGTGCTCGTGCAGCCGGCGGTCACCAAGGCGCTGGGCTGGAGCAAGCTGGTCGGCTGGAAGGCCGGCAAGGTTTACCTCGCGACGCTGGTGCTCGGCGGCAGCGCCGTGGGTGTGTCGATGGCGCCGCGTGTCGACGAAGACGTGCACGCGCGTCGCAGCGCGGCGATGGTCGCGCCGAGCGAGCAACGCGAGGCTGTTGCCGCGGCGGTCGTCGAAGCGCCTGTCGAGGAAGTTCGCGCGGCCGAAGCTCCTGTCGCGGAAGTTCCTGTCGCGGAAGTTCCTGTCGCGGAAGCGCCGGTGGTGGTCGCTGCCGCGCCGCAGGTGGAAGCCGCGCCCGTCGAGGTGGCGCGCGTGGAGCCGGCGAGCGTTGCACGCGTCGCGGTCGAGCGTCGCGCAGCCCGTGAAGTGCGCGTGTCCAAGAGCACGGCACGGCTGTCCGCGCGCAGCATGCGGGTGGAAGCACGTCAGGAGACGCGTCGCCGCGAGCGTGAAGAGCGCGAGCTGCTGGCGCGCGACAACACGCCGCCCGAGCCCAAGCCCAGCGCGCCCGTCGAGGACGTGGCGGCCGCGGTCGGCGTCAGTGGCACACCTTCGCCGGAGCTCACGTTGATCCGCGCCGCGCTGACGAGCCTGCGCGACCGCGACTCGCTGCAGGCCCTGCGCCTGCTCGACGAGCACGCCGCGCGCTACCCGAGCGGCGCATTCAGCACCGAGCGCCGCGCGCTGCACGTGGTCGCGCTGTGCGCCGCCGGTCGTACGGACGAGGGCGCGCGCGAGCGTGCGCAGTTCCTCAAGACGTCCGGCGACTCGCCGATCGCCGCGCGCGTGCGAAGCGCATGCCCGCGTTGAAGCGCGCGCTGCTGCTCGTGCTGCTGAGCGCGTGCGAGGGACCCAACCTCTACCTCGGCGACTACGAGCTGCCCGTGCTCGACGCCAGCAAGGTGGACGAAGACGCGGGCCGGGACGCGCGCGTGATCGAGCGCGACGCGCAGCTCACGGACGGGCGCATCATCGTGATCATCCCGCAGCGCTGCGCCGACAACAGCGACTGCCGGGACTCGCGCTGGCCGCGCTGCAACACCAATTTCTACTTCTGCACGAACTGTCAGTTCGATCGGGACTGCCGTCAGCACGAGTACTGCGACCCGTCCGATTACGCCTGGCAGTGCCGCGACAAGGACGAGCGCAAGGACGAGCCGGGCGGCCCTATGGGAGATGGACCGTGAGCGAGGCGAGCACGACCTGATACGGCATCCACGTGGACACGAGGAAGTAGAGCGTGGCCGCGTGGGCGTAGCCCTGGTCGCCCGCGAGGTCCGCGGTCCACGACGCGATGAAGCTCGGCCCGTACAGGTTGCCGCGCTGCGCGCCGAGGCAGGGCAGCTGCACGTTGCCCGACGAGAAGTTGGGCTGGCTCGGCGTCAGCGCCGCGCTGATGCAGCCGGGGAAATCGAGCAGCTGCGGCGCCCACGTGCCGGGCGAGTAGCTGTGCTTGGGATCGTCGGGCAGCTCGTCGAGGTCGCAGCCGGGGCGCGCCGCGTCGGCGGGGGCGTCGCAGTGCATGAAGGCACCCGCGTGCTCGCGCCAGAACGCCGGTGCGGCGCGTGACCAAGGACCCCACGGCGCATCCGCCAGGCGCATGTGCAGCGCACCGTGGCGAGGCTGGTCTTCATCGCCGTCGGTGCCGACCCAGTCCGCGACATCCCCGCCGTACAACATCACCCACTTCTGCAGCTGCGGGAACCACTCCACGTCGAACTGCATGGTCTGCTGAAAGTCGTTCTCCAGGATCGGCTTGGCCTGGGCGGGATCGTCGCTCCACTGTGGACCGTCCGCAGTCAGACCGGTGAAGTAAGACGGAGTCCACTTCATGCTGCCGTCCGGCTGCACCAGCGGCAGGCGGTGCTGCGCGAGGTGCACGCTGCGCGCGGGAGCACCCGCGAAGTCGCCGCGACCGAACACGAACAGCGTGTGTCCGCCCGCGCTCCAGTCGTTGGCCTGGGGCTGCGCGGGATCGTAGTGCGCGACCGTGGCCGCGGCAGGGTTGCGGAAGAAGGGCAGCGAGGTCTTGGCCCCCGAGCGATACACCGTGCGCGCGGGTTGCACGCCGGGCGCCGCGCTCGGATCGCGCCAGCCGATGTAGACCGGGCCCTCGATGGTGTTGCCTCGACGCGCGATCATGTACGCGTGCTCGCCATCGCTGAACGCCGTCAGCGGCGTCTCCCCCAGGAACGAGCTCAGCGCCTGCCCGTTCTCGTACAGCAGGATGGGCGCGAACGTCTCGCCGCCCAGCAGCGCGGGCTTCTTGTCGAACTGCAGCAGGTTGCCGCACGCGACCGGCGTCGTGGGTTGCGCGGGCAGCACGCTGGGGCGCTCCAGCGGCAGCGTCGCCTGCGCGTCGTCGTTGGGATACGGATCCTGACAGTCGTAGCCGTAGGTGTCGCCGAACAGCACCTCGACCTCGCCGTCATGCTCGAACGTCCACCCGAGATCCGTGCCGCATACCGCGCGATCGATCTCGCGTCCGGTCAGTGTGCACAAGGGCGTGCGCGCGCTGACCGCGCACAGCTCGTGTTTGTCCGCGCAGCAGTCGCCGCGCGTGAGGCACTCGGGATCACACGCGCAGCTGCCGCGATCGGCCAGCAACTCCGGCATGCCGCAGCGTCCATAGCAGGAGCCCTCCGCGGGACCCGGGGGCAGCGTGGGCTCGCTCGCATCCATGCCCTCGATGAGCGGCGGCGCGTCCGCATCCGCACGCGCGGCCGCATCCGGCGTGGTAACGCGGCCTGCGTCGTTCGGGATCCGCGCGTCCGCGCCACCACTGCTGCTGCCGTCGATGCTCGCGGCGGGCGGTGGCTCGCGGTCGTCGGACGGCGCCTCTTCGTTGCAGCTCGCCAGCAACCAAGCGCAGAGCGCGAAGCAAGTCAGGTGAGTTCCATGCGTCAACGCTGCCTACCCATCGACCACTGGTGTGATCGAGCAGCGATCTAGCCCGCTGCTCGGTAGAAAGGCAGCGACCCTCACCCCGAACTATTGGAAGCACTTCGTCGGATAATCCGGAGCGGCCGACGGAAACAGCGTGCTGAGCGCGGCGAGTACGCTGGCGCACGTGGGCGCGGCATCCGTCAGCCGCACGAAGTCGATGCTGTTGAACGTCCACGGACACCACTTGCCGAGCACCGCGATGTTCTGGCAGCCGTCGGGCAGGCAACCGAATTGGTAGTTGGTCTCCTCGGCGAGGACGTTCGCGCGCAGCGTGCCATCCGCGCGCAGCTGCCCGTTGATCAGGTGCGACTCCGAATTGCTGCCGCCGAAGACGTCCGCATCGCCGAAGATCGACGTGCTCATCAGGTGGTACGTGAAGCCCGGCTGGCGATCGCCGTCGGGGTCGAGCACGCGGCAGTCGTCGGCCAGCGGCTCTTCGTCCAGGGCAGCACAACGGCAGCGCGAGCCGCTGTACCAGACGTGCGCCGCGGGCTTGGGCACGGACTCGCCGAGCTTGCCGTCACAGATCGAAGGCTGCGTGCCCGTGAAGCCGAGCTGGAAGGGCAGTCCGTCCGTGCTCCAGCGTTGCTCGGTGTCCGAGAACAAGACGTGCTCCACACGCTCCGGCACGTTGGTGGGGTCGACCATGCGCATGTCGGCGAGGCTGGTGGTGGCGCGGTAGGCGCAGCTCTTGGAGCGCAGCAGCAGCCCGTCCTCGGCGAGCTCGAAGTTGTGAAAGCTGATCTGCGAGGCGCGCGTGACCGTGCCGAACTCGTCTTGGCGAAAGGTGTAGGCGCGCGAAGCGTAAGGTCCGCGCAGCGACTCCGCCCAGGCGGGCACCACCGGCGTGCTCGGCCCGACGTCTGGCTCCGGCACCATTGGCGTCACCGGCGTCACCGGCGGACTTCCTCCGTCGCTGGCACCCGCGCGTGGCTCTTGCACAGGCACCGTCGCATCTTCGCGTTCGTCGCGCGGCACGGCGGTGTCCACCGCGGACGTCGCGTCGCGCACGCTGGCATCGCCATCGCGCAAGGGAAGCCTGGATGCATCGTCCGTCGCGCCCGCATCGCCGGCGTCGCTGGCGCTCGCGTTGTCGGCGCGCTGCTTGTAGCTCGGCTCGGAGCACGCACAGAGCGCGAACAGGGCAGCGCACGACAACGTCGAGCGAAGTGGCGACATGCCGCTCGCTATATCACGCGCACAGCGCGCCGGACCTTACTTAACCCGCAAGCGAAGCTCAGTGCTGCGGCTGGCGAAGCATCTCCAGCTCCACCTTGCGTCTGTATGGTGCGCCGGGATAATCGCGCAAATACGCGGCCGCCTTCGCATGCGCTTCGCCGAGGCGACCGAGGGTGAACAGCGCCATCACCTCGATGTACTGACGCTCTTGCGCGAAGTATCCGTTGCGAAAGGAGAGCTCCCCTTCACGCGCGAGACGCAGCGCGCGCACGGGCTCGCTCTTGAGGGCGCGCTCCGCCTCGACCAGCTGGGCGAGCTCGCGGTTCTCTTCGGGCGCAACCGCGCGCATCGACGGCGCTGTCGCATGCGCGTCGTCGCTCCCCGTCTCGGACGTCGCTTCGCGCACGGCACGCGCATGCTCTCGCGGACGAGTGCGTGCATGGGCACGCGCAGGGGCGCTGGGTGCCGCGGCGGTGTCCGCATGCGCGGGTGCTTCGGGGGCAGACTCCGCATGCCCAGGTTGCGGCTGCGGGGGCACGACCTGCGGCGCCAGCGTGCGCGGCTCGGACAAGCGCGTGACCGGCCCGTTCGGTGCCGGCTCGGCGGAGGAAACGCGCGCTGACCCAGGCATCGGCTCGCGCACGGGTTCACGTGTCGAGCGCGCCACGAACAGCGTCAGCAGCACCAGCGCACCGGCCCACCATGCGGCCCGACGCCACCACGCGCTCCGTGCGACGGGCTCGCTCGCCCACGCCGGCAGCGCCGTGTTCGCGTCGACCAGGGCGCGATGCCGCGCGAGTCCGCGCGAGACGTCGTAGCGCACCGGCGCCGGTTGCTCGCGCAGGCGTGCGCGCAGGTCTTCACTGCCCATCAGCGCACCTCCTTTCGCAGGCGCACCGGTGTGACGCGCCCTCGCTCGTGCGCTTCGAGCGCGCTGCGCAGCGCCTTGCGCGCCTTGTGCAGACGCCAGTACACGGTGCCCACCGGCGTGCCGCTGCTGGCGGCGACCTCCAGGCACGACGCGCCCTCTTGATCGACGAGCAACAGCACCGAGCTCAGCTCGGGATCGAGCGCGGCCAGCGCATGGGAGAGCGCGCGCGCGGACTCGTTGCTCTGCAGGATCTGCACGGGGTCGGGCTGGGCGCCGTGCAGATCCTCGCTCAGCACGGCATGGCGCTGAAGCTGGCTTCCGCGTCGACGCCTGTAGCTCGATGCCGCGCGCGCCGCGATGGCACCCAGGTAGCTGGTGGGCTTGGCCGGTCCCGGGACGTAGCCGCCGCGTGCATGCGCGACCAAGAACACTTCCTGCACGACGTCGTCCAAGTCCCCCGGCGCCACGCCGAGCCTGCTCAGGAAGCGCGCCACGAACTCGGCGTGACGCTGGAACAGCGTCGCTGCATCGAGCCTGGTGTCCGCGCCATCCATGCCTATCGATGCCTCGCGCCGGGGAATCCTTGGCGCTGAAATTCGTAAGCCAGACCAAATCCGATCAGGATCCCGCCGCGTGGCAGGGGGGCCTCCGCGCGCAGGCGGCCACCGGTGTCCGCGGTCGCGGTGATCGGCGAGAGGCCATGCGTCGGGGACAGCGACAGCCGTGCCCACAGTCCGCCGACCAGGCGCAGGCCCACGTCGAGCTCGGCGCGCAGGGCCGCCCAGGTGTGGCTGGAGTCGCGCAGTCGTTGGCTGTCTGGCCCGGGCACACCGCGAAGCTGCAGGCGACCGAGCAGCATGCCGGCGCACAGATCGAGGAGCCAGCGATCGCTGCGCAGGGTGCGCCAGCATGCGTCGAGCGTGCCCGCGTGCGGTCGCGTGGCGTAGCCAGCGGCGACCTCGTCGAACGTTTCATCGCGCGAGAAGAGCGACAGCGCGCCCACACGCAGGGCCCAGCGTGGGCCCCCCAGCTCGAGCTGTGCCGCGAAGCCGCGCGCACGGGAGGCGTACAGGCCGTAGTCGAGCAGGCCGGTCGCTCGCAGCGCGAAGGTGAGGGGGCGCGGTGGTTTTGGGGTGAGGGGAGAGAGAGCGGGAGCGGGCTCGGGCTCCGGCTCGGGCTCCGGCTGGGGCTCCGGCTCGCGTGCCGCGTCCGTGGAGACCGAGCGGAGCATGATGCCGAGGGTGACCGCGATCGCGGCGTGGAAGTCGGGGCAGCGGGGAGGGCCTGGGCTGAAGCTTCGCTCGGCGATCAGCTCCTCGCCGCGCAGCAGGCGGATCACCGCGCTGCGCGGGTCTTCGTCGCTGCCCTCGACCACGAGTGTCAGCGATTCGTGCTCGAGCCCACTCGCGGTGCCCGGCTCCAGCTGCGCGTCGAGCACGTCCTCGCGCAGGCACGTCACCCCTTCATGCAGCACGATCGGACTGGACTCTGCATGCACACTCGGGCATGCGAGCCAACAGACGAACCAACTCGCGAGTATGAGCGTTGCTCTGAATCGAAGTCCGAGGGCGCTGTGGCGATGGGAAAGCAAGTCGTGCGATGGTGGTCCGAGGTTCGGCACGTGGGCAAGTCGCTTCCCCTATCCGCGCTCGCGATCGCTTTGCCCCTCGTGGCCTGCGCACCCGTCACCACGAGCGTGGTCGAGGTGGAGACACGCGACGCGCGCATCGTTTCGGATGCCCAAGTCACGCGCGATGCAGGCGTGCAGCAGCCCGCGGACAAGGACAGCACCGCGCTCGATCCAGAGGAAGACGATCCGGAGGGATGTCTGAACCTGCGCGATCAGACCTTTGCCGTGAGCGACCCCAGTCCCGCGGAGCTGGCGCGCTGGCTGGTCAGCTCGCGCAACAGCAAGTTCGAGGGCTGCACGGAGGGAGACGCCGGCGCACCGCTGGAGTCTGCAACCGTCTGCTCGCGCCGTGACGGTCTGCCGATCCTGGAGAAGGGCCAGCGCTACTCGTATCGCTGGCCTCCGCTCTGGACCGCGCTCGGACGCGTGCACATCGTCGGCGGCGACGAGTTCTGCGCGGTCGAGAAGGTGGTCGACGTCGCGCACGGCTACGCCTTCGTCGCGGGCACGATCAACCCCGCGACTTGCTACGAATTCACGTCGCCCATCGAGGCGCAATACCTGCGCATCGACAGCCGCGACTACCCGAGCTTGCAGCAGATCAACCTGGGCAAGCCGCCACTCCGGCTCAAGCTGTGCCCCACGCCCTGCCCCGCGGGCAGTGCCGCCGATCTACCCACCGACGCAGGCACCGACGCTGGCCAGGATGCGGGAGCTCCCCTGGTGATCCCCGGCTGGCCTTAAGGCGGAGACGCGCAACCCGCGCAGGTGCTGCTGGCGGACAGGAACTCCCAGCTGAAGATCGCGCCATTCAGGTGGATCGCGACGATCAGGTAGCGGTAGTCCTTCTTGGGCGTGAAGCAGAACGCCTGGTGCCAGGTGAACAGGTCGTAGGTGAGCGTGAACATCTTCTCTTCGCTGCCGCACTCCTCGTTGGCGCCGTAGACGTCCACCGAGACGGCCTCGCCGAGCGAGAGCGTGATCGGGATCAGCCGGTCGTGGCTGTACTCGTACGACTGCCCGGCCTTGAAGCCGTTCGCGCCGAGATCACTCGACACCGTGACGGTGCCTTGCGCGCCCGTGGTCAGATCGAAGCTGACGCCAGCGTCTCCACACGTCGTGCCCGCGGCGGCGTCGACGCCCGCATCCGGCACGATGTTGCTGAAGCAGCCGGTGAGGCCCACGCTCGCATCCGCGGCGACACAGCGCGTCTGTCCCACGGCCTCCACGCTCTCGGACGGCCGCGCGAACTCGCCCGTGAGGGTGCTGGCGCTGTCGGTGATGATCACGGAGTACGTGGTGGGCTGATCGGGGCAGACCATGTGCGGACCCGGACCAGACAGCGCTTTGTCACTCCATTCGTAGGTGTAAGGCAGGACGCCGCCTTGCGTCTGCGCCAGGATCACCGAGCACGTTCCGCAGACCGTGTTGGCGCCGTTGACCTGGATCTGCGCGCGTAGCTCCTGCGTCACGGCGGCGTCGACCTGAATGGGGCGCTGCGGTGGGCTGGCATCACGCCGGCTGGCGTCGAGCGCGCCACCATCGAGGCAGGCGTCGTCGGCGCAGGACGGCTCGGTCGACCTGGAGGTGTCGCCGGCGTCCGAGCACGCGGCGAGAAAGGCGAGGGCGATCAGAAGGCGGCTCATGCCCACTCATGCGGGCACGCGCGCGATCCTTGGCGTCATCGATCGCGGGAGCGGTACACGACCAGCTGCTTCACGGGTGCGTCGCCCGCGAGCTCCAGCAAGTGGGGGCCCGGCGGCAACTCGCTGGCGAGCACGATCGTGCGCTCCTGCTCGCCAGCCTGGAACGCATCGATCGCGTGCGGCTCGACGCGCAGCTCGACCTCGAAGACATCGGGAACCGGGCGTCCCATCAGCTCGAACGCGTACGGGATGTCCCAGTCCGTGGGCTCGAGCAGCACGCGGCCCGAGCGCGAGGTGAAGGCTGTGTCCGTCCTGCCCTCTCCGTCGTCGCCCGACTGCGTACCGTGCAAGGTGAAGTGGAACGCATCGCCGGCGCGACGTAGCGCGAAGGTGAAGATCTCGGGCACCAGCGGCTCTCGATGGTCGACGCCGTGCACCGGGGGCCACTTGTCGCCACCCTTGACGTGCGCGCGCGCGAAGCTCGCGAGGCCGAGTGTCGACGGGGCCGCGCCATCGATGCGCACGTGCGTGATGCCTGCGCCGGCGGCGATCACGGCCTCGACGCGATGCCCGTGAAAGCCGAGCCGCGAGCTCGGCGCGAACGTCTCCACCCAGTCTTCCGCGGGCGAGCTCAGCCGCGCGTCGCGCACCAGGCAGCTCTCGACCAGCGTCGCCATGCGCTGATCGCCTCGCGGGTTGAGGTGGATCGCATCCGCCAGCAGCGAGGAAGCCGCCAGATCTTGCTCGCGCAGGTACAGCTTCCACGATGCGCGCAGATCACACAGCGCCACTTGATGGCGCTCGACCAGGCTGGGCAAGAACGCCTGGTTCATGAAGCCCGACCAGTGCTCGGCGTCGGGTGGGTTGGCGCAGAAGTCGAGCGGCTCGTCGAGGTCGCGATCGCTGGTGACGTGATCGGTCTGCAGCAGCACCTCCGCCGACGTGCGCGCGCGGATGCGCTCGATCAGCTGCTGGTAGCGATCGTGCGCGCCGTAGACGTGGAAGATCACCAGGTCCGGTTGCCACGGATAGAGATCGCTGTCCGCGGTCTCCAGCAGGCGCTCCGACGAGAAGCCGCCGAGCGCGCGGTTCTCGAGCTCCAGCCGCGCCGACGGATACTTGGCCCGCAGCTCGAGCGCGACCTTGCGCGACCACGCGGACTGCGTGATCGACTGGCCGTAGAACAGGATGCGCACACGCTGGCCGCTCTCCAGCAGGCGCATCGTGCGCTGAATGTTGGCGAGGCCGTGGACCTTCGCGCGCTCGGAGCTCGCGGGCAGGACGCGGGTGGGGCAGGGGGATGCGTGGGCACAGCCGACCAGCCCCAAAATCGCGAGCAAACGCCGAGTCATGGCGCTCTGTACGCGGCTTTTTCAGCTGCTACAACTCGGCGATGCCAGCACGCATTGCCATCTTCGGCGCCACCTCCGCGATCGCCGCCGAGCTCGCGCGCCACTACGCGGCCAAGGGGCAGCGGCTCTACCTGATCGGGCGCAACGCGCAGAAGCTCAAGGCGCTCGTCGCCGAGCTGGGGCCCGCCGTGCTCGGCTACGCGACGCAGGACTTCGACGTGACCGCCGAGGCGGAGGCGTGCGTGGGCGAGGTGATCGAGGGCCTCGGCGGCATCGACATCGCGGTGATCGCGCACGGCCTGCTCGGCGACCAGCTGCAGAGCGAGTCCAGCCTGGAGGTGGCCGAGCAGATCGCGCACACCAACTACGCGAGCGTGGTGGCGTTGCTGATCCCGCTGGCGAACTACTTCGAGCGCAAGGGCGGCGGTCAGCTGGCGGTGTTGTCCACGGTGGCGGCGGACCGTGGTCGCCCGCGCAACTACACGTATGCGGCGGCCAAGAGTGCGCTCAACATCTACCTGCAAGGCGTGCGCAGCCGGCTCTATGCGCGCGGCGTGCAGGTGCACACCATCAAGCTCGGCCCGGTCGACACGCCGATGACGGTGGATCACGGCAAGAACCTGCTGTTCTCCAAGGCGCCCGCCGTCGCCCGCGGCATCGCGCGCGCGATCGAGCGCGGGCAGGCCGAGGCCTACGTGCCGCGCTTCTGGCAGCCCGTGATGTTCGCCGTTCGCAACCTGCCCGAGCCGCTGTTCCAGCGCGTGCGCGGCCTCTCGGGTCGATGAGGCTAGCCAACGGACACGCGGTTGTGTCAACTGGGCCACGCCAGGCGCGAGCGATTGCTGAAAACTCGCGCAAAGCGTCGCTTGGCCCGAGCTTCGCAGTGGGGGGCAGACGTGGATAGTTTCGTCATCGAAGGTGGACGGCAGCTCTCGGGAGAGATCGCCGTCGCGGGCAACAAGAACGCGGCGCTCAAGCTGTTGGCGGCGACGCTGCTCACGGACGAGCCGGTCACGCTGGAGAACGTCCCGGAGATCCGCGACGTCGCCACCATGCAGCAGCTGCTGTCGGACCTCGGCTGCAGCATCGAGCGCAAGGCGCGCGGCACGCTGGTGCTGCAGACGCGCGACCTGCGCAAGACCACACCCAGCTTCGAGATCACGCGCGAGATGCGCGCGTCCTTCGTGTGCGCGGGACCGCTGCTCGCGCGCGCGGGAAGGGCGGAGCTGTCCGTGCCGGGTGGCGACAAGATCGGGCGCCGTCCGCTCGATACGCACGTCGAGGCCTTCCAGAAGCTCGGCGTCGAGGTGCAGGTCAAGCCGGACCGCTACGTGATGAGCGCCCCACGCGGCCTGCGCGGCGCGGACATCTTCCTCAGCGAGATGAGCGTGATGGCGACCGAGAACGCGCTGATGGCCGCCGTGCTCGCCAAGGGCACCACCATCCTGCGCAACGCCGCCAGCGAGCCGCACGTGCAGGACCTGTGTCGACTGCTGATCGCGATGGGCGCCCGCATCGAGGGCACCGGCTCGCACACGCTCACCATCGAGGGCGTCGAGCGCCTGCACGGCTGCTCGTTCCGCGTCGGGCCGGACTACCTCGAGGTGGGCAGCTTCATCGCCCTGGCCGCGCTCACCGGCGGCGAGGTGCTGATCAAGGGTGCACGCCCCGAGGAGCACCGCATCACGGCGGTCGCGTACGAGAAGCTGGGCGTGCACTGGCAGGTGCGCGGGGACGACATCTTCGTGCCACGCCACGAGGAGCTGGTGGTGCGCGAGGGCCTGCACAACGCGGTGCCGCGCATCCACGACGCGCCGTGGCCGGGTTTTCCGGCGGACCTGACCTCGATCGCGCTGGTGCTCGCGACGCAGGCGCGCGGCACCTGCCTGATCCACGAGTGGATGTACGAGAGCCGGCTGTACTGGGTGGACCGCTTGATCTCGATGGGCGCGCGCGTGATCGTGTGCGATCCGCATCGCGCCATCGTAACGGGCCCCGCCAAGCTCTATGGACAAAACGTGTCCAGCCCCGACATCCGCGCGGGCATGGCGCTGCTGCTCGCGGCGCTGGTGGCCGAGGGCCGGAGCGTGATCCAGAACGCACAGCAGATCGATCGCGGCTACGAGCGCATCGACGAGCGCCTGCGCGGGCTGGGCGCGTCGATCGATCGCGTCAAAAGCAGCTGAGTTTTCTGGCGGCACGGGCTAACGTCGGGCCGTGCCGACCTACGAGCAACTGCCGCACACGCGTGCGCCCGCCGTCATCACGTCGCTGGAGTACGGCTTCGCGCCGCGCTCGTTCATGGAGCGCCGTCGCCACAGCCTGGGTCGCGCGTTCGTGGCGCACGGGCTGTACGGACCGGGCATCTTCACGGCGGACCCGGAGCACATCCGGCGCCTGTTCGCCGCCGACTCGGATGCGCTGAGCACCTCGTCCGCGGTCTCGATCGTGGAGGTGGTCGGCGATCGGTCCGTGTTGGTCACGTCCGGCCCGCCGCACAAGCGTCAGCGCAAATTGCTCGCGCCGCCGCTCCACGGTGCACGCCTGCGGGAGTTCAGCGCGGCGATCCAGCGCATCGCGGACAAGCACGTCGCCACGCTCGTGCCCGGCGGCAAGCTGCGTGCGCTCGGCCTGACCACCAAGTTCACGCTCGACGTGATCGTGCAGACCGTGTTCGGCGCGTCCGAGGAAGACGAGGCGCGCGTGCTGCGCGGCCTGATCCACGAGATGGTGCGCTCGTTCCCGCCGCTGTTCGTGATCGTGCCGCAGCTCCGGCAGAGCTGGTTTCCGCCGTGGGCGCGCTTCCTCAGCGCGCGCAAGTCGTTCCGCGACTGGACGCTGGCCAAGATCCGCAACGCGCGCCGCAGCCCGGAGCGCTCCGCCAGCGTGATGTCGCTGCTGCTCGACGCACGCTACGACGACGCCAGCGAGATGGACGACGACGAGATCTGCGATCAGCTGGTGACGCTGCTGCTCGCGGGCCACGAGACCACCGCGATCACGCTGGCCAACTGCATGGCGCGCGTGTGCCAGCACCCGGACATCGCCCAGGGCTTGCGCGACGAGCTCGCCAGCACGGACGACGTGGTGCGCGCGCCGTACCTGTCCGCGTTCATCGACGAGACGCTGCGGCTCGACGTGGTGGTGCCCGACGTCGGGCGTATCGCCAACCGCGACTTCGCGCTCGACGAGCAGCTGTCGCTGCGCAAGGGCCAGCTGGTAGTGATCTCGATCGAGGGCCTGCACATGGACCCCGAGCTCTACCCGGACCCGCACACGTTCCGCCCCGAGCGCTTCCTCGCCCGCAAGTTCGCGCCGCACGAGTTCGTGGCGTTTGGAGGCGGCGTGCGGCGCTGCATCGGCGCGGCGTTCAGTGACCTGGAGACCAAGCTGATGTTGGCGAGCCTGCTCCGTGCGCACCGCTGGCAGCTCACGCGCGGCAAGCTGGATCGCCGCGTGCGCCGCAACGTCACCATGGGTCCGCAGCACGGCGTGCCGATCCGGATCGCGAAGGAACGCTGACGTTCGCGTGAACTCCGCCCGCCAAGGTTGCGTGCGCGCACACGGAGGCGCAGCCTGCGCCGCATGATCGATCGCGACCTCGAGACCGAGCGCAGCAAGGAGCAGTTCGTGAGCACCCTCCGCCGCGTGGCGGACGCGCTGGAGGCCAACGAGCCCGTGCGCATCCAGGTCGGAGGCCAGCGCTTCACCATCCCCGCCGACGCGACGTTCTCGATCGAGCACGAGGTCGAGGGCGGCGAAGCGGAGCTGGAGCTGCAGCTCCGCTGGTTTAGAGAGGCGAACCGCTAAATCCTACGAATTGACGGCGCCTTTCGCCGGCTGCGTAGTCGTCTCGCGCATCAGGTCGGGTCGATACTGCCTTCGCCGATCATGCGCAGCGCGGTGAGGCTGGGCACGAAGAAGTACTCGCCGCCGCGGGTCTCGACGAAGCGCGGGATCTTCGCGCAGAAGAACGGCGGCTCGGGCTGCTTGGGATCGCTCTGCACCACCATCGTGCCGGTGCCGCCGCGCTCGTTCTTGCCGTGGTTACCCAGCAGCGCATCCTTCTCGTTGGCGAGCTGGAAGTCGTTGCCGTAGTTCATCCACTGCTGCTGCACGAACTCGAACTGGCGGCGGATGCTGGCGCCGAGCGCCATGAACACGATGCCGTGGTCCTGCTCGTCGCGACGCTGCTCCGGCGTGTACGACTCGCCGTAGGGCAGGCCGCGGCGGATGATGCGGCGCCGGTTGGCGAGCGCACCGGGCGTCTCGAACGCGTCGCTCTTGTTGAACTCCAGCGCGCTGCGCGGGTTGGCGCGGCGGATGTGCGCGCCGAGTGGGCAGCGCCCGCCGGACATGTCGTCGCGGTAGTCGAAGGCCGCGAACTGCTGGTTCAGCGCCGCGAAGCGCGCCTTCTTTTCCTCGCGCTCCTTCCAGTCCTTGGTGGTTGCGATGTCTTGCTTGGCCTTGGACCACTTTTCGGCGAAGTCGTTGGCCTCGCTCTCGCTGGGGAACTTGCTGACCGGCGCGCCGTTGCGCCAGCGTCCGGCGAACTTGGCGGCGAGCGCCTCCTTGCCGCCGGGGAACTCCTTGCCGACGTGCTCGAGGTAGTCGTCGAACGACTGCGTGTTCTCGTGCAGCTTGCGGTAGACCATGTACGTGCCGTTGTGCGACAGCAGCTTGGGGCTGGGCGCCTCGGGGCACTCGAACGCTTCGTCCTTGTAGCCGAGCAAGAACTCGCCCGTCTCCAGCGGCTCCCAGCCGAGCTTGCCCTCGGGCGACTGACGCGTGACCTTGCCGCCGCCGATCAGGTTGGACTCGTGGGTGCCGACGCCCTTGAAGAACGGATCGCCGATGCCGTCGGTGTAGCCGAAGTGCTCCTTGGCGGTCGGACCTTCGTCGTCGTAGATCGCGCTCGCGGCCTGGTAGTCGGGCGTGGGGCCGCTGTGTCCGCTCAACAGCACCACGCCTCCCGCGCTCGCGCTGGCCAGCGTGACGATCTCCAGATAGCGCCGCTCCAGGCATGCGTCGTCGCGGCCGTTGATCGAGATCAGGATGTCGACCGGCATCTCCTCGCGGGTCCACACGGGATCCCAGTTCTCCGGTGCGCTGACGCCGTCGTCGCCCAGGATGTCGCGGCGTGCGCGCATGCCCATCGCGAACTCGTCCGGGAAGCTCTGCAGCGACGCGCGTGGCACGCCCAGGGCCTTGAGCCCGCGATAGGTGAACGCGATGTTGGTGGTGACCTCCGGGATCGGCGAGCCCTTGCCGTGCGCGGTCGAGCGCCAGGGCGCGGAGGTGGTGATGGTGGGCGCGAGCGCCTGCAAGAACGCGCGCCCCGACGCGCCCTCGCACACGCTGAACAGCACGTAGCGGCCCTTGGGGAAGCCGTAGCGGCCGTACGCCTTGACGATGTTTCCCTGGATGTCGTGCAGGTCCAAGTGGCTCACGTTCGTCCTCCCACCACGGCGGTCTCGAGCGAGCTAGCACCGGCCCGCCAAGTTGGGCCGCTGAGGTTATCGGGCTGCACGCGCGCCAGGAAGTCCTGGAACGAGCGCTGCAGCGCCGCCGGATCCTTCACGCCTTGATGCTCCAGCGCGAAGTGCGCGAGCTCTTGCTTGAGGTAGAGCGCCTTGAGCTGCTCCGCGAGCGGCTCGTCGGTCGAGCCCATGAAGTAGAACGTGGTGTCGACCTGGCAGCGCCCGATGTACGCGACCCAGTCGTCGGCGCTGCGCACGTCCTGGAACGCGATGCAGTACTTCCAGAGCTTCTGAATGCAGTCCTGGGCGTGCGTCCACATGGCGCGTAGCCAGGCGTCGCGCTCGCCGTGCAGCTCGACCACCAGCACCAGGTACTTGGACTTCAGGTGATCTTCGCCCGCGGGGTCGCCCTCGTAGAAGACATCGTCGAGCACGAACATGCGGCACAGGTAGGTTTCGGGCACCGCCGCGAGCGGGCTCTCCTCGTCGAGCGGCAGCTCGCGCAGCTTGCGCCGTACGATCGCGGCGTAGGATTGGTCGTCCTCGCTGTCGTTCTTCAGCGGGCAGAGCACGGTGAGGCCGTACGCGTTGCCGTTCTTGTTAGGCACTCTTGGACTCTCCCGCGTTGGTGTTGCTCGGGTTGGCGCTCGGGTCGGTGGCGAGGCCGGACTGCATGCGCATGCTGAGCACGGCGGCCTTGGTGTCCTCGCGCTGCTGACTCAGCGTCTTGACGCGCTTGCGTGCGGCGATGTCCTCGGCGGCGAGGCTCACGATCGGCGTCGCGTCCATGGGCCCGAGATCGGCCTGCAGATCCTTGAGCATCGCGTGGTACTGCGCGAGGAACTGCGTCGGCGACGCGCGCTCGGTGTCGAGCACCATCTTGCGCAGCCGTTCCTTCACGCGCTTGGCGGCCTTCACGTCGTTGGAGGCCGCCATCGGATACGCGTTGTAGTAGTAGTCGGTCCACACCTGGTTGAACTCGACGTAGCGGTGGAAGGGTTGCTCCGGCACCGCCGTGGGCCAGCCGACGTTCTTGCGCCAGAGCAGGTCGAGCCCGGCCGGGATCGCGGCGGAGAACGAGTCGACGTACTGCTCCCAGCTCCCGTTGAAGTTCGAGAAGAACATCATGTAGCCGTACTTCAGCTTCTCCTTGGGCTGCTCCACGCTCAGCCGCGGGAAGTCCTTGTCGCGCAGGATTACCCAACGTGCGTAGTGGATCATCGACAGCGTCAGCAGGCCGTCGAGGCGCGGCGCGAAGTAGCGCGTGCCTACGGCCCAGAACACGGCCTTGTTGGCCCACACGGTGAGCTTGGCCAAGGGCGTGACGAGGTTCATCGCATAGGCCTTGCCTGCGATATTCGACATGGAGCTCCCCCGAATAGACGACTCCCTCAGCGCCGGCGGATGTCCCAATCCGGGGCCGGCGCGAGGTGTGATCGAGATTCTCTAGGCACAAACGCCACGCTGTAAACTCTTTTGGAGCATGCAGCGCCAAGATGAGTCACCCCATCTGCGGCTCATCCCGAGGTGTACGCGTGTTCGCGGGGCTAGCTTCCCGATTTAACCCTGAAGCTTGCCCAACAGGACGACTTCGGTCGGCGTGGGGCGTCCACCCAGGGGCTCCAGCGAGACCGCGAACGCGGCGGGCGGCTTGTCCCCGAGCAGTGCCGGGTTGAACTCACCCAGTGCAACGCCGCTGGCATCGAAGCGCAGGAAGCCGGCCGGGCGCGGGGCGGTCTCGCCCGCCGCGATCACCCAGAGCTGGAAGTCCTGGCCCTTTACCTCGCTGATCGTGCTGGAGATGATCAGCGCGCGCTTGCTGGCCGGGTTGTAGAGCGCGGTCGCGCGGTACGGCTGAGCACCCGCGGGCAGCATCGGCGTCAGCTTGGTGGCCGGGTTCTCCAACAGAGAGACGGCATCGCGCTCCAGCGTGGCCCGGCGCGTGAGTAGCTCGAGCGCGAGCTCGCACTCCCGGCGCGCGAGCTCTTCCTGGGCGAGCTTCTCGCTGGTGCTGGTGTGCGCCTGCTCCGACTGATGGAGCTGACGCTCGGCGCGCTGTGCGCCGTCGACGCCGCGCTCGCGCATCCACACGATGCCAAGCAGCGCGGCAGCCGCGAGCGCCCAGGCCGTGGGCTCGCGCCACTGGATGCGCCTCGGCGCGATGCGCGCTTCGATGGCGCGCCACACCGAGGGCGAGGGCGCGGACTTGCCGTGCAGCGCCGACATCGCGTCGACCGTGCGCTCGTAGCGTGCGGCCAGCGCTTCACAGCCCTCGTGCGGAGCTTCGGCCTCGAGGTGGTGCACGCAGGCGAGCCGCTCGTCTTCGCCCAGTGCGTCGAGCGCGTACGCGGCCGCGAGCTCGTGGAACTCGGAGCACTTCATCGCGCGTCTCCGAGCTGCGCGGACAGCTTCTCCAGGGCGAGCCGTAAGCGCGTCTTCACGGTGCCCAGCGGCAAGCCGGTGCGGTCCGCGATCTGCTGCTGGGTGAGGCCGTCGAAGTAGGCGAGCTCCAGCGCGTTGCGCTGCTCGGGGGGCAACGTGTCGAGCGCGCCGCGCATCTTGGCTCCGTCCTGATGCAGCGCCGCCTGTTCATCGGGCGTGGCCATGCTGGGCTCGGGCAACGAGCTCTCGGCATGACGTGCGCGCACCTTGGCGCGCCGCACCCTGTCGATCGAGCGCGAGCGCGCCATCGACATGATCCAGGCGGACAGCTCGCCGCGGCTGCCGTCGAACTCGGAGGCGCGGCGCCACACTTCCAGGAACGTGTCCTGCAGGACGTCTTCGGCCTCGGCCTTGGAGCGCACGATGCGCAGCGACAGCGCGAGCACCCGGTTGGCGTACTGGTCGTAGGCGCTGCGCAGCGCACTGGCGTCGCCGGCGGCGATACGCGCGGCCAGGTGGGTCGCCATCACCGCGGCCAGCGCGCCCACGCCGACGCTCAGCACCACGCCCAATCCGGTCATCGACATGTGGGATGCACTCTACCCATCTCGGCACGAAAATGTCCGCCTTCTTGACGACTACGCGCCAGCCGCTCGTCTGGATCTGAAGGGGCGCATTAACCCCGACCGCCTGCACGGATCCGGCGCGCCAGCGAACAGATCGCCCAGGAGGTTCCGAATGAAGAACATCGCCAGCCGGCGGGCGAGCGTGGGTCTGCTCGCGCTCGCTTTCACGTTGTCCCAGGGCTGCGCGGCGGAGGTCGCGCACGAAGAGGCCGAGGCAACGCAGCCCGAGGCGCACGAGTTTCGCGCACCGCCCCCGAGCTTGCGCGTGGAGCTGCCCGTCGCGGCCAACCTCGCGGGCGAGGGCACCTTGGCCGTGACCGTGTCGAACGATGTCGCGCTGGCGGGCGAGGTCACGCTCGATGTCTATGTGACCAACGAGAGCGGGCGCGTGGTGCACGCCGACGCGCTACGGGCTCGCGTGCCGGCGAGCGGCGAACGCGTGGTCCTGCTTCCCGTCGATTCCCTCTCGCTGCCCGGCGAGGCGAGCGTGCTGCGGCTCGACGCGGCGATCGTGTACAGCGATGGCTCGCGTCGACGCGCCAGCGCCGAGGGCCGGCACGTCGAGCCGCGCGCAGACGGCTGGTGGCTGCATCGTGAAGGTGTGCCGCGCGGCTTCGTGGCGGCCGCCCGGCGCATCGGAGACGCAGCCGGCGGCGCCGCGGGCGAGAAGGCCGCCGAGAGCGTGCTGATCTGCGTGAACATCGTCACCAACTACCTCGATCACTTCGCGGGCGACTTCTTCACCGAGAGCGGGGACTTCGCGCGCCCCGCCTACGGCATGAAGTTTCGACTGCAGGGGGCCTCGTCGACGCCGATCGCGGAGGGCAACCTGCTCGACGGAAGCTCCAACACCAAGCCCGGCTGCATCGGTCGCACGCTCTCGCTGCAGACCAACACCAACTACGCGCTGACGCTGTGGTCCGAGGGCAAGGTGTCCGGCAACGCGGTGGTCGCACAGGAAGCCAAGAAGGTGCAGAGCGTCACGCTGAACATCAGCGTGCCCGCCGGCACCGGTGGCCTGGCGGTGTACGATCTCGATCCCAACCCACTCAGCCGCGAGACGGCGTGGAACGTCTACGAGGCGCTCGCCTACAGCCTCGGCAAGCACCCCGGGTTCACGCCCCTCAAGACCGTGTTCGACATCGCCCCGACCGGTGGCGGCGCGTACACGTGCGAGACGAATTCGGTCAGCTTCGAGAGCGGGCTGACGCAGTTCAAGTACATCATCGGCCACGAGCTCGGCCACGCCTGGCACTTCACCAACGCCGGCTACGTGGGCAACTGCTCGCTGCCGGCGCAGGACTACACCGACCGCGGCAACGGCAACGTGCCCGGCAGTGTCACCAGTAACGACTGCAACTCGCCGCCCCCGAGCGGAGCGTCCGACAGCCACGGCCTGTTCAGCCGCGAGTGGAGCTCCGCCGCCGTGGTCGAGGGCTTCGCGAATTTCTACTCCGCCGCGGTGTGGAACGACGCCACGCAGCGAGACTGCGAGTGGTCGCAGCTGGCGGATACGGTGCGAGACTGCGAGGGCGACACCAGCCTGCCCGACCGGCTGATGCTCACTCAGTGCGAGCAGCCGAGCGCGGGCTGGGCGCGCGACCGCGGCAACGAGTGGGACTGGCTGAAGGTGCTCTGGGACGTGCATACCGACATGGCGCCGCGCCCGACCATGAACGAGATCCTGCGCTGGATCCGCACGGCTGGAGAGCAAGGCGTGCGGTACACGCGCAGCAACTACTACCTGCTGCTCGACGACCGTGCGCTGCGCATCGGCGGCTCGCTGTGGCGCAACTGGGAAGCGGCGCGCTTTCGCAACGGTGTCAACGGCGCGCCGCTGGTCGTGCTGGAGGCGGGCAACGGCAAGCTCGTCACCGCCAACGCGTTCCCTGGCTTGCCCACCGACAAGCTGTTCGCCAGCGTCGATCCCGCGGCGGAAGGTCCACGCGAGCAGTTCGAGATCTACACCGCCAACCTCGGCAACGGCGACAACGCGCTGGTGAACCGCGGTAGCAACGGCTGGGTGCAGGAGCTCGGCGGCGAGCTGAGCGCCGACGGCTGGCCTGGTCTGTCGCCCGGCTCGCCGCTCGCCGACACCTACTCGTTCACGACGCAGCTCGGCTTCGACTCGTTGCTGAGCTTCTCGTCGCTGAGCAGTGGCCGCTGGGTCAGCGCCGAGCTCGCCACCGACGCGTCGCTGACCGCGCGCGCATCGACCGTGGGCGCGTCGGAGAAGTTCACGCTGCTGCCGGCGCGCTTCCCGCCGGACTAGGCGCTACGTCTTCTTGCGCACGACCAGCGTCATGATCTGATCGCTGAGCTCGTCGAGCGAGAGCGGGCCCTTGGGGCGGTACCAGTGCGCGGTGGCGGCGGTCATGCCGTAGATCAGCCGGCGCAAGATCAGCGGCTCCATCTTCACCAGGTCCGCCTTGGCGGCGTCGATCACCTGCAGCCAGGTCGCCTCGTAGCGCTCGCGGTGGGCCAGGGCGCGGCGCTTGGCGTCGGCGCCGAGGCTGCGCCAGCCGGTGACGAGCAGGATCAGCGCCTCGCCTCCCTCGCCGTGGATCGCCGCCAGCTCGCTGCGCACCATGGCGCGCAAGCGAGCGCGCGCGGTCTTCTCCGACGCGGCCGCGGCCTGCATCTGCTCGGCGTGGCGGGCGCTGGCCTCCGTCATCACGGCCTCCAGGATCGCTTCCTTGCTGGCGAAGTGATGGAAGATGCTGCCCGACAGGATGCCGACCTCCCGCGCGATCTCGCGCACGGTGGTCTCGGCGTAGCCGCGCGTGAGGAACAGGTGCGCCGCCGCGCGCAGCAGCCTGCCACGTGGGGTCTCGGTGGGCCTCGCGGCGGTCGAGCGGGAGGTTTTGCGAGTCGTCTTACGGGTAGCCATGCACGGGTCCAGCCAAGCGCTTGCTTGGTAGTCTCCGACCAAGCGCTTGCTTGGTCAAGTGGCTCGCGATGACCTCGCGAAGTCCTTTTCGCACCTTTCGCGGCGCCCGGATCACGGCTCATACTTTTCTCCATGCAGAGCACGGAAAAGCTGCCGCTACGCCACCGGCGCACTCGCTTCGACTTCAGCAAGGTGCCCACGCACTGGAGCAGCGGCGACCCGTTCGTCACCCGCTTCCTGGACGCGCTCTCGGTCAACTTCCCGCTCGGGGAGCGCTTCTTCATCGAGGCCGTGTCCGCGTTCGCGGATCGCGTCACGGACGCGGGGCTGCGCGAGGAGATCGCGTTGTTCTCGCGTCAGGAGGGCCAGCACGGCGGCGCCCACTCGCAGTACAACAAGCTGCTGCGCGCGCAGGGCGTCGACGTCGACAAGATCCTGCAGGTGCTGGCGGGACACAAGCGCGCGACGCAGCGGCTCACGCCCGAGCTGCAGCTGGCGCTTACGGCGGCTGCCGAGCACCTCACCGCCACGCTCGCGGAGGGGCTGCTCGAGGACGCGTCGTTCCTCGGCGAGAGCGCCGACCCCGAGATGCGCGCGCTCTACCTGTGGCACGCAGTGGAGGAGGTCGAGCACAAGGCGGTCGCGTTCGACGTCTACCAGCGCTTCGCCGGTGGCAGCTACTGGCTGCGCGTGCGTGCGATGCTGATGATCACCGTCTACCTGCACCTGCGCGTGTCCGCGCTGATGGGCCACATGTTCGAGGTCGACAAGCTGCGCGACCGGCGCGCGATCGTGCGCCGCGGGCTGTGGCGGCTGTACGGTCCGCGCGGCTTGCTGACGCGCATGCTGCCCAGCTACCTGGCCTGGTTCAAGCCCGGCTTTCATCCCTGGGACAGCGGCATGCCCGCGCAAGCCACCACGTGGGCGGAGGCGTACGAGCGCCACGAAGACGTGCGCGTGGCAACCGCGGCGCTGAGCTAGAGATCAAACACGGCGGTCAGCGGCCCGTGGTCGCTCTTGCCGAACTCGCGGTCGCAGGCGCAGCTCTGCGCCTTGGCGGCGAGGGCGCCGCTGGCGAGCACGTAGTCGATGCGCCAGCCGACGTTCTTCTCGCGCAGGTTGCGCCAGGGCGCCCACCAGGTGAACAGGCGGTCGTCGTCGGGCGCGAACTGACGGCCGAGGTCGATCAAGCCGTGCCCCAGGATGCGCGCGAACTGCGCGCGCTCGTCCGGCGTGGTGCCGATCTGATCGCGCTTGCGCAGCGACGGGTGCACGTCGCGTTCTTCGCGCGCGACGTTGAGATCCCCACACAGCAGCAACGGCTGCTCGTTCTTGGCCTTGGCGTAGGCCTCGAGCGCGTCGAGGAAGCGCAGCTTGGCCTCGAAGTCCTTGCCGCCGTTGGGCACGTAGATCGACGTCAGCGTCAGGCCAGGCGTCTCCGCCACCACGATGCGCGACTCGTGATCGAACTCGGGATGCGAGAACACGGGCTGCGCCGGGAAGCGCTCCTTCTTGAGCAACAGCGCCACGCCCGAGTAGCCACCGTGGCCGTGCCAGTACGCCCAGTAGTCGGACATCATCAGCGGCGTGAGGTTGTCCGGGACCTTGTCGGCGGGGGCCTTGGTCTCCTGCAGGCACAGCACATCCGGACGCTCGCGCTCGATGAACAGCGGCAGCTCGTCCTTGCGGGCGCGGATGCCGTTGACGTTCCAGGTGCTGACTTTGAGCATGCGACGGTTTTGCGCGCCGCGGCGGGAGCGTCAACCGAACCAGTCGCTGCTCGGATCGACGCGCACGCCGAGCGCCGTGAGCGCTCGCTGGGCGTCCTGGACCGGTTGCTTGGGCCCACCCTGGCGCGCACGCAGGCTCGCCCGCGCGAGCGTGGTCAAGGCCAGGTCGCGCCTGCCGCGCTTGCGCTCCGCGGCGTCGTGCGCGAACTGCAGCTCCCGCTCGGCGCGGAACGGATCGCGATCGCGCTCCAGGTAGACCAGCGCGCGCACACGTCGCGCTTGCACCTCCCCGAGCGCGTCCCAGGACGTGCTGCGCACGAGTGCACGGCTGGCGGCGGCCTCGGCCTCGTGGAACTGCCCGTTGCGCGCGAGTGCCTCGGCGAGCCAGGCCTCGTTCCACGACATCGTCAGGTGGATGCGGTGCATGTCGAGCCAGCGCACGGAGGCCTGCAGCGCATCGAGGCCCGCCGGCTCGTTCTGTCCGAACACGCGCGCCGCCCCCGCGAGCGTGTCGCTCATCGCGCGCAGGTAGCCGCCGCTGACGCGATCGGCGATGTCGCGCACCTGCGCGGCTGTGCGTTGGCAGGCGCTGAAGTCGCGTTGCCAGCCCTCGACCATCGCGCGCATCGTCAGCACCGCGCCCAGCAGCGCCATGCGCCCGGTGTCCTGCACCGTGCTCAGAGCGCGCTCGAAGTACTGGTGCGCGCGCTCGAACTCTCCTTGATCGCCCGCGATCAGGCCGAGGTACGCCAGCGTGTAGCCGTAGCCGCCGCCCACCAGGGCACTGGCGCGCTGGCGTGAGCCGAGGTTCGACTGCAGCGCCGTCTGCGCCTCGTCGTGGCGCGCGGCCATCGCGTAGCTGAGCCCGATGTTGCCGCGGATGTGCGCGCCGAACAGGTCGTCGCGCAGCTTGGCGCTCTCCGCGAGCGCGGTCTGGTACAGCTCGACGGCGCGCTGCTGATCACCCACCACGTGCGCGAGCCAGGCCATCCACGACAGGCAGCGCACGGCCGCGCGTGGATCGTCCAGCTGACGCGCCCAGTGCAGCGATTGCTCCAGCACGCCGAGCTGCTCGCGCGCCGGGTTGACCACGCAGCAGCTCGCCCACTTGAGGCTCAGCTGCACGCGGCGCTTCTGCTTCTCGCGCGTGATCGGCGCGCTCTGATCGATGCCCTCGATCGCGCTGCGGTAGTGCCGCATCGCCCGCTGCAGCGAGAACGCGCGCAGGGCGTGGTCGGCTGCGCGCTCGGCGTACAACACGGCCTTGTCGAGCGACGGGCTGGCGCCAAAGTGGTGCGCGAGCTGGTCGTACCAGGGCGCGAGCGGCTGGCGTTGCTCGATCGCGCGGCCGATGCGCTCGTGGTGCGCGCGTCGCTCGTCGCGCGGCAAGTCGGCGTAGGCGACCTCGCGCGTGATCGCGTGCTTGAAGCGGAAGCGCGCGCTGTCGCCCTTGTGGGCACGGTAGACCAGGCCGCTGAGCTCCAGCTGCGCGAGCTGACGTTCGAGGCGCGCGATCAGCTCCGCGTGCTCGCCCTGGGCGTAGTCGCCGAGTCGATCGCTGGCGCGGGCCAGGATCAACAGCAGATCCTCCGAGAACTCCGTGCCGAGCACGGAGGCCAGCCGCAGCAGCTCCTTGTCGGCGGGTCGAAGTCGATCGATACGCGCGCGTACCATCGCCTGCACGCTGTTGGGCGTGGTCAGCTGCGCGACCGGGCACGTCAGCAGGACACCCGCACCACGCTGCGCGATCGCACCGGTCTCGACCAGGCTGCGGCAGGTCTCCTCGATGAAGAACGGGTTGCCCTGCGTGGTGTCGTGGATGTGCGTGACCAGCTCGTCGGGCACGTAGGCGGCGTCGAGCGCGAGCGCGGCCATCTCGGCGGTCTCGGCGCGATCCAGCGGCGTGAGCTCGAGCGAGAGCGTGCTGGCGAGGCTGTCCGCAGGCAGCTCCGCGCTGCGGTAGTTGACGGCGAACAACACCCGCTGCTGCGCGCGCGCCACCAGCTGGCGCAGGGCCGCGCTGGAGGCCTCGTCCGCCCAGTGCCAGTCCTCCAGCATCACCAGCGTCAGGCGCTCGCGCGACAGGGCGCTCAGCAGTGACGCCAGCGCGTCGACGATCGCCTCGCGCAGGCGCTCGCCGCTGAGCGCGAGCTCGCTGTTGTCGCGACCGAGCAGGTACGCGAACACCGGCAGGTGCGGCGCCAGCTCCTCGCCGTAGCCGAGCAACGCGCTGACGTCCTGGTCGTCGGCGAGCTCCTCGATCAGCTTCTGCAGTGCATCGACGAACGGATGGTACGCGGGCGCCTCCGCCAGCGCGGAGCAACGGCCGACCAGCACCGCGGGCATGCGCGCGAGCACGCTGCGCACCCGCTTGCGCGCCTCGTAGAAGAGGCGCGTCTTGCCCATGCCGGGAGAGCCCGCGACAGCGAGGCACGCACCCTCGCCACGCTCGACGGCGTGCGCGAGCGCCATCACGCGCGCCAGCTCCGGCTCGCGGCCCACGTAGTCGGTGAGGCCACGGCGCAGCGCGGTGTCGAACGCGTTCTGCGCGGTGGTCGGCTTGAGCACGCGCGCGGGCTGCACCACCTGGCTCATGCCGCGCGGCACGAACGACTCCACCGGCTCGACGTCGAAGTAAGGTCCGACCTGCGAGAGCGTGCGCGGGCCGAGCAGGATCTCGTCCGGTCCCGCCTGCGAGCGCAGGCGCGCGGCCAGGTTCACCGGCTCGCCGATCACGTCGTACACGCCGGCGCGGATGTCGCGCGCGCGCGCCAGCACCAGGCCGGTCTCGATGCCGGAGTGCAGCAAGCAAGGGCGGTGCGAGCGGGCGCCGCGCAGCCCCATGTTGCGCGCGCGTTCATGCAGCATCAGCGCCGCCGTCACCGCGCGCCGCGCGTCGTCCTCGTGGCTCTGGCGCACGCCGAACAGCGCGACGATCTCGTCGCCGACGAACTGATTGACGATGCCGCCGCACGCCTCGACGACGCCGCTCGCGGTCTCCTTGAGCTGCTCCAGCACCCGCGCGACGTCTTCCGGATCCTCGTCGCCGATGAACGCCGAATACCCGCACATGTCGACGAACAACACCGTCGCAACGCGCCGCTCATCGAACGTCTTCATCGTCCCTCGGTCCCCGCGCGAAGGCGCCGGGACGAAAGGGATACAAGCTAGGGCGGGCAGGGCGCAAGTGCGCTGGCAGGAGTCCCCGCGGGTACCGTGTGAGGCACCGCGCGTACTCCCGCCGGCGCGTGTCGCCGCTTACGGCACGGGCAGCACGCAGGTGAAGTCGTTCGCCTCGACGGGGATCTTGTTGACCCAGCCGTCGCAGAGCGTGTGGGGAAGCTTGTCGCAACCGCAGCCACCCCCGACCGGGACGCCCGTGCATGCACTGGTCGGGATCGGCCGGCACTTGCCGGTGCCGTCCGCAACGCCGCAGCCCTGGCCACCTGCGTACTTGCTGATGTCGCAGAACTCACCGGACGGGCAGGCTGCGCCGGTGATGCCGCCGCAGACGCCCTCTTCTTGCTCGCCGGGCACGCAGCAGATCTTGGCATTCTCGAGGTCGTACTTGATCTCGCTAACGCCACACGTCTGGTCCGCGTTCTTGACCTCGCCGCCAGCCTCGTCGCAGTCGGCTTCGGTCAGCTCGCTCTCGCT
>JBEVNG010000553.1:0-9397 GCA_040508235.1 Polyangiales bacterium | reverse complement strand
TGCGAGCCTTGAGCTCGTCGCGCTCCTTCTCGAGCAGGACGCGGCGCGACAGCACGATGTTGCCGCGCTTCTTGTTGAACTTGATGACCTTGAACTGATAGGTCTGGCCGATCAGCTTGTCCAAGTTGCGGATCGGGCGGAGGTCCACCTGCGAACCGGGCAAGAACGCCTTCACGCCGCCACGGATGGTGACGCTGAGGCCGCCCTTGACGCGCGCGGTGATGGTGCCCTCGATCAGCTCGTCACGCTCACAGGCGGCGCTGATCTCGTCCCAAACCTTGAGCTTGTCCGCCTTCTCCTTGGAGAGCGAGACCAAGCCGTCGTCGTTTTCCTTCGACTCGACGAGCACGTCGACGGTGTCGCCGACCTGCACGGCAGGGGCTCCACCCGCGCCGGCGAACTCGTGCATCGGGATCAGGCCCTCGGACTTGTAGCCGATGTCGACGACAACGGAGTCCTTGTTGAGCTTGATGACGGTACCGGTGACGATGTCACCGTCCTTCAGGCTGTCGGCCTGGGCGAGGCTGGCCTCGAAAAGTGCGGCAAAGCTACCCGGTGCCGGGGTGGCGCTTTGCGCGCCCGTGGTTGCGGTGGCGCTCATTCTTGGTTTTTCGATCGCACCCAGGATTCACGACGCGTACGAGCCTGAGCTCGTTCTCCCGCGGCCGTCCCTGGGTGGCCCCTCGAAGCTGGGCAGGCAAGTCGACGCAGCGCGGGAAGGCCGAGAGGTAGCACGGCTCGCCAACTCGTCCAGCCGCGGCCCACTGGGCCGATCGGACTCGTGAGCGTGGATACTGGTCAGCCCTGTCTGTGCACGGGGCTTGCGACCTCGCGCACGTCTCCCCATGGTTGCCAGGCCGGAGCCGTCGGCCGGTCCCCCTCCCCCCTCAGCGCCCTGAAGAGGTGCTCGTGTTTCTGACTTTCTTGCGCAATCGCGGCCCGTTGGCCGCCGTGCTCGCCTTCGCTTCGCTGCTCGCCCTGCCGCGCACGGGCCACGCCATCGGCTTCGAGCTCACCACCCCAGGCGCCCGCGAGTCGGGCCGTGCCGGGGCCAGCGTCGTCGGCGCCGACAATGCGATGGCCCTCTTTTACAACCCGGCCACGCTGCTCAACGCCAAGGCGTTCACCGATACCGCGATCGCGGTGCACAGCGCCTGGACCGACCTCTGCTTCACGCGTCGCGCGGTGATCGAGGATGCCGGCGGGGGCCGCAGCGGCGGCGCGACGTTCCCGGAGATCTGCGGCGACGCCAAGAGCGCGATCATCCCGATCGGCGCCTCGGTGTTCCGCTTCAACGAGCACTTCGCGCTGGCCTACGGCGTGTACTCGCCGGCGGCGGTCGGTCGCGACATCAAGTTCGGCAGCCCGACTTCGGGCACGCCCAACGGCGCGATGCCGACCTCGACCGCCTCGCTCTCGCCGTCGCGCTACATCCTGATGAACGAGCACATCCTGCAGACGTTCCCGACCGTCGGCGTCGCGTATTCGCCGTTCAAGCAGCTCAAGCTCGGCGCGAGCTTCGGCTGGGGCTTCACGCGCTTCGAGTTCAGCACCGCTTCTTGGTCGCGCTCGGTCGCGGGCATGCAGCTCGGCCAGGAGGTCGGCGGAACCTCCGACGTGGGCACCTACGTCAAGGGCAAGGACAAGTTCACGCCGCGTGTGAACGTGGGCGTGTGGGGCCAGCCCGTGAAGACGCTGCCGCTGGAGCTCGGCGCCCAGTTCGTGTGGACCGGCGACGTCAAGACCGACGACGGCACGCTGCGCATCCGCAACCTGCACACCGACTACTACCCCGCGAGCCTGGTCTCGCTGCTCGGCAACGTCGCGCAGCCGGTGCTCAACGAGCGCTTCAACAACACGGGCGTGAGCGTGCCGCAGAACGCCGTGCTCTCGGGCGGCGTGCGCTACGCCAAGAAGCTCGCCTCGCCGGTCGGCAAGATGGGCGACCGCATGGGCACCGAGGTGTTCGACATCGAGCTCGACTACGTGATGACGTTCGCGCGGCTCGACTCGGTCGACGTGCGCCCGCCCGCGGGCTCGTCGGTGAACGTACCGTCGCCGTCGCCCGCCATCATGGACGTCACGCTGAACCTGCCCGAGGAGTTCAACGTGAAGCACAAGTGGCAGAACCAGTACGGCATCCGGATCGGCGGCGACTACAACGTGCTGCCCAACTTGCTCGCCCTGCGCGCCGGCTACAGCTTCGAGAGCAACGGCATCACGCCGGGCTACGCCCAGCTCGACTTCACGCCGTTCAAGCGCTTTGGCCTGTCCGCGGGCGCCACCGTGCGCCTGTACGACCTGATCGACATCTCTGCTTCGTACGCGTACTTCATCGTGCCCGACGTCGAGAACACGGTCGGCAACGCCGGCATCCGCCGCAACGTCAGCGGCATGCCGCGCCCGGGCGACGCCGAGATCGCCAACGCCGGCAAGATCACGCAGACCGCCCAGGCGTTCATCGTCGAGGCAGGCTTCCACCTGTGAGCTAAACCAGGGCGAGATGCTGCCCTGGCTTCAACGAAAGCTGCTGTTCCCGAGCCACCTCGTGCCTCGACCGCGCCACGCGGCGCACGCCGAGGTGGGCGGCGAGCAGCTGTGGCTGGAGGATGGCGTCGAGGCCTGGCTGTTGCCGGGTCACGGCGTCACCGCCGCCACGCCCGGACCGTTGCTGGTGTTCGCGCACGGCAACGGCGAGCTGATCGATCAGTGGCCGACGATGCTGGCGCCTTACCGGCAGCGCGGCATCAGCGTGCTCTTGCCCGAGTATCGCGGCTACGGGCGCAGCCGTGGCCAGCCCAGCGAGCCCGCCCTCGTCGCCGACTTCGAGCGCGCGCTGATCACCGTGCTGCGTGATCCGCGCATGGACGGGCGCGTCGTCTACCACGGTCGCTCGCTCGGGGGCGGCGTGGTGTGCGCGCTCGCCCGACGTCACCCTCCGCGCGCGCTGATCCTGGAGTCGACCTTCACCAGCGTGACCGACGTCGCGCGCGGCATGGGCGTGCCCCGCCTGTTCATCCACGATCAGTTCGAGAGCCTGCCCGTGGTGCGCAAGTTCGAGGGGCCCGTGTTGGTCCTTCACGGCACGCACGACCACCTGGTTCCGGTCGCCAACGGGCGCGCGCTCGCCGCCTCCAACCCGCGCGCGACGCTGGTGCTCTACCCGTGTGGCCACAACGATCTGCCGCCCGCCGGCTCCGACTACTGGCCGCGCATCGACGCGCTTCTGCGAGACGCCGGCGTTCCTTGATACGATCCCCCACCAGTGGGGAGCTTCGACGCACGGCGCTGGACGCCATACGCAGCGGTCTGGCTGCCGCTGCTGATCTATGTGTGGACCGCCGCGGGCCACGGCTACTGGCTCGACAGCGCGGAGTTCACGGCGGCCGCGATCCAGCTCGACATCTCGCATCCGCCGGGGCACCCGCTGTTCGCGCTCTGGAGCAAGCCCTTCACGTGGCTGCCGATCGGGTCGCTGCCGTTTCGCGTCGCGGTCGGGCAATCCGTGGCGGCGGCGGTGGCGCTGTGGTTCGTGTACCGCGCGCTGCGGCGCGAGGGCGTCTACGTCGCGCTCGCCGGCACGTGGTTGTTGGCCGGTTGTTACGGCTTCTGGTTTCAGGCCGTGCGCGCCGAGGTCTACGCGCTGCAGGCGATGCTGGTGTGCATCGCGTTCGAGCGCGTGACGGCGTGGGCGCACGATCGCTCGTACACGCGCGCGCTCTACGGCGCGTGCTTCGCGCTCGGCCTCGGCCTGGCCAACCACCACTTCATCGCGGTGCTCGCGCTGCCGGTGCTGGCGTGGCCCGCATACGACGCATGGAAGCAGCATGGCCCGCGACCTGTCGCGCTCTGCTTCGCGCTCGGCGCGCTCGGGCTCAGCACCTACGTGTATCTGCCGCTGCGCGCGCTCGCGCAGCCGCCGATGAACCTCGGGGATCCGCAGACGCTGCAGCGCCTCTGGTGGGTGATCAGCGCGCAGGTCTACGCGCGTCGCATCGGCAGCGGCGCCGTGCAGCCACTCGGCGAGCGCTTCGCGGACCTCGGCGTGATCCTGTACGAGCAGCTCGGCATCGTGTTGGTGTTCGTGGTCCTCGGTGGCTATGCGTTGCTGCGCGTGCGCGCACGCTGGCCGCTGGCGTCGTTGTGGTGGCTCGCCGCGCTGATCAGCCTGTGCGGCCGCGCGTGGCTGAACGAGGTGCGCGCGAACCCGGACGTGCTCGGCTACATGATCCCGGGCTTCCTCGCGCTGGTGGCGATGGCGGCGCACGGCGTGACCGCGCTGTCGTTCGGGCGCACCCGCTGGACGGTGGTGCTGCCCGTGCTCGCCCTGGGGAGCTTTTGGCTCCACGCCGATGCTTCGCTGCACGACTTCGTGGCCACGGACGCGTTCGATGACGCGCGTCGACGTGCATTGCCTCCCGGCAGCGTGGTGATCTTGACCACGCCCGACACCGTGTTCCGCCACTGGGAAGGCGAGGCCGTGGAGCAGCTGCGTGCGGACGTGGTGCTGATGCCGCTGCCGTTCCTCGGCTACGGGGGAGACCAGGTCGACGACCCGTACTGGTTCGCGGGCGCGCTGGAGGCCGACGAAGTGCGCGCGCTCGCGCGGGATCGGCCGGTGTTCGTGGAGCTGGACAGCTCGACCGCGCTGTCGCTCTATCCACACGTCGCGCCGAGCGGCCTGCTCTACCGCGTCGATGGGCACGCGGACTCCGCGCTGGCCGAGCCGCGCGCGAGCGATCCCGAGACGTGCAAGCAAGTGCTGTGGACGCAGTACGTGCGCGCGCTCTACTTCGCGTCGCGCGGCGATCGCGAGCGCGCGCTTGTCGCATCGCGTCATGGACTGCGTTGTGCCCCGGCCGCCCGCGAGCTGCGTGCGTTGAACGACGCCCTGCTCGGCTGGAACGATCGACCCCTCGACCTGCGCGCATTCCTGGTCGGCCAGAACGGATTGTGACGGCGAATACGATACTTGCCCCTGCCCTCGCGGTGGCCACTCTGGCCGCTCGGCTGGCGAGCTCGCGACGGCACGTGCTAGTTCACCGGTCGCATTTTCTTGAGGGTTAGAGATGGTCACGAAAGCGGATGCACAGCACGACATCCTGGTCGTGGAGGATGACGACGACACGCGCGAGCTGGTGAGCGCGTGGCTGGGTGAGCTCGGCTTCCGGGTGCGGGCAGAGGTCGAGGGACAGGCAGGCATCGACGCCGCGTGTGGCGAGCCGCTGCGCGCCGCGCTGGTCGACATCGGGCTGCCCGGCGTCGATGGCTACGAAGTGGTGCGGCGCGTGCGCGAGAAGCTCGGCCGCAAGCTGCACATGATCGCGATCACGGGCTTCACCGGCGGCGCGGACGTCGCCAAGTGCCTGGAGAGCGGCTACGACGCGTACCTCGCGAAGCCGCTCAACAAGGACGCCCTCAAGCGTGTCTTGAACAACCGCTGAGCCGGATCACATCACGAAGATCGGCTGGCAGCCGAACTCGATGATCACGCTGGTCTTGCGCGCGGTCTTGAACTCGTCGCACTCGGGGCCGTGCAGCTGGATAGCGGTCTGCTCGGCGTCCTTCCAGCTCCAGCCGTTGTCGACGTTGGGCGCCTGCTTGGGCACCAGCGCGCCGTTGAGGTAGAGGTTGGCCTTGTCCTTGTCGGCGTCGGCGTCGAGCATGCCGACGCTGATGTCGCAGCTGGCCAGCTTGTCGGACAGCTCCGCGAGCGCGGCGTTGAGATCCGTGGCGTCCTTGGCATCGATGTACGGCGTCAGCGTCAGGTCGGCCGGATCGCTACGCGCCGTGCCGCCATGGACCGCGATCGCGCGCAGCTGCTCGTCCTGCTCGGGGGTCTTGCCGCTGGCGGCGCCGTAGCGCACCACGTACGTCTTGACGTTGCGGTCGTGCAGCGACTTGGCCGCCGCGCCGAGCCGCGCCACCATGTCCGCTTGCTCGGTGCCGGTGCAGTTGTCGCCGCCGTCGGTGAGCATCACGACCGCGCCCTGCACCTCGGCTTCCGCCAGGCGACCGGGATTCGCCGCCACGCTCTCGAGCGCCGCCACCACGGGGCTCAGCCCGAGCGGCAGCTTCTCGTTCATGGTGCTCATGATCTTGATCTGCTTGCCGGTCGCGGGCGCGATCTCGGGCTCCGTGCCGATGTCGCAGTTGAGCGCGTTCTGGAACTTCTTGGGGAACAGCTGCAGACCGAACTCGACGTCGTCGTTGATGGGCTCCACCAGCGACTGCCCGAGCGTGCCCTGCACGGTCTCCCAGAACGTGTAGGACGTGCGCATCGGCAGCCCTCGCGCGCCCTCGATCACGCAGTTGATGGTGCCGTCCGTGCACTCGATGCGCGAGGCGCTGGCGTCGAGCAGGTACAGCACCGCGCGCGGCTTGGTCTTGACCTCGACCGCAGCGCTGCCGCAGGTCTGGCCGGCGCAGGTCTTCTGCGAGCCGAGCTGCGAGCCCGCGCGCACCGCCACGCACGCGTCGCCGAACAGCTCCACCTGCTGGATGTCGTCGCCGACGAAGTTCCAGCCGCTGGTGTTGGTGCGATCGCGTGGCACCTCGGCGCCGTTGATCGTGAAGGTCAGCTCGAACGGGTTGATCTTGGTGTCGCCGCTCATGGGCGGGATCGCGAAGCGGCAGCTGCGCACGCGCAGGCCCACCTGGTCGAGCACGTCCGCGAACTGGTCCGGGTTCTCGATCTTCGGCAGCTCGGTCAGGCCGGTGCCGCCGAACTTGAGCAGCGTGGACAGCGCCTCCACGTTGGTGTTGGGCGGCGTGGTCAGGCGCGTGCCGTTCCAGCTGGCGGCGCTGGCCGCGTCGAATCCGATCGGCAGCACGCGGATGTTGTGCTTGGCCAGCTCGACCGCGAGCTTCTCGTACGCGATCAGCTTGTTCTGCTGGGTCGTGTAGGCGGAGCCGAAGCAGTTGTCGTTTCCGTCCGAGACCAGCACGAGATAGTTCGTGCGCGTAGGATCGGCGAGCTTGGTGGCGTTGGTGACGAAGTAATCGAGCGGGTCGATCACCGGCGAGGTCTCCCAGATGCCGAAGAAGCCCGGGCCAGGCGGCGCCATGCCGATCACGTCGAGCAGCTCCTGCGTGGTGCTCGGGCCGATGTCGCGGAAGTTCTGCTGCGTGCCGCCGCACCAGTTGGCCTTGTCGCGCACCATGTTGAAGTCCTCCTGGATCAGCCCCCAGAAGACCTGCACGCCGAACTGCGCCTCGGGGTGCCCGTCGTGCAGGCGCCCGACCGCCGTGCGAATGCGGTCCCAGTGCGGCGCCATCGAGGCCGAGCCGTCGATCGCCAGCATGATGTTCACGCCGACCGTGTCGAGGTCGATGGCGGCGTTGCCGCAGGTGGGCTTGGGCGGCCCGGCGTCGGGCTTCGCGGGATCCTTGCAGTACGGGTTCGACCTGGGGCAGGCCTCTTCGGCGTCTGGCTTCGGCCCGGCGTCACGCTCGCCCGGAGCGCGGCCGCCATCGGCGGAGCTGACTCCGCCATCGCGCTCCGCGCCGCACGCGAGCAGCCCCAGTGCCAGCAGCGCTCCCCAAACTCGTCCCCGGTAGTCCGACATGCCCAGGCCATGTCCGGTCCACGTCCGTTTTGTCAGCGGCCTTGTTGCAGTCGCCGCAAGTGTATTGACCCGGGATAACGTGCGCGGAAGCTGCGCAGGCGCGCATCGGCCTCGCTCGTGCGGCCCAACACACGCAGGGCCTCGACGGCCAACACTTCACGCTCGGGCGCCAGCTGGCCGTTGGCGAAGCGACCGGCGTGCGCGTCGAGCAGAGCCAGGGCCCCCGCCGGATCGCGACGCATGCGCTCGCGAGCCTGCCAGAGCAGCGCGAACTCGTCCGGCGGCGGCTCGGCGACCTTCTGCGGAGG
The DNA here is from genome assembly GCA_040508235.1 of Polyangiales bacterium. Taxonomy (GTDB): domain Bacteria; phylum Myxococcota_A; class Polyangia; order Polyangiales; family DASUME01; genus DASUME01. The sequence goes on along the minus strand of JBEVNG010000553.1, from coordinate 1,521 downwards.
TGTCTCCTCGACCGGAACCTCGGCGATGCGCGCGGGCTGCACCGCCTCGACGGGCGCCACCACCTCCGGGGTCGGCTCGACGCTCGCGACCGGCTCGGCCACGACGGCCTCTCGCTTGCGCGCGCCGCGATGCACGCGCACCTCGCGGCGCGCCATGGGAGCGGGCGCCACGACGGCGGGAGCCACTTCCGGGATGGCGACGACCGACGCTTCCACCACGGGCTGCGCTTCCACCACCGGCTGCGCCTGGACCTGCGCCTGCGCGACGGGCCGTGCTTGCGCGAGCTGCGGGCGTGGCTCGCTGTGCGGCCAGGCACGCTGCACCAGGTACGCCGTGCCGCCGAGCGCGAGCAGCGCGGCCAGGGCGCGTGCGACCAGCAGCTTGCCGCCCGTGCGCGCGGCCTCGACCACCGGCGCGCTCAGCCCCGGCGCCGCATCGAGATACGGTCCCAGCTCGCGGGCCACGCGCTCCAGCGTGCCGCGGCCCGGGCCCTCGCGTCCGAGCGCACGCAGCACGGCGCGCAGCTCCTCCGGCGTGTCGGCCCCGGCGTCGAGCGGCGGCGGCGGATCGATGTCTTTCATACGCCTTCCTCCTTTCGACGCTGGCTGGCGAGCTCCGCCAGGATCTTGGCGCGCCCCGCGCGCAGTCGCGAGTACGCGGTGTACAGCGGGCAGCCGAGGGCGTCCGCCACCTGTTGCATCGGGATGTGCTCGATCTCGTACAGCACGAACACCTCGCGCTGCTCTTCGGGCAGCGCCGCCAACAACTTGTGCCCGAGCGCGAGCGCCTCGCGCTCTTCCACGCGTACCAGCTGCGTGGGGGCGATGCGGCCCTCGGGCATGTCACCACTCAAGTCCTCGCGCCGACGCCGCAGGCTGCGCCGCTGCGTCTGCGCGACGCGCCGGCAGATCGAGTAGAGCCAGGCGCGCACGCGGTCGCGCTCCTCGTACTCGTCGAGCCGGCGGTACACCACCAGGAAGACCTCCTGGAGCTGATCGTCCAGGTCGGACTCCGCCACGCCGAGGCGGCGCAAGCTGCGCCACACGAACGGAGCGTACTCGTCGAAAAGCTGGCGGAGCCGAGGTGGGGTCTCGGTCTGGGAATCGCGCTCGCGGGCCGTTGCGTTCACCTCGCTCTCCAGTCCCTCGGCCATGACCTCACCGCCCACCGATTGTCAGAGCCAGTCGAAAAACCGCGCCCACCGGGCTGGCGCGGTGAATGCGCACCGGCTGGCCGTCGGCCCGCTCGAAGTACAGCTCGGGACGCATCAGCGAGAACAGCGGTCCCCCCGAGGCCCAGAGCATGGTGTGCCGCGTGACGTTCCAGGACAGGGCCAGCTCGGTGAGTAGGTCGGCAAAGGCGAGCGTTTTCGTGCTCTCCGTGCTCAGGCCGCGCGACGTGGCGAACAGCGCGCCCGCCTGCCCACCGATGCACTGCCAGAGCGCAACCGTGCTGCCGGCCAGGCGCGGACAGAGCGCGAGCGTGCCCCCCACCCCTTGCATGCGTGCACCGCTGCCGCG
>JBEVNG010000419.1:0-9119 GCA_040508235.1 Polyangiales bacterium | reverse complement strand
CGGTGCCGCAGTTCTTGCCGGCGCACGGATCGCCGGTGGGGATGCAGACGCCGCACACGTTGGCGACGCCGTTGGCGCCGCATACCTGGCCGCTGGGGCAGGCGCCACCGCAGCTGATCCTGCCGCAGCCGGTGTCGACCTGGCCGCAGTTCTTGTTGGTGCAGGTGTTGCCGTTGGGCGTGCACTGGCCACACACGTTGGCCACGCCGCCGAAGCCGCAGATCTTGTTGGTGGTGGCGTCGCAGGTGCCGCAGTTCTGCGTCAGGCCGCAGCCGATCGACACGTCGCCGCAGTTCTTGCCCTGCGCCGCGCAGCTGCTCGGCTGGCAGCACTCGCCCTGGTAACACTGGTCGCCCGTGGGGCAGCTGCCGCAGGTGAGCGTGCCGCCGCAGCCGTCCGGGATGGTGCCGCAGCTGACGCCCTTCTCGGCGCAGCTGGTGGGCACGCAGGCGGTGCACACGTTGTTCATGCACGACTCGCCGGCCGGGCAGGTGCCGCACTGGACCGCGACGCCGCTACACGCGTGCGTGATGCTGCCGCAGTCCTTGCCTTGCGCCACGCACTCGGGCGGGACCGCGGGTGGCTCGCACTTGCCGGCGACGCAGCTCTCGCCGCCGCTGCAGGTGCCGCAGTTGAGCGTGCCGCCGCAGCCGTCGCTGATGCTGTCGCACTCGCGACCCTGCGCGAGGCAGCTCGTGGGCGCGCAGTCCTTGCACGTGTGCGTGACGGTGTCGCACTTCTGCGGGTCGGTGCAGGTGCCGCAGGTGAGCGTGCCGCCGCAGCCGTCGGCCACCGTGCCGCAGAGCTTCCCGGTGGTGCAGTCGAGAGGGCGGCACGTCTCGCAGGCGCCGCCGCGACAGACCTGTCCGGCCGCGCAGGTGCCGCACGCGAACGCATCGCCGCACGCATCGATCAGCGCGCCGCACGAGGCCTCGCGACAGATCTCGGAGGCCGCCGCGCAGCGGTTGGTGTCCGTCGCGCAGAAGGTGCCGGCCGCGCAGGTGCCGCAGCTGAGCACGCCCCCGCAGCCGTCATCGAGTCGGCCGCACACCGCGCCCTTGTCCGCGCAGCTGGTCGGCGCGCACGACATCGGTCCGCTGTTGGCGTCGGCCGCTCCATCACGTGATGTCGCCGTGGCGTCGCGCCCACCGTCGCGTCCGCTGCCTCCGTCGTCGCCGTTGCCAGGCGAAGCGTCGAGGCCGCCCGCATCGTCGTCGGTGCCCGTGCCGTCGCCGGCGTCTTCCAGCTCCTTGCGGTGCTTGCCGCACGCGACGAGGCTCAGGAACAGGGTGGAGAACAGCAAGAAGCGACGGGACAGCATGAAGCTCCTGTGGGGCATTCAGATCAGGATCGGGATCGCGATGCGCGCGAGGTCCGCGCCGCCGGGATACATGTAACTGGTGTATTGGCCGTAGCCGTAGACGATCAGGCCCACCTTCTGGTTGGCGTCGACCGTGTGCACGGCGCTGTTGGGTCGATCGAGATCGGCCTCCAGCACCACGGTCGCGACGGCGTAGTCGCCGACCTGCACGAACTCGCTGGCGTCGATGCGCGTGCCGTCGATGGTCACGCTCGCGCCGGGCTTGGCGATGATCGTGGCCAGGTTCACCGCGTAGGTGAGCGGCGCCGTGAACAGGTAGCTCTGTCGCCACTGCTCGACGGGGACCGCCGCGCTCTGCGACGGATCGCCCATGTTGTTGGCGTTCTGGACCGCGCTCTGGCCGACCATGTAGTGCGCGACCAGCAGCGGCTTGTCGCCGTCGATCACCACGTTCTGGCCGGGCGTGAGCGCGAGCTCGAGGAAGGCACCCGCGTTCAGCGTGGCGGGCGCGTGCAGGGCCGGCGTGAAGCTGACGTTCGTGCCATCCGCGATCGCGGCGACGCGCACCACGCTCGGTGTGCCGCTGCTGCCGTCGGCGTGGATCACACCGGGCACCACGTACTTCTTGCCCAGCGTGTCCTCGGGGAACTGCACTTCTTCGAGGTGATCGCAGTTGAGCGTGTTCGCGTCCGGCACGAACGCGCAGCTCTGCCCCGCGATCACCTGCACCGGCTTGTTGGCACGCACGCGCGTGCCGCTGACGTCACCCGTCGGCGCCGCCACCAGCTCCAGCACGTCGCCACGGTTCATGCGCGCGTTGCCGTTGCCCTGGGCATCGATGCCCGCGCCGGCGGCGAACGCGCCCGCGCCAGTGATCTGCACCTCGGTGCCATCCTCGACGGCGGTTACCGCGATGAAGCCCGAGCCCACCTCCTGCGACGGCCAAGACAGCGCCGTGTAGTTGCCCGTCAGCGCGGTCGCCGGCAGCAGCAGCGAAGCGTCGTTGGAGTAGGAGAAACACTGCGTCAGCGGCGAGCCCGCGCACTGCGTCGCGAGCGTGGGACAGAGCGGCGCGTCCTGCAGCTCGTACTGCAGCGGGCTGAACTGGTAGACCGTGACCGGGCTGGTGGTGCGCACGCGGTAGGCGCCATCCGCCACCAGGCGCGAGTTGCCGCGCGCGGGCGGAATCGTGCACGCCGGGGCCGTGTCGCCGTCCAGCTCGCCGCCCTTGAGCTCGGGGATCCAAGGCAGCGTGAACGTCTGCAGTGCGTCCGCGGACACGTCCGCTTCCTGCACCACCGTATCGCCGCGCGTGATCGTCACGTGCGTGGGCTGGCCGCTGGCATTGGCGACCGCGATCGCGAACGCGAAGCCGGTCCAGACCGGGTTGAGCGTGATCGTCGGGTAGTAGTCGCAGCCGATGTAGCTCTGGTCGACCTCGCTCAGGTCGCAGGCGCCACGGCAGCCGGTCGGTGTGCAGCTCAGGCCCTGCACCGCGTCGCACTCGTAGCGCGCGAGCGTTCCGTCCGCGCGGCAGTACGTGGCCTGCCCGTTCTCGCAGCTCGCGCGCCCGGTCACGCAATCGGCGACGCGCGCATCCGAGGGCGCCCCATCGTGACGGCCGGCGTCCTGGATCGCGGCATCCGAGCGGCTCGCGTCCTCGAGGTTCGCACCTCCGTGATCGACGCCGCAGCCCGCGGCCAACAGACACAGCACGGCCGCACGCATAGTCCCCCGACGAGCGCATTCCCCCATGGCCGAGCGAGCGTAACAGAGCCGATCTCGCCGCCATGCTTCTCCCGACACAGCTGTGCGGAAGCACGCATCGATCGCGGCGACATGCAATCGCATGGCGCCCGTTGCGCAGAGCTGCGCACAGGGTAGCGGTGGCGTGAGTCACGCTCGGTGTGCGCGTCCGGAGCCCATCGTTGACTGGGTGATCCGTGAATGCTAGGCGCCATTCTCTTTTACGTAGAGAGGCCACCATGGGGATTGCTCGCGCGCTAAAGCGAGTGAAGCGACAGGCCAAGCGAGGCGGACTCGGTGCGCTTCGTTCGGGGCTCGGAGAGGAACTGCGCAGCGGCGCGATTCCAGGACCGCTGCGCGGAGCCGCGCGTCGCATCGCCGCGATCATCGATCCGGGCTCCAAGCGCTCCACGTACCAGCCGGGTTCGACCGCGACGCCGATCGTGGATCGCGCGCCCACGGAGACGCTGCGTCACGCGCCGCCCGCGCAGGCCAACAAGGTCGGCAGCGATCGCGGCGACGCGCCCGTGCAGCCCGAGGCTCCGTCGGACACCGACGAGGTCGATCCCATCAGCGTCGGCGCCACGCCCGTCTACGACGCCACCCCCGCGGTCGTCGCGCCCATCGACGCCACGCCGAGTGATGTCGCCAGCGCTGATGTCACGCCGGTCGTGGTCAGCGCGCCGCTCGTGATCGAGAGCGAGCCCGTCGAGCCGAAGCCCGCGGCCGAGAAGCCCGCGAAGCCGGAAGCCAAGCCGGCCGCGCAGCCCAAGGCTCAGTCCAAGGCCCAGCCCAAGAAGCCGGCCAACGGCAAGGCCAAGCCCAGCACGCCGCCCGCGGCCGCAAAAGAAAAGCTTGCCCCTTCCGAGGAAGCAGCTAAATCTGTCGCCCGCTCGGGTACCAAGGCCAAGCGCTCTGGTGGCTCAGGCGGAAAGACCAGCAAGAAGAAGTAGTTCGGGGTTGTAGCTCAGCTGGGAGAGCGCCTGCATGGCATGCAGGAGGTCAGGGGTTCGATCCCCCTCAGCTCCACAAAGTGTGAACGACGGAAAAGCAGCGGCGTACCTCGGTACGGCCGCTGTTTTTCTTTCTACAGCAGGCGACGCAGCGGGCTGGTCGCCAGCTGCAGCAGCAGGCTCGCCAGATCGAAGCGATCGCGCCAGAGCGTGATCTTGCCGTTCGCGACCTCGAAGGTGCCGCAGACCCAGATCTCGACGTCGAGCAGCGGGCCACGGCCGATGTCGGTGCGCTCGGTCAGCACCACGCCGTCGCGCTCCGCGATGTTGTGCATGCGTACGTCGAACTCGGTGACGACCTTCATCATTCGCCGCAGGGTGCGCTCGACGGCGCGCTTGCCGCGGTCGGGCGGCAACGGCACGTTCTGGTACACGATGTCGTCGCTGAGCATGCCCAGCGCGCGCTCCACATCGAGCGCCCTCAGCGCTTCGAGGAACGACTCCACCAGAGGGATGCTGCTCGGCTGCGTCAGCGTCGTCTGGAGCTCGGTCATGCGGCACGATACCGCGCACCCCTCGGGGTGACACCTCCGGTCCCGGCATTACTCGCTTGTTGAAGGACCACCTCGGCAGTTATGACCTCCGTCTGCGCGGCTTGAACCACCAGAGCGCGGGGGAGGCCGTGTCATGAAGGTGTTGCTGCTCGATCTGGACAACACGCTGGTCGACCGCGACGCAGCGCTGCTGCAGTGGCTGCGTGGGGTGCTGCCGTCGCACGCGCGCATGTCGTCCACCTTCGAGGCGCTGATCGCCTGCGACGGCGGAGGCCACGGCTGCAAGACGACGTTCTTCGAGGCGGTCGCCCGCTACACCGGGAGCACGGTCGCGCTGGTGCGGGAGCGCTTCCGGCGCGAGCTGCCCGAGCTGGTGCGCCTCAAGCGCGATGCCGACGTGATGCTGCGCGAGTTTCCGGGAACCACCATCGTGGTCACCAACGGCAGCGGCGCGATGCAGCGACGCAAGCTCGCGAGCGCGGGCCTGGAGGGGCGCGTGTCGCACGTGCTGGTGTCGGAGGAGTGTGGGCTGCGCAAGCCCAGCGCCGACATCTTCCGCCTCGCCCTGGAGCTGGCGGGCTGCGACGCCGACGGAGCGCTGATGGTCGGTGACCACCCCGAGCAAGACATCGAGGGCGCGCGCGCGGCAGGCATCGATGGCGTGCTGGTACGGACGCGCTGGTTCGATGCGCCGGCGGGCGTGAAGCAGGTGCGCGCGCTGACCGAGCTCGCGTGGTGAGAAGAGGGCGACGACGCGCTCATCAGCGCGCGAGCTTGCGCAGCTGCAGCGCGGGGGAGCTCTCCGTCAACACGAAGCTGGCGTCGTCGGGCGTGAGGTCGATGTCGAGCAGGGCTTCGCGGAACACGCGCGCCCAGCGCACGGCGCCGACCTCGTCGAGCATCAGCGCGTACGCGTGGCCACCCTGCGCATCGGGCGGCTCGATCCAGCTGTTGCCGAAGCGAGTGCGCGTGTAGAGCGAGCCGAGCAGCGCGAACGATTGCTCGCGCGCGCGGAGCACGCCGGGGCTCGCCAGCATGTTGTCGTCGGCCCGCAGCGGGAGGCGGAACGCGAGCTTGCCGGCGACGTCGTAGCGAGCGACGGCGTACGCTTCGTTCGACCAGTTCTCGGCGATGGCCAGGCTGCCCTGCTGCGTCAGCGCGAGCGTGAACGTGCCGTAGACATACGGGTTGGTCACCGCCGCGGGGGTCAGCTCTTGCTTCCACACCAGTCGATGCAGTCCGTCGAGCATGAGCAGCGTCGCGGGCTCGCCGAGCGACTGGCCGAAGTAGTCGTCGATCTGGCTACCCGCCAGCGCGAGGGTACCGGCGCTGCCGAACGCCTGCGTGAACGGGGCCTCAAGCCCCGTCGCGCCGCCGAACAGCTCGCTGTTCTGCAGCTGCCCATCCGACGAGAAGACCGCGTTCACGTACTTGCCGCGCGTGTCGTCCGCGATGGGTCCCTGGCCAAGGTCGAGTCCGGCGGTGCCGCGCACGTTTAGATGCAGAGCGCCATCGAAGACGTCCGCGCTCGCATCGATCGGCTTGATGCCGACCTGGATCGCGCGCTCGCTCACGATGCTGCCATCGCGCGTCGACAGCGCCGCAATCTCCAGGCTGCTGGAGGTGAACGCGTCGAAGCGCCAGACGTTGGTGACGGTGCTCGACGCGGTCAGCACCACCACGCGGTCTCCGTCGAAGCCGAGCGTGTGCACATCGCGTACGTTGTTGCTCTCGCGCGGTGGCAGCAGCTTGGTCCAGAGCAATTTGCAGCTGGCGTCGAACTTGGCGATCACGGTGCCGCGCTTTGGGCTCGTCCAGGGCACCGCGATCATGCCCGCGCCGAGATCGCGCGACTCCAGGATCGAGCCCGCGACCAGCGCGTTGCCCTCGCCATCGACGCGCACGCGGCTGAAGTGGATCGGCATGCGCAGCTCCAGCGTGGGCAGCGGCGATGCGCTCCAGCTGCACACCTCGCGCGGCTCCACGGCGGGGCCCTCGGGCACGTCCTGCCAGCTTCGACCGGGCGTCGCATCGGGCGTGGCTGCATCCGTCGGCAGCGGCGCTGCATCCGTCGGCAGCGGCGCTGCATCCGTCGGCAGTGGCGCTGCATCCGTCGGCAGCGGCGCTGCATCGCGCGCTTCGAGTCCCGCATCCGGCGCGGCGTCGACGGTGCGCGCGTCCTGACGCATCGCGGCGTCCTCGGGGGTAGGCTCCGCTTGCGCAGCCTCGTCGCAGGCGAAGAGTCCCAACGAAAGGAGGAGCCACGCACGTCGCAAGCCAAGCATGCGCGCATCCTACCAGCGCCTCCTGCCGCCGGTCCACGGCTGCTCAGCGAGGCGCGCCGAGGGTGTGATAGATGACGACGAACATCAGGACCAGCGCGAGCCAGAGCAGGATCACGCGCCCCGCGCTTCCGCGCAGGAAGGTCTTCTTGGGCTGCTTCACGCTCGCCTGCAGCAGCGCGCGCACGCGCGGCACGTCCGCCTCGGCGAAGGCGCGCTTGGGCACCACCACCTGGATCGTCGCGCTCGGGAAGATCAGGAACGCCGCCTCGGCCTCGTCGAAGTGGTGCACGGACTGCCACGTGCTCCGCACGTCCGTCGAGGGCGATCGAATGGTATAGCCGCCAGCGTCGAGCTCGTAGTGCATGGTGAGGTCCCGCGCCGACTTGCCCTCCAGGTGCTTTCGCGCGGCCGCGCGCTGCGCGACGTACAACACGCCCACGAACAGCACGCCGTAGCCGAGCGCGGGCGCAAAGTCGGAGAGCTGAGGTTGGTGACCCGCGGCGCGGTGGGTGAAGTACAGAAAGAGCGGTCCGACCACCAGCATCACCGTGTAGAAGCGGGTCATGCGCGACAGCCCGGTCTTCTTGAGCGCGCCGTCGACATCGGACTGGCCGAGCACCGCGTGGCCCGTGATCGTGTCGGTCGCGTCCAGCATCGTCAGGCTCCTTGCGCGGAGCCTAGTGCGTATGGCTGGTGCGACGACTCGCGTTTGGGGTGTTCAGTCGTCGTTCGTGCCGAGATCGCGCACCGCGCCGCGATCCGCGCTGGTCACGTGCAGCGCGTAGGCGCGCAGGGCCAGCGACACCTTGCGCGGGCGCGGCTTGGCCGGCTTGAACGTGCAGACCGCGCGACGCCTGGCCAGCTCGTCGTCCGCGACCAGCAGGTTGATGGTGCGGTTGGGGATGTCGATGCGGATGCGGTCGCCGGTCTCGACCAGCGCGATGGTCCCGCCCGCCGCGGCCTCCGGCGACGCGTGGCCGATCGACAGACCGCTGGTGCCGCCGGAGAAGCGCCCGTCGGTGATCAACGCGCACGCTTTGCCGAGGCCCTTCGATTTGATGTAGCTCGTGGGGTAGAGCATCTCCTGCATGCCGGGGCCGCCGCGTGGTCCCTCGTAGCGCACCACCACCACGTCGCCGGCCTTGACCTGATCCTCCAGGATCGCGCGCACGGCATCTTCCTGGCTCTCGACCACGAACGCCGGGCCCTCGAACGTGTGCAGCTCCACCTCGACGCCGCCGGTCTTCACGACGCAGCCGTTCTCGGCCAGGTTGCCGAACAGCACGGCCAGGCCGCCCTCCAGCGAGTACGCGTTCTCGATGCGGCGGATGCAGCCCTCGGCGCGATCTTCATCGAGCGTCTTCCAGCGCGTGCTCTGGCTGAACGCCACCTGCGTCGGGATGCCCGCGGGGCCCGCGCGATAGAATTCACGAACGGCTTCGTCCGTGGTCAGAGTGATGTCCCACTTCGCGATTGCCTCGCCGATCGTGGCGGCGTGCACGGTGGGAGCTCGATCATGCAGCAGACCCGCACGCGACAGCTCACCGAGGATCGCGAACACACCCCCCGCGCGGTGCACGTCTTCGATGTGGTACTTCTGCGTGTTCGGCGCGACCTTGCACAGCTGCGGCACGCGGCGCGACAGGCGGTCGATGTCCTGCATCGTGAAGGTCACGCCGCCCTCCTGCGCCGCCGCGAGCAAGTGCAGGATGGTGTTGGTGGAGCCGCCCATCGCGATGTCGAGGCTCATCGCGTTCTCGAACGCCTCGAAGGTCGCGATCGAGCGCGGCAACACGCTGGCGTCATCCTGCTCGTAGTAGCGGCGCGCCAGCTCGACCACACGCTTGCCGGCGGTCTCGAACAGCGTCTTGCGATCGGAGTGCGTGGCCAGCTGCGTGCCGTTGCCGGGCAACGACAGACCCAGCGCCTCGGTCAGGCAGTTCATCGAATTGGCCGTGAACATGCCGGAGCAGGAACCGCAGGTCGGGCAGGCCGACCGTTCGATGACCTTCACTTCCTCATCGGTATAGCTCTCATCGGCTGCGGCGACCATCGCGTCGACCAGATCGAGCGCGACTTCCTTGCCCTTCAGGACCACCTTGCCCGCTTCCATCGGCCCGCCCGACACGAACACCACGGGGATGTTGATGCGCAGCGCCGCCATCAGCATGCCCGGCGTGATCTTGTCGCAGTTCGAGATGCAGACATCGCTGCCAATGCACGGCGCGGAAAGAACGCAGCGGCGATCTCGCCGATTGCG
>JBEVNG010000417.1:0-7616 GCA_040508235.1 Polyangiales bacterium | reverse complement strand
GGCTACGGCCGCTACCTGATCGACATGATCAAGCGCGGGGGGAAGTAAGGCATGGAGGTCATCCCGCAGTCGCTGCCGGAGGTGCTGCTGATCAAGCCGAAGGTGTTCGGCGATGCGCGCGGCTACTTCATCGAGACCTTCAACGCCGAGCGCTACCAGCAGGCGGGCGTCGCGCTGACGTTCGTGCAGGACAACCTGTCCAAGTCGCGCCGCGGCATCCTGCGCGGGCTGCACCTGCAGAACCCGCACGCGCAGGGCAAGCTGGTCAGCGTGGTCGAGGGCGAGGTGTTCGACGTGGCGGTCGACGTGCGCGTCGGCTCGCCGACCTTCGGCCAGTGGGTCAGCGCGCTGCTGTCGGCCGACAACCACCATCAGCTGTGGGTGCCGCCAGGCTTCGCGCACGGCTTCTGCGTCACCAGCGAGAGCGCGCTGTTCTCGTACAAGTGCACCGACCTCTACCACCCGGAGGCCGAGGTCGGCGTGGCCTACGACGATCCAGCGCTCGGCATCCCCTGGCCCGTGCAAGACGCCGAGCTAAGCGCCAAGGACAAGCAGAACCTGCCGCTGGCCAAGATCGATCCCGCCAAGCTGCCGAGGTACCGATGAGCTACGCGATCCTGGGTGGCAAGGGCATGCTCGGCCGCGCGCTGCGCGAGCTGCTGACCGCCAAGAAGCTGCCGTTCGGCATCTACGACCTGCCCGACTTCGACATCACCAATCGCGGCCAACTGGAGAACGCCATCGGCCCCGAGCTGAAGGCGGTCATCAACTGCGCGGCCTACACCAACGTCGACGCCGCCGAGAGCGACGAGGCCAACGCCACCAAGATCAACGGCACCGCCGTGAAGCTGTTGGCCCAGGTGTGCGCGGAGCGCGGCATCCCGCTCGTGCACTACAGCACCGACTACGTGTTCCCGGGCGACGCCAGCGAGCCGTACCTGGTCGATCAGCAGCAGTCGCCGCTGGGCGCGTATGGACGCAGCAAAGCGGTGGGCGAGCGCGCGCTCTGGACCACCGGTGGACCGTACCTGCTCTTGCGCACCAGCTGGTTGTACGCACCTTGGGCAAACAACTTCGTGCGTACGATCTACAAGTTCTCGCGCGCGCAGGACGCGCTCAAGGTGGTGTCCGACCAGCGCGGGCGCCCCACGAGCTCGGAGCACCTGGCGCGCGTGACCTTGCAGCTGCTCGACCAGGGCGCACGCGGCACCTTCCACGTCACCGACGGTGGAGAGTGCTCGTGGCACGAGTTCGCGACCGAGATAGTGCGGCTCGCAGGCCACAAGGCACAGGTGAACGCATGCACCAGCGAAGAGTTCGCACGCCCCGCCAAGCGCCCCGCCTACAGCGTGCTCGACCTCTCGCGCACCGAGCGTGCGGTGGGCGCCATGCCGCGCTGGCAGGACAACCTGGCCGACGTGATGGCCCGGCTCGAGCCGGTCTGAGGCTGCCATGAAGCGGTGGCACATCGTTGTCGCCGTGGTGGTGGTCGTGCTCGTCGGCGTGATGCTGGCGCTGCCCGCGATCATCAAGAAGATCGTCGAGTCCAAGCTGGAGACCATTCCCGGTGGCTACCAGGGCACCATCGACCACGTCGAGGTGCGCGGCCTGGGCAGCGAGCTCGCGCTGTGCGGGTTCACGATCACCAAGAAGAATGGCCAGATCCCCGTGCCGTTCCTGCGCGCCAAGGAGTTCCACCTGCTGACCGAGCTGGACGGCTGGAGGCTGCGCAACGCGCTGCGCTTCGTGGAGCCCGAGTTCAGCTTCGTGGACGCGGAGTCCGAGGCCAAGAAGCAGAAGGGCCCCGAGCAGACCATCGAGACGCTGCGCCAGAAGCTGCCCTTCGAGCTCACGCGCGCCGAGGTGATCGACGGCAAGTTCCACTTCCGCAACTACCAGACCAAGCCGGACATGGACCTCTACGCGCACGGCCTGAACGCGCGCTGGGACAAGCTGTTCGGCTGCCTGCCGCCCGGCAACAGCGCCTGTCGCTCCAACCTGCGCGCAGAGGCCAAGCTGATGAAGAGCGGCTCGCTGGAGGCCAAGGGTCGCTTCGCGCGCAATCCGGTCAACGACTTCCACGTCACCGCGCACCTGCGTGGGCTGCGCGCGCAGGAGCTCAATCCGTTCCTCAACGAGTACGCCAAGGTGAAGGCCTCCAAGGGCGTGATCGCGCTCGACGCCCGCTACGACCGCCGCGGCGAGCGCCACGACACGCTGATGATCCCGCTGCTCGACGACATCGAGGTCGAGAAGGCCGAGGGCGAGGACACCAGCTTCCTGCGCAAGGTCGGCGCGGGCATCGCCACAGGCTGGTTCGAGCGCAAGAAGGGCGAGAAGGGCATCGCCATCACCAAGAAGCCCAACGGCAAGACCGAGTTCGAGATCGTCGACAAGCCGAATGTCCATGATCCCAAGGACGCCAAGGCGGACGACGACTAATTGCATCGCCCACGCCGGGGTTAGTAACCTCACGCCCCAAACAGGGGAGGCGCATGCGGAAGCTGTGGGCATTGGTAGCGTTGTCGGCGCTGTGGAGTGGGACGGCGCTCGCGGATCGGCGTAGTGGTCTCTCGGGTAACTTGCTGATCGAGGATCCGGACGACCTGTTCGCGTTCCCGCAGCTGACGCTGCAGCACCGCAACATGTTCCGGCTCGACTACGGCGGGAACGCGCAGACCGGCAACGGCGTGCTGACGCTCGGCAACGAGCGCGAGGCGCTGGCGATCGCGCTGCATCGTGGTGACCTGCTGACGCCGGACATCGTCGGGTACAACACGGAGCTGGCCTGGCTCGGGGGCGTCGAGGGCACCGGCGGCGCGCTGGGCGACACCACCTACGGCACCTTCCCCGGCCCAGCCGCGGTCGATCGCGAGGCGCAGAACGTGCTGCCCGCGACGGTGATCGACCTGAGCTACGCGCGCTCGTTGAGCGGCAATCCGTTCGGCGTGCGGCTCGGCTTCGGGCGCGGCGTGCAGGCGGTGCGCGATGCCGACGGCCAAGTGCAGAAGGGCGCGCAGACGTTCTTCGCGGCGCAGGTCGGCTACAGCCATCGCCCGGCCAACGCGCTGCGCTGGGACGCGTCGGCCAACGCGGTGTTCGCGTTCGGCAATGCCAACGACATCGCTGGCGAGGACGAGTACAGCGGCTGGAACCTGCGCGTGGCGGGCCTCGGGCGCGCGTACTACCCGATCAACCAGCTGGTCGACGTCGGCTTCCTCGGCAACGTGTCGATCGGCGGCGAGCGCACGGAGGCGACGCAGCTCGGCGACAGCAGCAAGGACGTCGACTTCGGCCTGCGCGCGGGCGTCGGTCCGTCGATCCACCTCGATCGTGCGAAGGTCGCGGCCTATGGCGGCCTGCGGCTCGGCGTCGGCAAGAATGCGCCCAACTCGCTCGACAACGCCGACGTGAACCGGCTGAACCTGGCGGCGCCGTACTTCAACATGGCCGCCGAGATCCAGGTGCTCGACTGGCTCTACGTGCGCACGGGCGCCGAGTACACCTGGGAGGTGCGCCGCACCGGCGCCGCGGAGAAGGAGCGCGTCGGCGACGGTGCGTTCCGCTGGAGCGCCGGCCTCGGCCTGCAGAAAGGCACGTTCTACTTCGACGGCGTGGTCACCAACGGCTTCGTCACCGGCGGTCCCAACTTCATCGGCGGCACCGCCCCCGGCTTCCTGGCGATGGCCTCGCTCACCTACAAGTTCGGCGACGTCTTTGGCAACGTGCCCGAGCGCCGCGAGGCCGTCGCCGAACGCCCGCTGGTGATCGAGCGCCCCGCGCCGGCCCCAGCTCCCGCGGTGACGCAGCCCGTGGGCGAGCCGGTGCCCGACCAGGAGCTCGCCGCCCCACCGCCCCGTAGCCGCTAGTACTACTAGAGGGCGGCGGTCTCTTCGAGCTCCTTGCCCTTGGTCTCGGGCAGCTTGGCGAAGATCAGCGCGATCGCGAGCAGCGGGCAGATCGTGATCGCACTCAGCACCGGGCCGTAGCCCCAGCGCTCGGCGCCGTAGCCGACCACCAAGGGTCCGAGGATGTAGCCGAGCTTGCCCAGCAGGTTGTACGACCAGCCGTAGGCGTCGGCGCGCATCGCGGTGGGGAACAGCTCCAGGGTCAGCGTGTTCAGCACCGGCAGCACCGCGCTGGCGCCGAAGATCGAGCCGGTCAGCCCGACCGTGAGCAACCAGAAGTCGTGCGCGGAGAACGCCGTCAGCACCGACGCGGACGCCGTGCCGAGCACGATCAGCGCGCCGTAGCGTCGCCCCACGCCGTCCAGCAAGCGGCCCGAGAAGAACACCAGCGGCAGCGAGCCGAGCGCGGCGATCATGAGCGCGCGCGCCGCCATCGCGTGATCGAAGCCGCGCTCCTGGAGCGCGAACTCCTTCCAGTACGTCACCGCCAGGTACGTGCACACCAGCGTCAGCCCGTTGATCAGCGCCAGCAACAACACGCGCCCGCGGTAGGCCGTGCGAAAGATGGCGAACGGGTCCTCGCGCTTCGCCTTGGGTAGCTGCGCGAAGCGCTCGGTCTCGCGCACCTGACGGCGTAGCCAGGTCATCAACAGCAGCGGCACCGCGCCCACCAGGTACACCGCGCGAAAGCCGAGCGGCGTCTTCAACAACATCGGCACCACGCCCGCGCAGATGATCGAGCCGAGGCTCGCCAGCCCCTGCATCACACCCACCGCGAAGCCGCGCCGGTCGGCCGGGAACTCCTCCGCGATGTACACCATGCACAGCGCGTACTCCGCGAACAGGAACGCGCGCGCCAGGAACTGCGCCGCGCCGAACTGCCAGACGTCCTGCGCCAGCGCGCACAGGATCGACGTAAGGGTGTAGCCCGCGACCGTGATCGCCAGCATCGGCTTGCGTCCCACCACGTCGGCGCGCCGGATCAGCACGTAGGCGAGCAGCGAGCTGGCGCCGATCACCGAGAGCAGCACGCCGGCCTGCCCTTCCCCCAGCGCAAAGGCCTCGCGCAGCGACGGCAACAGCTGGGACAGCGCCACGTATTCGTAGCCCTCGAAGAACGTCGCCACCCCCAGCAAGAAGAACAGCTTCTTCTGATAGTCCGTGAGCGGGGTACGCTCCGTGCTCACCGCAAGGCTGGAAATACGGGCGTTCGTCACGTCGGGCTCCTGCATCTGACGTAGAGCGGCACACCCTGCGCACACTCTCCGACGCACAGAAATAAGCACAACGCTCTTCCTGGAGAAAGCCGGTCCGATGATAGACTTGCAGGTCAAACCGTGACCGCTCGTACCGACAGCTTCGAAGGCCTCCATGTACTGCTCGTCACGGAAGACGAAGCGAGGGCGACTGCCATCGCGAAGTCACTCCGCGAGCGCAAAGCCCACGTCGGGGACGTGCGTGCCGGCGCCAAGGATCCCGTCGCTCTACGCGGCGCGGACCTGCTGGTGATCGACGCGCGCCGAAGCCCCGCGATCGACACGCGTGTCGCCGAGGTTCGCTCGGACGTGCGCGCGCGCTGGGCATCCGTCGCAACCATCGACTACACGTCGCTGGTCGGCTCCGAGGGCACGGTCGATCTGCGCGCGCTGGAAGGCGTCGTCTCGCGGCTCGCCGGCATGGACAAGGCGCTCACCGAGCGCGCCCGCAAGGAAGAGAAGTTCGAGACCACGCTGGCGCCGCTCGGGCCCACGCGCACGCTGCGCGCGCTCGCCCTCGCCGGCCCCACGCTGCACGTCGAGCTGAGCGACGGCGAGCTGAGCGCCAAGGTCGACCTCGCGCACGAGCTGCTCGTGTCCGCGATCGCCGAGCGCAAGGGCGAGAGCTGGGAAGCCTGGAGCGCGCTCGCCCACGTGATCGGCATGACCGACGCGAACGTGGCGGTCGAGCGGCGCGCCAACGCGACCATGATGAACATCATGGAGCCCGTCGATCAGGCGCTGGAGACGGCGGCCCACGAGCGCGCGGAGAAGCCCGAGCTGTTCGCCGAGGAACGCACCGACGAGCTGTCGGGCCTGCGCGGCGAGCGTCGCAGCGAGCCGGCACGCGCCGCCGCCGCCAACAACAACAAGGCCAGCGCCTCGATCGCGCCCGTCGCTCGCGCGCGTACGCTCGTAGGCGTGCCTGCCCCGACTGCGCCCGGCGCGCAGCGTCCCAGCACGCCCAGCAAGCTGCCGCCGCCCTCGCCCGCCAGCGTGCGCCCGCCCAGTCCGTTCAAGGCGCCCGGCGTGCCGCGCGAGGCCTTCGCCGATACGCCCACGGATCCGGCCGCGCCTGGCTTGCTGCAGCGCATGGCGCAGACGCCCGCCAACGACTCCGAGGTCGAGATCCGCTCCAGGATTCCGAGCGAGCCCGTGCTGGAGGTCGAGAAGCCGACGCTGGTCGATGGCGACGACGACTTCGGCGGCGACAGCTCCGAGTACGACACCGGCGAGGTCACCGTGGTGGCCGATGCCTCGCAGCTCGACATCCTGCGCCAGACGCTCGACTCGATCGACAGCCCCACCGCCAACCAGCCGCTGACCTCCACCATGCCGGCGCCCAAGGGCGATCCAGAGTCGGGTGATCTCGAGCTCGACGAGGCGCTGCGCAAGGCCGCCACGCGCAGCGAGCCCACGCCCGAGAGTGAAGTCGTGCCCAGCGCTCCGGCCAACGCGATCCCGGTCGCGGCCAGCGGTGCGCCCAAGCTGCGGCTCGACCCCAGCATCCGGCCTGCGCCCAAGGGCAGCAGCGCGCGCACCTGGATCCTGGTCGCGCTGGTGATCGCGGCCATCGCCGCCGTCAGCTGGCTGTACATGACGCAGCAGCAAAAGGCGGCGCAGCGCGCCAAGCCCAAGCCCGCCGCCACCGCTACTCCTCGATAGGCAGGCCTTCGTCGCGCCAGCCGCGCTCCTTGAGCCGGCCGAACACGTCGCGTACGCCGTCCATGCCCGCCCGCTGCTCCAGCACGTCGGTGAAGCCGGCGGCGAGCAGCTGCTGCGCGGCCACCACGGAGCGCACCCCGGTCGCGCAGCCCACGATCATGCGCGCGTCGTCGCCGAGCAGGTCGCGCACGTCCTCCACGAAGTCGCCGCCTCCGAGCGGCACGTTGATCGCGCCGCGCGGCCGCCCGAGCGCGAACTCCACGGCCGAGCGCACGTCCAGGTAGACGTAGCCCTGCCCCATCAGCTCGTGCGCCTCGCGCGCGGAGATCCGTCGCATGCGAGGGCTCTACACCATCAGTCGCCGCTGGCCACGGCTTTGCGCACGAACAGGTCCTCCAGCGTCTCGCGCTCGGGCTCGACCTCCAGCACGCGCGCGCCCTCCTGCAGCAGCTCGCGCAGCAGCGGATCGACGCCGTCGTCGCCCTCGATGGTCAGCTGCACGGAGTGCTCCAGCTCGCGCAGGTCGACGCCGCGTTCACGCAGCTTGGCCTGGAGCTCCGCGCTGGCGCCGCCAACCTGAATACGCACGCGCCGCACTTCATGCTTGAGCAGCTCGTCGAGCGTGCCGCGCGCCACCACCTGCCCACGGTTGATGATCGCGATCCGGTCGCACAACAGCTCCACGTCGCTGAGCACGTGGCTGGTGAAGATCAGCGTCTTGCCGCGCTTGCGCTCGCCCAGGATGATCTCGCGCACCTGCCGGCGCCCGATCGGATCGAGCCCGCTC
>JBEVNG010000399.1:0-5760 GCA_040508235.1 Polyangiales bacterium | reverse complement strand
TTCGAAGACCTGCGGGCCAGAGGTGATGATCTCGCCGACCTCGCCGGCGGGCAGCTCGCGCAGTGTCTCCGGATCGACCACGCGCGAGTCGACGCCGAAGATCGGGATGCCGAGGCACTGCTTCTTCGGGTTCTGCTGCGGATTGATGTGCGTCGCGGCGGCGGTCTCGGACAGTCCGTAGCCCTCGACGTAAGTAAGGTTGCAGAGCTTCTCCAGCTTCTGCGCGATCGCCTCGGGCATCGCCGCGCCGCCGCCGCCGGTCGCGCGCAAGCTGGACAGGTCGTACTGCTCCAGCTTCGGGCTCGACAGCAGGTCGACGACCATCGTGGGCACGGAGGTCCAGCCGGTGACCCGGAAGCGCTGGATCAGCGCGGCCGCGACGTCGCGATCCCAGCGCGGCAGCACGACCATGGTCGCACCTGAGTAGATGGGACCGTTCATGCTGTTCTGCATGCCGGTGACGTGGAACAGCGGCAGCACCGTCAGGATGGTCTCGTCCGCGAACGAGCGGTGCCACTGCGCGCCGGCGATGGCGGTGTGCATGACAGAGCGATGCGTGTGCACGCAGCCCTTGGGCTGGCCGGTGGTGCCGGAGGTGTAAGGCATCACGCAGCGGTCGTCCGGACCTGCCTCGGCGGGGCGCGGCTCGTACGCCTTGGCGATGGCGTCGCTCATCGCGACCGCGCCGGCAAACGCGCGGCGTGGCTCGCGCACGAAGTCGGGGACCGCCAGGTCGGTGGGCGTGGTGAGCGCATCGCTGTAGGTGGCGACGACGGCGTGGGGCAGGGCGCCACTCGCGAGTAACGGTTCGACGTGCGGGAACAATGTCTGTGCGCCGATCAGCACGCGCGCGCCGCAGTCTTGCAGCACGTACGCGAGCTCCGCGGTCACGTTCATGGGGTTGATGGGGACCACCATCGCGTCCGCGCGCAGCGCCGCGTAGAACGCCAGCATCCACTGCGGGCTGTTGTGCATGAACAGGGCGACACGGTCGCCGCGCTTCACGTCGCACTCGCGCTGCAGGTAGCCAGCGAGCAGCTCCGCCTGACGACGGAAGTCCGCGTAGCGGATCACGCTGTCATAAAAGACCGTGCATGCCTTCTGCGGATAACGCGTGGCAGACACTTCCAGGTTGTACCAGAGCGAGGTCTCGGGGAGCGTGATCTCGCGCGGGACCTTGGGTGGCCAGAATGCAAAATGACGATCACTCATGACGAAAACGGCCCTCTCGCAAACAAGAGGGCCGCAATCTAGATCAGGTCGCCGTGCGAGCGTTACTTGAAGATCGAGGCCGGCTTGCCGAGCACGTTCAAGCCCCACTTCGGGTTCTCGATCACGCTGCGTCCGAAGATCGTCAGGTCGCTGCTCTTGCTGTAACCGCCCGTGTACGACATGCCGAACCAGTTGTCCGAGCTCATCGCGTTCGCCTGATCGTTGTCGTCCCAGGCCCAGGCGAGCCAGCCGAGGTTGTACTTCTCGGCGAGCTCCATCACGCGCTCGGGCTTGATGTTGGTGGGCGACGGTCCGATGTTACGGCCCGGTCCGAACTCACCGATCACCACCACCAGGCCGGTGGCCGCGAGCGCCTTGAAGTGCGCCTCCAGCTCCGGCATGTCGTCGTACGGACCTTCGGCGCCCCCGGCGGTGTCCTGGTACACGCCGTACACGTGCTGATCGAAGATCACGTTCTTCTCCGGGTCGGAGTCGAACACGGCCTTGCCGTACTTGAGGATCGACTGCGGATCCTGGCCGCAGCCTCCCGCGGTCACCGCGATGGTCGCGTGCACACCGGCGGCGCGCAGGCGCTTGATGGCGTCGATGTTGGCGTCGCGCCAGACCGTGCTGTCGCCCGGGCCCCACTCGTTGGCGATGTTCAAGATCAGCTGCTTCTCCAGCTGGTTCCAGCTCGCGGCCTGCGCGACCCAGGTGTTGACGATGGTGTTGAACACCGCGGTGTCGCCCTTGCAGGTGCCGATCCAGCTGGACGGCATCACGACCTGCTTCTGCGCGATGGTGCCGCCCGAGCTGGTGCTCTGCAGCAGCGCGACGTTGTCCGCGGGGCGGCGCGTGAAGTCGATGTTCCAGCGCGTGGTGTTCGACTTGGTGTTGTTCAAGCCGAGCGATTGGTTGTCCCAGTGCACCTTGTTGGTGCCGCGCACGCGGAACTCGCTGCCGTTCGCATCATAGAGCTTGCCGCTGTTCACGAAGAAGCCGGTGCCCTTGCTGACGGCTGGGCGCTGCACGCCGGTGGTGGGGGCGGGCGTGGGCGTTGGCGCGGGTGTTGGCGTGGGCGTGGGCGTGGGTACCGGTACCGGTACGGGGGTTGGCGTCAGATCCGCGGAGCCGTAGGCGCAGGTCTTGAGCCACGAGCGGGGGGCCGGATCGGCGCCGAACGAAGCGGCCCTGCAGGACACGTTGCCGGTGAAGGCCTTGGTGACGTACTTGCCCCTCACGCCGTAGCGCACGTTGCGCGTGCCGCTGAACGTGCAGGTCCCACCCTGGCGTGCGCACGTGGTGTACGACTCGACGGCCTGCGCGTGCGCGGACCCCGCTGCAAGCGACGCGGCGAGGGCGAGTCCCGCGATGATCGTGGAAGAGGAAGCGAGCTTACTGCTGATACGACGCACTCATCACCATCCCGTTTGCGTTGGCATTCGAGACAGACCTCCACCTAGCCCTGGACGCGTGCGATCACGCGTCGGACTTTGTTCCACGAGCTACGGGGAGGACTGCCCGCGAAGCGACGTAAGAAGACGGCGCCGCTTCGCAGCCAGTACGTATCGCCAGTGCGACGAAGCGGACCAGCGCGCGCGAAGTTTGGTGGCAGCTGCGCGCAGACTCGCTTGAGTCCGATGGCGCGCTTGCGGTCAGTGCTTGGAGCGCCGGCGGCGGAGCTTCATCACGAGCAGCGCGAGCCACGGCGCGCCCACGAACGAGCTGCCTCCGAGCGCACAGCCTTCCTCGTCGCGCTCACGCGGCGCATCGTCTTCCGTGTCGGCTCGCGCATCGACCACGCGCGCATCGTCGACACGCGCATCCACGCTCGCGTCACGCACGGGGGCCGCCTGGCTCGCGTCGAGCGGCTCGGGCGAGCCTGCATCGTGGCCGGCATCGACCGCGGCATCGGGCACGCTCGCATCCTCGACCGCGACGCCCGCGTCGTGCCGAAGCACCGAGTCGTCGGGCGTCCCGGTGCCGACGCTGAAGCGCATCTCGCGGCCGTTCGGCGCGATGTCGTACACGCGCAGGCCCGAGCTGGTTCCGTCGCGCCAGCGTGTGCTCGGCTTGGTGCCGTCAGCGAGCTCGTCGACGCCGCCGCCAAAGAAGAAGTCCTTGGCGTCGCTGCCAGGGGATGGCCACTGCGTGGCGCCGAGGTCGTCGCGTCCGTCCGCCTGCACCACCCTGAGCGCCAGCGGGTTGGGCGGGTTGTTCACGCGCACGCTGCGCTTGTAGTGGAAGAACAACAGCCCCGAGCCGCGCAGCACGCGCCAGCGTCCCTGATCCTTCTGCACGTTCGACCAGAAGAAGCACTCGCCGTCGTCGAGCGGGTTGGTGTAGCGGAAGCCCGCGCCACTGGCGGGCGCGACGGCGCTGGTGTTCATGTCGCGCGTGATCGGGATCTCCGGGATCCAGCCCTGGTCCGCGCGGAAGAAGTCGTTGACGCCCGCGGGGTCGACCGGGTTGGTCGCGTTGCCCATCACGCAGTAGTCGCCGAAGCCGTAGAGATCCGGCCAGCCGAACAGCATGTGTCCGACCTCGTGCACGAACGTGTAGAGCGCGAGCTTGCGGGACAGCGCCGACATCATGTAGCGACTGAGCAGCACGCCATCGGCGCGGATCGCGGAGCCGCTCGCATGCGGCCACAGACCCTGGCCCCACTTCACCGCCTCGCCCGCGTAGACGAGGCTGATCGAGTCCGTGCGTCCATCGCCGTCGTTGTCGAACTTGGAGAAGTCGACCTCGCCATCGATGCCGGCGATCACCTCCGCGAACAGCTCGTCCGAGCGCGCGTACGCGTTGCCGCCTTCGTAGTAGGCCTTGGTCTTCTTGGCGCGGTAGAACCCGACCACCTCGTTCTGGAAGTCGACCTTGCCGTTGGAGACGTCGAAGTAGTAGTCGCGCACCGAGCCCTTCAGCCCGCCGCCCGTGTAGTTGCGCTCGTTCAGCCAGGCGTCGATGGCTTTGGTGTCGAACGCGGGCGCCTGATCGCTGAAGTCCACCAGGATGGTCAGGCCCTTCACCACGCCCTGCGGCGACGGGTAGAACTTCTTGGCGGCGTACGGGGAGGGCGCATCCCACGCGCCCTCCGGCCACGCCGGCACCGTCTCGCCCTCCCACACGATGTCGGCGCGCGCCGTGCTCACCCCCACCAGACAGAGCAGCGTAATCAGAATTCTTTGCATGCAGCCTCCGCGCGCAGGGATCAACGCACACCGAGGTCCTCAGCAGGCAAGTCACAGCATCACGCGAGTTCTGCACTCAACGAGGCGTCATCGGACAGCGCGGCTCGCTCGCCCCCGGCAGCGGGGTGCCGTCCGGACCCAGTGTGCTGATCGAGGCGTCGGCGCGACGCACGCGCAGCATGATCTCGCCGCTGGGCGCACCGATGCGCGTGCGCGCCGGCAGCTTGGCGAGGGCCCGCGCGCGCAGCTTCAGCGCGTGCTCGATGCCGCGCTGAAAGGCCACCGGCGCGGCCGGGAAGCCGAACGCGGCGCGCACCGGCGCATCGAGCAGCGCATGGACGGCGTTGCGGACCACCGGCGCCAGCGCACGCGGGAACCAGCCCACCAGGATCTCGCGCGTCGCCTCGCCCACGCGCGCGCTCGCCTCGGTGTACCGATAGTGCTCGCGCTCGTAGGCATCCCCGAACGCGACCAGCTCCGGCCACGTGCGCGGGATGTCGCGGATGCCCATGTGGGTGCCCAGCTCGCGGTAGTAGTTGTGTGCTGCGATGCGCTCGGCCTCCAGCAGCGGCCGCCAGCCGTACCGCGCCAGCCAGCGCATCGGCACGCTCACGAAAGTGCTCAACACGTAGAGCATGTCCTCGTTGGAGATCGTGAAGCGCGCGTGCAGCTGGTTGATCCGGCGCAGCGCGGCCAGCCCCGGGCCCTGGAAGCCGTGCTCCAGCACGTGGGTCAGCAGCAGGCTGGTGTCCTCGTAGCGCACCTGCCCGCGCTGGCTGAACTCGCGCGTGGCGTCGAGCAGGCCGCCGATGCTCGGCACGCAGTAGGTGCGGAACAGCGCCAGCTCCAGCGCGCGCGTGGTGTCCCAGGGGAAGTCCGCCAGCGCGTGGAGCCGGTAGATCTCGAGGAAATCGCACTCAGGATCCAGCTCGGCGATACGCGCCGACACGCTCCCCGCGCGCCGTAGCTCGCGCTGTACCTCGGCCAACGTCTGGTTGCTAATCATGGCAATTTTCGAGGCTCCGTTCGGGGTCGGAGGTGCTATGTGCGGTATCGTCGAACTGACGCGAGCACGCCCTGCTCGCCTACCCACACCTGCCCCTTGGAGAGCAGCATGCTTCAAGCCTACCGCCAACACGTCGCGGAGCGCGCCGCGCTCGGCATCCCTCCGCTTCCGCTCGACGCCAAGCAGGTTTCCGAGCTCGTCGAGCTGCTCAAGAACCCGCCCGCCGGCGAGGGTGATTTCCTGGTCGAGCTGCTCACGGTCCGGGTCCCGCCGGGCGTCGACGACGCGGCCAAGGTCAAGGCGTCCTTCCTGGCCGCCATCGCACACGGCGACCTCCAGGTCGCGCTGATC
>JBEVNG010000382.1:0-9085 GCA_040508235.1 Polyangiales bacterium | reverse complement strand
GTAGCCACTGCCGCGATCGAGCTGACTCACGCGCATCAGCGCGTCGATCGCCAGCATGCGCACCGTGAGCCCCACCAAGTTGGTGCCCACGTACGCGACGTAGCTGCGGAACAACGGCGCCTGGCGCGCATGCTCGAAGCTGAAGCGCCGGTTGATCGCCCAGTTGAACGTCACCGCCGCCGCGAAGCCGAACACCTGGCACAGGCGTGTGTCGAGCGCGAACGCGCTCTTGAGCCCGTAGACGATCGACAGGTCGACCACCAGCCCGAAGAAGCCGACGAAGCAGAACTTCAGCAGCTCGACGAAGGTCGGGAAGCGAAACTTGTACAGCTTGTACAGGTGCTCCAGGTACTGCCCGAGCACGCGCACGCTCTGCTTGCTCTCGCCGAGCTCGCGGTCGGCGAACACGATCGGCACCTCGGCCAGCCGCGCCGGGTGCGCCTTGACCACCATCTCCAGCACGATCTTCCAGCCCACCGGGTCGAGCTCGACGCGCTCGAACACGCTACGCCGTAGCGCCATGTAGCCGGTGGTGGGGTCGGTCATGCCGCTCAGGCCCACCGCGAGCGACGCCGCGAAGCGCGACTTCAGCTGTGAGAAGAGCGG
The DNA here is from genome assembly GCA_040508235.1 of Polyangiales bacterium. Lineage (GTDB taxonomy): Bacteria > Myxococcota_A > Polyangia > Polyangiales > DASUME01 > DASUME01. Next base: position 8,479 of record JBEVNG010000382.1, on the reverse strand, counting down.
CCAGTCGGTGGAGCCGCCGCCGGGCACATGCCGGCTGCCAACGACGATCTCCGCCTGGTCGGCCAGCACCATGCGCACCATCTTGGGCAGCGCGTCGATCGGGTGGCTGCCGTCCGCGTCCATCACCACGCACACCTCGGCGCGCGACATCCGGAAGCCGGCGATCACCGCGGTGGCCAGGCCGCGTTCGTCCTTGCGCTCCAGGACGCGCACTGGAAGCGTGCTTGCTAGCGCGCGGGCGATCTCCGCCGTGCGATCTGGCGAGGCATCGTCGACCACGATGATCTCTCCGCGCAGCCGTGCGCTCGCGAGGGCTTCGACGATCTTCGGGATCAGGACCGGCAGCGAAGCCGATTCGTTGTACGTCGGCAGGACGACCGAGACGTCGAGCTGCTCTGCATCAGCCATGGCGCCGCGTTGTAGCACGGGGTATGCGCGTGATAACTTTCGCTTCAGTAGCCGTGACCATCCGTCATGGTCTCCAAAAGCAGTGATGGCCGATAGCACCCAAAGCTCGCCGTTTGGCTCGACCTCGCTGGTCGTGCGCGCCGCCGCCATGGTGGTGCTGCTGGGTGCCTTGAAGCTCGCCACCCAGCTCGTCGTACCTTTGCTCCTGGCCGCGTTCCTGGCGATCGCATCCGCGCCGCTCATGTTCTGGCTGATTCGGCGTGGTGTAAACCGCTTCGTGGCGGTGGGTGCCGCCGTGCTTGCGGACGTGGCGTTCTTCGGCGCCATGTTCGCGCTCAGCGCACGCGGGCTCGACGCCTTCGTCAGCGCGGTGCCGCGCTACCAGGCGCGCGTCGAGGTGCTGCGCTCCGAGGCCTCGGAGTGGCTGGTCGCGCAGGGGCTGCCCGATCTCGGCGAGCTGTTGCCCACGGCGCTGCGCGGCGAGTCGGCCCGCCGCATCGTCACCACCGCCTTCACGGAGGTGTTCAACGCGCTGTCCATGCTCGCGCTGGTGCTGTTGATCGTCTCGTTCCTGCTGGTCGAGCTGCTCGGCATCGAGGAGAAGCTGCGGCTGATCTTCAAGCACCCGGAGCTAGGCATCGAGCAGTTCCGACGCGCGGCCGCGCACGTGCAGCTCTACATCCTGGTCAAGAGCGGCGCGAACCTGCTCACGGGCATCCTGGTCGCGCTCTGGCTGGCCGCCTTCCGCGTCGACTTCGCGCTGCTCTGGGGCGTGCTCGCGTTCATGCTCAGCTACATCCCCACCATCGGCACGCTGCTGCTGGCGGTGCCGGTGCTGGCGGTGACGCTGCTGCAGTACGGCTTCGGCACCGCGCTGGTGGTCGGCGTGGGCTACGTGCTGATCAACACCGCCATCGCCGCGCTGGTGGAGCCGCGCGTGTTTGGCCAGGCGCTCGGCCTGTCGCCGCTGGTGGTGTTCGTGTCGATGGTGTGCTGGGGCTGGCTCTGGGGACCGGTCGGCGCCGTGTTGTCGGTGCCGCTGACGGTGGTGGTGAAGATCGTGCTCGCCTACGTCGAGGGCTACGAGTGGCTCTCGCGCATGCTCGGCCCGGTGGTCGGCGTCAGCGGCGTCGGCAGCCCGAGCGTGCCGCCGGTGGTGTTTACCAGCTTGCCGCCGAGCGTGGTCGCCACCACCAGCATCTCGCTCAGCGGGCGTCCGTCGAGCGCCATGCAGACCGGCTCACACGCGGTGATCCCAATCTCGCCGCCCACGCCCACCATCTCCACAATCGGCGGCGGCAAGCCGGCCTACGCGGCTCCCGTCAGCTCGCGCAACGACGACGAGCTGGAGTGATCACTCGGGCAGGATCCAGCGCTTGTTCCAGAGCGTGTCCCGCTCGCGTGCGAGGTCGACGCTTGGATCGATCAAGCGCGCCGCCTTGCGACCGTTGAGCGACACCCACACGTCCGCATGGACCTTGGAGCCGGGGTACTGCGCGGCGAGCGCGTGCGCGAACAGCCCGAGGACGTCGGTGCTCGCGGCCAGCCACGTGCGCAGCGGCTCGCCGAGCACCAGCCAGTCGTACTTCAGCTTGGCGACGCCGCCAAAGAACGCCAGCTACTGCGTGACGTCGACCAGGTGCAGGTACGTGAAGCCGACGCAGAACAGCCCGGCGCACACGCGTGGCCAGCGCCCCAGTGCAAAGCCCAGCACGCACAGCGCCAGCACGGCATACAGCGACTGCGTGAAGTAAACTTCCCCTTTGCGTCAGCGCTCGCGGTGACGACGCACGCGACGGCGATGATGACGCTCGGTCGATAGCGAGGTCAGCGCGCCCGATGCCACCAGGCGGCGCATGCCGTCGTCGGCCTGCTTGCCGAACAGGATCCGGATCGCTTCCGCGCTGAGCGGACGCAAGGCCTGGAAGAGCTTGGTGGGCTGGCTGATGTCGAGGTGCCCGTCGCGGGCGCGCCCGACCAGGAACTCGCTGAGCTCCGTGATCGCCCGGCCGAGGTGCTTGCGCACGATGGTCGCGGCCTCGGCGGCCGAGTCCTGATCGATGCCCACCGCCTCCAGCTTCATGGCGATCGACAACAACGCCGGGCTCTCGACCAGGTAGACGTCGCCGCGCCGCTCGATCAGCTTCACGCGCGTGAGGTCCGCGATCAGGCCCGGACGATCACTGCCCGCGAGCTGGTAGAGCTCGACCTCGCTGACGGTGCGCGCCTGATCTTGCGACCACGACGCCTGCAGCTGTTGCTCGACACCGAGCCACTCGGCGATGTCGACCTCGCCGCGCTCCATGCTCTTGACGAGCCCGCGGATGGCGTCGATGCGCAGCCCACGATCCTGCAGCTGCGCGATCAGCTTCAGACGCTCGACGTGGGCCTGGTTGTAGTAGGCGACGCGCCCACGGATCTCGGGCGGCGTGAGCGCACCCTTGCTCTGGTAGAAGCGCACGGTGCGACTCGGCACGCGCGTCACCGCCGACAGCTCGTCGATGGTGTACTCGGCCAGCTTCGGCCGCTCCCCGCTCTGCAGGTCGGACGTCTCGGGCGAGCTGGGATACGGCGTGCGGGCCATCGAGTCGCTTATGTACATCATATAGGGCCACGCTCCTGTCCCTTTGCGCAAAGACCCACGATTTCGCAGGCGGTCCATGCGCCGGGCGACGGTCACGTGTTCAGCCACCAGGCGATCGCGCCGAGGCACGGGACGCCGAGGTGCAGCAGCGCACCGCCCACGGCGGCGGCGATGCGGGACATCTGTTCGTGGTGGCGGGCGGTCGCTTCGGGCGACTCGGCATCGTGCGTCTCGTGCGCGGACGGCTCATCCGCGTCGTTAGTCGTGTCGTGCCGATCGAATGCGCGCGCCGTCAGCGCGTCGTAGTGCGCGAGGGTCATCACAGGCCTCCGTTCGAGAGCAGGGTCCAACTCACCTGCTGATGCTGCATTTATGACCGTGACAGTCCTTGGTGTCAAGGTCGCTGGCGAAAATCATTGCAGCGATTACTGTCGCATCGTAGCTTGCAGCCCAACCCCGGAGACGACATGGACGAACGAGAGCGCAGCAAGATCGAGCGCGAGGTGGCCAGCAAGGCGCTCCGCCGCGTGCGCGCAAAGATCGGTTTTCGTTGGCACTTCGCGGCGTTTGCCGTGATCAACGTGCTGCTGTTCGTGATCAACATGATGTTCACGCCGGGGCTGCCCTGGTTCGTCTGGCCGCTCGGTGGCTGGAGCATCGCGCTGGCGTTCCACGCCTTCGCGGTCTTCCAGGGCTCCGGAGCCAGCGACGACATGCTGGAGGCCGAGATTCGCCGCGAGATGGAGCGCCGCGGCCTCAACCGCTAGCCGCGCTTGAAGGGGGTGCTCTCGGCGAGCATCTCCTGTTCGCGATCGACGTAGTCGGCCTCGCGCTCGACGAAGTCCCCAATCGCGCGATCGAGCCCCGGATGCGCCGCCCAGTGCACGCTGTGGCAGGTGTTCGGCAAGAAGCCGCGCTTGATCTTGTGCTCGCCCTGCGCGCCCGCTTCGAAGCGGCGCATGCCGTGCGCGAGCCCCCACTCCATGGGCAGGTAGTAGCAGAGCTCGAAGTGCAGCATCGGGTAGTCGCGCGTGCTGCCCCAGTAGCGCCCGAACAGCGAGTGCCCCTTGAAGAAGAACAGCGCGCCGGCCACCGGCTCGTCGCCGTCGTGCGCCAGCGCGGCATACGCGTGTGGGTTGGTGACCAGGCCGTCGAAGAAGCCGCGGCGCAGGTAGGTCTGCGAGCCGTGGTTGCGAATGGTGCTGCGGTAGAAGCTCCACATCGCGCTCAGCTCGCGCGGGCCCAGCTCGTCGAAGCGGCGCATCGACAGCGTGAGCCCGTAGCTGTGCGCCTTCTCGCGCTCCTTGCGCACGTTCTTGCGCGAAGAGTTGCGCAGCGCCCCGGAGAAGTCGTCGAACGTCTTGAGGGAGCCGTCGTGCTCGAAGTGGTACTGCGTGCTCTGGCGCGCGTGCAGGCCGAGTGCGCTCAGGCGCTCGCTCTCGTCACCGGTGCAGAACAGCACGTGGAACGACGACGCTTGCTCGCGCTTGGCGATCTCGTGCGCGGCCGCGATCAACACCGGCGTCAGCTCCGCGGCATCCTCCGGTCGCACCAGCAGCCGGCGTGCACCCGCCGGCGTGAAGGGCGCCGCGCACACGAGCTTGGGGTAGTACTCCAGGCCCGCGCGCATCGCGGCCTGCGCCCAGCCGAAGTCGAAGATGAACTCGCCGTACGAGTTGTCCTTCAGGTACATCGGCATCGCGGCCACCAGCGCGCCGTCGCGCTTGACCAGCACGTGGCGCGGGAGCCAGCCGCTCTCGGCGGTGCCCACGCTGCCGCTGGTCTCCATCAGCCGCAGGAACCCGTGCTCCATGAACGGGTCGTGCGCGTCGACCAGGGCGTCCCAGGCCACGGCATCGACGTCCGCCAGCGACCCCACGATCTCGATCGACAACTCCACGAGCAGGAGCCTAGCGCGTCACTCCGTGATCTTCGTCTTGAAGGCGTGATCCTTGTAGTAACGAAGCTCCTCGATGCTCTCGCGGATGTCGTCGAGCGCGCGGTGGGTGTTGCGCTTGTTGGGCAGATCGACTCCGGGCACCCAGCGCTTGACCAGCTCCTTCACGGTGCTGACGTCGATGGTGCGGTAGTGCAGCCAGGCGCTCAGGTCAGGCATGTACTTGTCGATGAAGCGGCGATCGTGGCTGACCGAGCTGCCCGCCAGCGGGGCCTGGCCCTTGTTGGTGAAGCGCTTGAGGTACTCGATGGTGCGGAGCTCGACCGCGCGCAGTGAGAGCGTCGATTGCTTCACGGCGTCGGTGAGACCGCTCTGGCCGTGGTGCCGCGTGCACCAGTCGTCCATCGCATCGAGCACCGCGTCGGGCTGGTGCACGACGTAGTCGATGCCCTCGCCAAGCTCCTTCAGGTCCCCGTCGGTCACGATACAGGCCAGCTCCAGGATGGCGCACTTGTCCGGATCGAGGCCGCTCATCTCGAGGTCGATCCAGATCAAGTTGGGCAGGGCGGGCTTGCTTGGTGCTGCTGTTTCCTCACTCATTCGCCGCTACTCTCGCACGTTCGTCCGCCTTCTTGCACTGTTCAAGCGTTCTCGGGTGACCACGATCGCTAGCTGCCGTCCCGGTGGGCGCGATGCACCGCCTCGGCGGCTTCGAGCATGGTCGGTCCGGGGTCATCGAGCAGCGCACCATCCAGCTCCAGGATCCGGCCGCCCGGTTGGCAGGGTCGAATCAGCGCCAGGCCGGGATGTCGGCACAGGGCGGCACCCATGCCGCTCCGCGTCAGCAGCTGGTCAGGGTCGATGGCGAGCACGCCCTCGGCGGTGAGCTCTGGCCAGCCGGTCAAGCCGTGCGCGGCGGCGGCGTCGGTCAGTCCAGCGAGCTCGATCACGTCGTGGTAGCTGGTCTCGCCGCCGGCCGCGAACAGCTTGTCCGCGTAGCGCGCGAGGTAGAGCGTGCGCGGTCCCTTCGGGCCGGGACTCAGTGCCGTCAAGCGTGCTTGCAGGGTGGTGGCGTAAGCCTCCGCGCGCTCGGGCGCAGCGAGCAGCCAGCCGATCGCGCGGATCGCGTGCAGCAGCGTGGCGAGCCCGCGCATCGGACCGACGTCGAACACCTGCACGCCGTGCTCGCGCAGGCGCGCCACGTAGTTGGGGTCGACCAGGTCGCTGACGATCAGCAGGTCGGGCCGCAGCGCGATCACGCGCTCGACGTCGTCGCGGGCGCCGATCGCGGGCTTTCCGGCGTAGCGATAGCCGAGCGGCGTGTTGGCGGCGTAGCGCGTGAACGCGACCACGCGCTCCGGCTCGCTCAGCTCCAGCAGCACACGATCGGACAACAGCGTGCCCGAGGCGATGCGCTGGTACGCGCGCAGCGGCACCAGCGTGCCCTTGGCGTCGCGCAGCGCTTGCGAGCCATCGGGCAGCCGCTCCGGCGTGAGCGCGTTCCGAGGCCTGGCGGTCGTTCGCGCAGCTTCGCTCTGCCGCGGCGCACCGCCGGCGATCGCGAGGCCCAGCGCGAGCAGCGCGGCGGCCAGGTTTCGCAGGTCGGTCTTCATGGCAGGTGAAACCCCGGCGCGTCGCGCTCCACCATCTCGACGCCGTACAGCGCGCGCACGTTGCCGGGCGTTACCACCTCCCGCGCGGGACCGTAGGCGAGCTGCCGCCCACGCTGCAGCAACAACGCGCGATCGGCGTAGGCCAGCGCGTGCTCGATCTGATGGAGCACCAACACGATGGCGCGCCCCTCGGCGGCCAGCGAACGCAGCAGCGCGAACAGGCGCAGTGCATGCTCGATGTCCAGCGACGCGGTCGGCTCGTCGAGCAGCAGCAGCGACGCATCCGTGCACAGCGCGCGGGCGAGCAGGGTGCGCTTCTGCTCGCCCGTGCTCAGCTCGCTGAAGCTGCGCTCCGCGAAGGCGACCATGTCGGTCTCGGCGAGCGCCCTGTCGATGCGCGCGTCGTCGGCGGCGCGCGTGGTGCGATGGCTATAGCGACCGAGCGCGACCACCTCGCGCACGCTCAGCGCGGCGGTGAGCTGCGACTGCGCCGGCACCAGGCTCGCTTTCTGGGCGAGCTCGCGCGCGGGCGTGTGCACGCGGCCATCGATCGAGACCTCACCCTGGTGCGGGACCAACCCGAGCAGCGCGCGCAGCAGCGTGCTCTTGCCCGCGCCGTTGGGGCCGAGCACCGCGAGCACCTCGCCGGCGCGCGCATGGAAGCTCACGCCGTCGAGCACCTGGCGATCGCGGATGCGCACGCCTAGCTGAGTGACGCGCAGCTCAGCCATGGAGCAGCCTGCGCTGGGAGCGCATCACCAGCACCAGGAACAGCGGCGCGCCGATCAGGTCGGTGATCACGCCGAGCGGGATCTCGGTGCGCGAGGGCAGGGCGCGCGCGGTCATGTCGCAGGCGAGCACGAACACACCGCCCGCGAGCGCGGCGGCCGGCACCAGCCGACGATGCCCGACGCCCACGAAGCGACGCAGCCCGTGCGGCACCACCAGGCCCACGAAGCCGAGGTTGCCACCCACGGAGACAGCGCCGGCGGTCAGCAGCGCGATCCACACGATGATCCAGCGCCGCGCCACCGTGACGTCGAGGCCGAGCACGCGCGCTTCTTCCTCGCCCGACAGCAGCAGATCGAGTGGACGCGCCCACAGCCACGCGGCCGCCGTGCCGATCACCACGATCGGCGCGATGGTGGCGACCTGCCGGGGGCCCGCGCCGGTGACGCTGCCGAGCGCGAATGCGATCACCGCGCGCCCGAGCTCCCAGCTCTCCTGCGCCAGGCTGGTGACGAACGAGCCCAGCCCGAGGCACAGCGACGACAGCAGGAAGCCGGCCAGCAGCAGCACCACGGCATCGGGCGCCCGCCGGGCCAGAGCGAGCAGCACGCCCAGCGCGGCCAGCGCGCCGACGAGGCAGCCGAGCGGGAGCCAGGCCTCGAACGCCAGGCCGACCTCGCCGAACGCGGCAGACATCAGCAGCATCGACAGCTTGCCCGCAAAGCTCGCGCCCGCGCTGGTTCCGAGTAGGTCCGGGCTCGCCAGCGGATTGCGGAACAGTCCCTGTGCGAGCACGCCGGCCACCGCCAGTGCGGAGCCGACCAGGTACGCGGTCAGCCCGCGCGCCGCACGCAGGGACAGCAGCGCACCCGCCAGCTCCCGGCTCTGCAGCGACGAGGGCCCGGTCAGCAGGTTGAGCGCCAGCGCCGCCACGCTTGCAAACACCAGCAAAGTCAGCGCTTGGCGCGCACGCATGCACGAGGTCGTACCACGAGCGGGCGAAGCCTCGCCTGTTCTCGTGGCCAACGGAAGGGGCCGCCGCGGTTCGAACTTTCCCGGTTTGCGAGCGTCCGTTTAGTGCTATCCCGGGCGGGTCAAGGGGCAGCGCCGCGTGCGCGCTCGAATGGGAAACGACAAGGAGACGGCGATGGCGAAGTTCCTGAGCGACGAGTGGTTCAGCAAGGTGAAGGAGCTGACCGAGGACGCGGGTGAGCTCAAGATTCCTGGCCCGCTCAAGGACCTCACGAT
>JBEVNG010000377.1:0-4108 GCA_040508235.1 Polyangiales bacterium | reverse complement strand
CGGTCTTCAGGGCCTTGCCCGGCAGCGCCTGCAGCACCGAGAGCACGAGCACGAACGTGACCACGATCGCGCGAACGTACGCGAGCTTGCCGGGGGACTGGACGGGTTCGGACATACGCGGTTGTGCCAGGATGAGCCAAGCGAGGGCGAGGAAGACCTTACAGCAAGCGAGGTGCCAGCTTACGCCCGGATGGCGCGCGAGACGATGTCACCCCGTTCGCGAGGCCGCTCTCCGGGACGGATTTGGCGGTCCTCGATACCATCGTGGCGATGCCTTCCCTGATCTGGCTCGTGTTGTTCGCCTCCTTGATGACGGTGAGCGCGCAGGCGCAACCGGTGCCCTCGCTGACGACCCGCGATCCCACGCTGCAGCTCCAGCCGCCGAGCCCGGAGCTGTTCCGCGCGCAGCGGCGGCACCGCCTGCTGCTCGCGGCGGGCCTGGGCATCGCCACCAGCTCGCTGGCGCACTTCGCGGTCTACGCCGCCGACTCGTGCAACAACGACAGCCGCGCCTCGATGGCGGGTGCCGGCGCGGGCCTGGTCGTGGGCGTCGGCTTCACGATCTTCGGGGGCACGCTGATGGCGCGCGACACACCCAAGCTCCGTGCATCCCCCGGCCAGAAGGTCGCCATCGTGCTCACCGCGCTCGGCTCCGCCGTGCTCACGCAGGCGCTCTTGATGGGCGTGTGGGCCGTGCAGGGCGCCGGCGCCTGCGCGAGCTGAGCACAGGGACCGTGAAGCGCACGGGCGCGCCTGTGCGGCCGGCGCACGCTTCGCCTTCGGGCGGTGCGCGCAACCACCGAAAAACCTCGGCACGCGCCGTGCTGAGGGGGTGGCCATGCGCTTCGCCGTGCTACTCGCCTGTCTGCTCGCCTTCATCCCGTCCGCCCACGCGCAGAGCCTGCCGGTGGTCGCGCACACGCAGGGGCCGCGCCTCGAGCCGCGTGATCCGGCGCTGCAGCTCCAGGTCGACCGCTCCCTGTTCCGCGCGCAGCGGCGCGATCGCATCATGCTCTCGGTCGGGCTCGGCCTGCTGACCAGCGCGGCGCTGCACACGCTGGTGCTCACCGCACGCGACCGCTGCAACAACAACGGCAACGCGTCGCTGGTCGGAGCCGGCATCACCGGAGGCGTGGGCTTCTCGCTGGCGCTCGGCAGCGGCATCGCCCTGGCGCGCAACACGCGCACGGTGCGCTACCCGATGACCACCGGCCAGAAGTTCGCGGTGATCTTCTCGGGCGTGGGCGCGGCGGTCGCGGCGCAAACGCTGTTGGTTGGAACCTGGATGGTCCAGGGCGCCGGCGCCTGCTCCAGCTAACGAGACGCGCCAGATCCGCAGGGCCTTGCAAGGCGCCGTCAAAGCGTTGGAGTTGGCGGTTCGGCTCTGGAGACGCCCTTGCCCAGGGCGCGCGCGAGCGGAGCGAGCAGGCCGAACACGCAGCTCTGCACCAGGCGCGGCGGCCAAGCGAGCACCATCTCGTGGCGGAACTCGTGCCCGATCGCGGCGGCGGTGAGCAGGTTCGCGCCCTGGCGCTGCATCTCGAGGATTGCCTCGAACATCTCCGCCGAGCGCAGCGCCGGGCGCGTCTCCCAGCGCGTGCGCGCGGGCTCGCTGGCGCTGGCGTTGCGCACCGTGTGCACCGTGCCGGGCTCGATGATCACGCTCTCGCCCGCGCGCACCACACGCTCGGCGCCGTTCAGGAAGAAGCGCAGCGCACCGCTCTCGACCGTGAACTGCTCGCGCTGCAGCGGGTGGTAGTGCCGCGGAGGCGGCGGCGAGCCGGGCGCGTAGGTCGCCAGCATCTCCAGCACGTCGCCCTGCGTCCGCAGCATCTGCAGCCGCATGGTGGCCGACTCGAGCACCTTCATGGCGGCAAGCCTATCGCACGGCGAGCGTGACGCGATCCGCGAGCTTCTGCGCGGCCGACAGCGCGGGCTCGCCGTGGTGCACGGCGTCCTCCAGCTGCGTGGTGACCGTCTCCAGACCGCCGAGGGCGTCGATGCCGAGCGTGCCGACGCGGCGCGCGAGCCAGTCGACCGACCACGCGGCGTGGCCTTCACGGCGACGGGAGGCGATGCCGTCAGCGCCGAGGTCCTGCCGATGCTGGTCGATCGCATCGGCCAGCTTGTCGACGCCCTGGTTGTCGCGCGCGCTGGTGAGGATCACCTGCTGATCACCCTCGCCCGCACCGACCTGACGCAGCGTGCTCAGCGCGGACTTGAGGTCGCTGGCGGCGCGCGCGGCGGTGGGACCGTGGTCCGCCTTGTTGACGACCAGCAGGTCCGGGATCTCCATCACGCCGGCCTTGAGGAACTGCAGCACATCGCCGGAGCCCGGCTGCACCACGAGCACCACGCTGTCGGCGACGTGCGTGACCGCGATCTCGGTCTGGCCGACGCCGACCGTCTCGACCAGCACGAGGTCGTACGCCGCCGCGAGCACCTCCACGGCCGCATGCGTGGCGTGCGCGAGCCCACCGAGCGCCCCCTGGGTCGCCAACGAGCGCACGAACAGCCCGCGATCCTGCGGGTCGAACGCCATGCGCGCGCGGTCGCCCAACAAGGCGCCCCCGCTGCGCATCGAAGATGGATCGACGGCCACGATGCCCACCGTGCGACCGCGGCTGCGCAGCTCACGCGCGAGCACGGCGACCAGGCTGCTCTTGCCGACGCCGGGTGGTCCGGTGAGCCCGACGCGATGGCCGTGGTCTTCGCTCGCACCGCGCGCAAGCTCGCCCAACAACGCCGCCATCTGGCGCTCGATGTCGGGTCGCTTGTTCTCGATCAAGTTCAGCGCGCGCGAGACGGCAGCCTTGTCCGCCGCGCGTACGCCCTTCGCGAGCTCCGCGATATCCACGTTAGCTCGCGGCGCGCTCGGCGAGATCGGCGAGGTCGCGCATGATCGTGTTCAGCTCGAAGTCCTTGGGCGTGTACACGCGCGCGACCCCCTGCTCGAGCAGGCGCTTGCCGTCGCTCTCGGGGATGATGCCGCCGAGCACGACCGGCACGTTCGCGATGCCCGCTTCCTTGAGGCGCTTCAGCACGTCCGGAACGAGCTCGAGGTGGGAGCCACTGAGGATGCTGAGCCCGATGACGTTCACACCCTCTTCGAGCGCGCTGGCGACGATCTGCTCGGGCGTCACGCGGATGCCCTCGTAGATCACCTCGAAGCCGACGTCGCGCGCCTTGAGCGCGATCTGCTCGGCACCGTTGCTGTGGCCATCGAGGCCCGGCTTGCCCACGAGCAAGCGCGGACGGCGGCCGAGCTTCTTCTCCAGCGAGCCCAGGCGCTCACGCAGCTTCTCGACCTCTTCGGCCGACTTGGGGTTGGTGCGCGCGGAGCCGAGCGTCGCGCTCGCCACGCCAGTGGGAGCGCGGTACTCGCCCAGCGTCTCGCGCAGGGCGGCGGCCCACTCGCCCGTGGTCACGCCAGCCTTGGCGGCGGCGATCGACGGCGTCATCACGTTCTCGCCCGCCTTCACGGCGCGGCGCAGCTCCGCGAGCGCGGCCTTGACCTTCACGTCGTCGCGCTCGGAGCGCCACTTCTGCAGCGCGGCGATCTGCGCAGCCTCCACCTTGGGATCGACGACCATGATCGCGCCATCGAGGTTCTCGGTCAGCGGCGACGGGGCCGTCTCCTTGAACGCGTTCAGGCCGATCACGGTCTGGCTGCCGTTCTCGATGTTGTTGAGGCGTGCGGCGTTGGACTCGACCAGGCGCTGCTTGATGATGCCGGCCTCGACCGCCGCCACCGCACCGCCGCGCGAGTTGATGTCCTCGATCTCCTTCTTGGCTTCCTCGATCAGCGCCTTCACACGGGCTTCCACCACGTGCGAGCCGTTGAAGATGTCGCCGTGCTCAAGCAGGTCGCTCTCGAACGCGAGGATCTGCTGGGTGCGCAGCGACAGCTGCTGATCCCACGGACGCGGCAGGCCGAGCGCCTCGTTCCACGCGGGCAGCTGCACCGCGCGCGCACGGGCGTCCTTGCTCAGCGTGACCGCGAGCATCTCCAGCACGATGCGCATGATGTTGTTCTCGGGCTGCTGCTCCGTGAGCCCCAGCGAGTTCACCTGCACGCCGTAGCGGAAGCGGCGCTGCTTGGGATCCT
>JBEVNG010000300.1:0-13600 GCA_040508235.1 Polyangiales bacterium | reverse complement strand
CGGATCGGAACTGCTGCTCGCCAGCCACCTGCCCGAGCACGCGCACCCAGCTGTCGACGGTGACGTCGGTCGCCGAGGGTAGCTCGACCCAGAGCGGGCAGCGCTGCGAGGGACAGTCGCGCGCGAGCATCTGCAGGTGGCTGGCTCCGGCCTTTACCTCCACGTTGTAGACGCGCCCCTCGATGGCGACGTTTTGACCGCGGTAGATGACGGGGTTTTGCGCGATGCGCGCGTACGTGAGCGAGCTGTCGGCCTTGAAGCTGGCCGCCGCCTGCGCAAGGTCGGCCACGCGATCGACGGTGATCGCGCTGCTGCGCGCGACCTTGCCAGGCGCGCTGGCGACCACACGCAGCGTGCTCGTGCCGAGCTTGGGCAGCTTCACGCGCGACAGGAAGCGCCCGTCGCTCACCTTGACCTTGTTGCCGTCGATGCTGATCACGGCGCCGCTCTCCACCGCACCCGCCACCTCGATCGACGACTGATCGGTGGTCACCGCCGAGCCGGGCCGATCGATCTGCAGGCTGGTCACGGGCAGGCTGAGCTGGAGCGCACCGTCCGCGGCGGCGCCGTCCTTGGGCTCGATGTGGTACTTGGCGCTGAAGGCGAGCTTGTTGCCGGCGTCCGGCGTGAGCGGGTACGACTTCTGGCCGTGACCCTTGGCATCGAGTGCGAGCTGCTCGCCATCGAGCGTGACCTTCGCGCCGGGCAGCGCGTCGATAGCGACGGCGACCGTGGGCGGATCGGCGGACAGCCCGGCCAGCTCGGCGCGCGCGCGATACGCGACCTGCAGCTTCACGGTATGGGTCTCGGTCTCGCCGCCGTGCACGATCCCTACTTTTAGCTCGTTGTCGCCGAGCGCCAGTGCTTCCGCCGTCAATGGGAAGCTGGCCTTGCCCGCGCGCAGCTCCTGCTCGGCATCGAGGAAGCGCACCTTGGTGCCCGGCTCCGCATCGGCAACGTCAATTTCCAGCGTCTCTCCCTGCTCGCCGTTCACGACGCGCACGTTCAGCGGCGTGCCGCTCAGGAAGTGCCACGCCGCGAGTCCCGCGCCGAGGACCAACAAGGCGCCGGCCGCGGCCGCGAGCGCCGCACGCATGGGACGCGAGTTGGTGGCTCCGGGCAGCTCCGGCATCGACTCGCCGTGCAGCGTGAGGTTCGGCGAGCTGGGACGCGGCGGCGGCTCGCCGGCCGGCCGCTGGCCGGGTGCCGCCGGCATGCCGAGCATCGTGCGATCGCTCTGCGCGCCGTGCTTCTGCGCGGGAGAGGGCGGGTTCGAGACGCGCGGCGGCGTCACCAGCTCGGCGCTCTCCGACAAGGGGGGCGAGGCCGAGGGCACCTGCGGTGCGGCCATGCCGACCATGGTCTTCTTGGCGGGTGGCGCGGGCGGCGTCGGCGCGGCGTTGGCGGCGTTGGCTTCCTTGATTGCCTGCGCGACGCCGAGCGGCGGGGCGACCCCGAGCATGGTGCGGTTGGCGTTGGGCTTGTCCGCCTTCGCCTTGTCGGCCTCGGCCTTCTCGGCCGCACTCAACGGCGCGACCTTGGCCCCGTGCAGCGGCTGCGGCACGCCCGACACGAACGGCGACGTCATGCCCATGATCGTCTTCAGCGGCACCGAGCTCTTGCCGTCGGCCTTGGGCGGCTCGGGCGCGGCGGGTGCGGATGGTGCGGGCGCGGATGGTGCCGGCGCGGATGGTGCCGGCGCGGGGTTCGCGAGCGGCGGCGTGAGCGCGTTCTGCCCTGGAAGTCCCAACATCGTGCGCTGCGGAGACGGTGCGGGCTTGGCGGGCTCGACGGGTGGTGGCGGCGAGAGATCCGCCCCACACGCGCCGCAGAACGAGTCGCTCGGCTTGCGCGGCGTCCCGCAGCTCGGACAGCGTAAAGGTACCGTCATGGAGTCAATACGTTAGCAAATCAGCGCGGCTGCTGTATCCGATCGCGTGCGTCCGCGCGAGTACTCGCTTTGGACGCGGGCGCGTGCCGGTGGCAAACTCCGCCCGAACCGGTCCTACCGGCTCGCCGCATGACGTCAAGCCCCTACGCTGCCCCACACTCGAGTCTCCACCTCGCCCTCGCCCTGGTCGCTGCACTGACCGGTGCTTGCGGCGATGACAACGGCCTCGGCGACAACCCCGATGGCTCGTTCGGAACCGGCGCCGGCAACTCCACGCGCGACGCCGGCATGGATGGCGCGACGTCGGACATGGACGCGTCGCCGCAGGGCGGCGGCCCGATCCTCAACGTGCGCTTCGTGCACGCGATCCCCAACACGGGTGCCCTGCGCATCTGCCACGACCCGGACGGCCCAGGCCCGATCGCCGCCACGCCGCTGGGCGAGGCACTGCGCGCGGAGTACGGCACGCGCAGCGCCACCGTGCAACTGCCGGCTCTGACCAGCGGTGTGCTGAGCCTGCAACGGGCCCCGGCGAGCGACGCGGGCGTCGATGCGGGCAGCGACGACGCTGGCACCGACGATCCCTGCGCGGAGGCGACGCGCGAGGCGACCATCCCGCTGCCGATCACCGGCGCCTGGCTGGCCCCCCTCGATCCGCTCACGCAGCAGGAGCTGGCGGAGCTGGACCTGCTGCCCACGTTCGCGAGCGACGCGCCGGCGATCACCTTGCTCGGCACCGGCGTCGCGCTGGACCCCAAGGTGGTCGATCAGCTGGCCAGCGAAGCGCGCGCCGAGGCGCAGCCGCGTGGCGAGCAGGCGGCGGCCGCGGCGGAGGCCCTGGAGCGCTCGGCCCTGGCGGCGGCCTTTGCACCGCGCACGCTGATCCAGCCCGACCCGCGCGCGGGCAGCAACGACGTCTTCAGCCTGTCCCTGCTGCACGCGGTGGTCGACGTGCCCCCTGCCAGCGGCCTGCCGATCAACAGCGCGGTCGGCGCCCTGCGCGTGTGCATCACGCAAGGCAACTTCGACATCGGTGCCCTGCCGCGCTCGCCTGCGTCCGGGGTCCCGTTCCGCCTACGCAGCCAGCTGGGCAGCGACTTCGATCCGCGCGTCAGCTACGACTTCCGCGCCTACGCCCAGGCCGACTTCGACGCACCCGGGCAGGACTGCGCGAACACCAGCCTGAGCCCGGTCGCGCACGCCAGCTACGACGACTTCGTCGGCGGCCACGCGTACACGCTGGCGATCGTGGGCGCGATCGCCCCGACCGCGTTGTGCAGCGCGCAGACCGCCTCGCTGGTGCGCGCCAGCTGCTCGCCCTACCCCAGCGAGCTGGGCGCGCGCATCGAGATCTTAGAGGACTGAGCCCGCGTCGAAGGCGGGCTGGGTCGCGAGCCAGGCCTTGGCCTTTTGCAGCGCGGGCAGCCACTCGTCGCGGCGTGCGCGCTGGGTCTGCTCCAGCCAGCGCACGGCGACCGCGGTGCAAACGAGCGCGAGGCCGTGCTCGTGGATGGCGGTCTCGATGACGTCGCGTGGCTGCTCCACGACTGGCCGCCCGCGTGCGCCGTGATGCGGTCCGCGCCGCCGTCCTCGATGCGCGCGAACACGCCCAGCTCGTCGAACAGCGGCGGCAGCTCGCGCGGCGCCTGCTCGACGCGCAGCCCACCCCAGTCGATACGCACGTCGTCGAGGATAGGCATGCGCACGCGCTCGAACTTACGCAGCACCTTGGGCTCGATGCGCTCGCCCGGAAAGATCATCTCGCGCTCGCGCCGATCCCGAACGTGAACACGCGCGCGGCGTGCTTGAAGGCGATCGCTTTAGGGATCGGCGCAAACGGTAAGGTTCAGTCCAGACCGAGCACGTGGTTCATGCCGTAGCGGCCGGGCTTCTGGCCCGCGACCCAGCTGGCCGCGCGCAGGGCTCCACGCGCGAACAGGTCGCGGTTGGTCGCCTTATGCGCCAGCTCCAGCCGCTCCCCAGGGCCGGCGAGGATCAGCGAGTGGTCGCCGATCACGTCGCCGCCGCGCAACGTCATCACGCCGATCTCCTTGTCGGTGCGCGCGCCCGGGTGCCCCTCGCGGCCGTAGATCGAGTTGGCCTTCGCGTCGAGGTCACGCCCGCGTGCGGCGGCCTCCACCAGGCCTAGCGCGGTGCCGCTCGGCGCGTCGATCTTGTTGCGATGGTGCATCTCGACCACCTCCAGGTCGAAGTCCGCCAGCAGCGCGCTCGCCTTCTGCGCCAGGTGATAGAGCACGGCGACGCCGGTGCTGTAGTTGGGCGCGGCCACCAGCGGCAGCTGCCTGGCCAGCTCGTCCACGCGCTTCCACAGCGCCTCGTCGAGGCCGGTGGTCGCGAGCACCAGCGGGCGCGAGTAGCGCTTCACCGCGTCGAACAGGCCCGGCAGCGCGACCGGCAAGCTGAAGTCGACCACCACGTCCGCGCTCGCGAGCGCCTCCAGGCTGGCGGTGATCGGCCAGCCGAGCGGCCCCACGCCCGCGACCTCGCCGGCATCCCTGCCGAGCAGCGGGCTGTTGGCGGAGTCGACCGCCGCCGCCAGCTCCAGCTCCGGGGACTCGTGAACGAGCCGCACCAGCGTCTTGCCCATGCGCCCCGCGGCCCCGTGAATCGCTACCTTCAAAGTCATAGTCGCGAATGCTAGCACTCGCGGCATGTACGAAGACATCGGCGGGCGGGCGGCCTTCGACGACTTGATCTCGGCGGTGCTGGCGGCGGGCGAGCTGGCGCTGAACCTGTACCGCGAGGGCGTCGGCGGGCGCGCGCAGAAGAAGCCGGATCGCAGCCCGGTGACCGAGGCCGACCAGAAGGTCGAGGCGCAGCTGTCCGCGTTCGTGGCCAAGCGCTTCCCGAGCGCCCGCTTCTTCGGCGAGGAGCACGGCGGCGACGGCGCGCGCGCCCAGGGCCTGCGCTTCGTGGTGGATCCGATCGACGGCACGCGCGCGTTCATGCGTGGCTTGCCGACCTGGTCGATCCTGGTCGGGCTGGAGCTCGATGGCGAGCCACACGCCGGGGTCGCATACATGCCCGCGGCCGGCGACCTGTTCACCGCCGTGCGCGGCGAAGGCGCGTACGTGAATGGACGCCCGGCGCGCCTGTCCGCGGTCGAGAAGCTGGAGGACGCCCTGGTCACGCACGGCGCGCTCTCGCAGTTCGTCGACGACGGGCGCGAAGACAAGCTCGGCGCGCTCGCACGCGGCTCGTACACGCAGCGTGGGCTGGCGGACTTCGCCAACTACCGCGCGCTGCTGCTCGGCCAGGCCGACGCCGTGGTGGATCCGATGGTCCAACCTTACGACGTCGCCGCCGCCGCGGTGCTGATCCGCGAAGCCGGCGGCAAGCTCACCTCGCTGACCGGCGAAGAAACCATCTACGGCCCCGGCGCGCTGGCCAGCAACGGCCACCTCCACGACGCGCTGCTCACGCTGCTGAAGTAATCTCGACAGCGCCCGCGGTTGCCCCGATTCTGCGGTCCCAAGAGAGGGGACATGCATGCGTAGAGTGTGGGCGTTGGCCATGGTGGTGGGCTGCAGCGGCGGCAACAAGGAAGACGTGAGCGAGCTGGTGCCTGGCGACGGCGGCAGCGATGCGACGGTGCAGGACGCGAGCAGCGACGCTGGCGTCGCGCCGGCCGACAGCGGCACGGACGCGAGCAGCGACGCGAGCGTCGACAGCGGCACGCCGCTCACGCAGTTCACGTTCAAGCCCTCGAACCTCACGCTCGCGCAGCTGCCCGCGCCGCCGGGCGAAGGCTTGCGCATCTTCGCGCCCTGCGAGCTCGACACGGACAACGGCAACCTCAGCTGCAGCGGCGGCTCGGGACGCAGCGGCGACTTCGAGTTCGCCACCGTCGATGCCGAGGGCGGCGTGCGCGTCGCGATCCTGCGTGCGCGCTCGCTGACCGTCGAGATGGCGGGCGAGCTGCTCGCGCGCGGCGCGCTGCCGCTGATCGTGGTGACCAACGA
The DNA here is from genome assembly GCA_040508235.1 of Polyangiales bacterium. Lineage (GTDB taxonomy): Bacteria > Myxococcota_A > Polyangia > Polyangiales > DASUME01 > DASUME01. Next base: position 7,726 of record JBEVNG010000300.1, on the reverse strand, counting down.
GGAGCTCAACGTGCTCGGCCGTGTGTCGGCGGCGTCGGCGGCGCGCAGCGCGTACGCGGGCGGCTTCCCCAGCCCGAGCACCACCGGCAACGGCAGTGGACCCGGCGCGGGCCTGCTCGGCACCGTCGGCCAGTTCAAGCCCTCGGGCGGCGGCAGCTACTGCGGCCTCGGCGGCAAGGGTGCCCTGACCGCGGGCCTGACCGGCGCGCAGGCCAGCGGCGGCCCCAGCTACGGCAACGCGCAGATCGTGCCGCTGCTCGGCGGCTCCAGCGGCGGTGGTGGCGCGTCCGAGACCGGCGCCGGCGGCGGTGTGGTGCAGCTGGTGTCGGCCAAGCAGATCACCATCGGCGCGACCGGTCGCGTCGACGCGGGCGGGGGCGGCGCGCGCAACTCCGCCTCGGGCGGCGGCTCGGGCGGCGCGGTGCTGCTGGAGTCCCCGATCGTCTCGCTGGCGGGTGTGCTGGCGGCGAACGGCGGCGGCGGCAGCGCGGCGCGCGGCGGCTCGGGAGGCCAGGACGGCCAGCCCTCCGCCACGCCCGCGGCCGGCGAGACCGGCACCAACGGCGACGACCTCGACGGCGCCGGCAGCGCGGGCAGCAGCGCAAACGGCGAGGATGGCAGGTCGATCACCACCAACGACTCGCTCGGCGGCGGCGGCGGTGCGGGACGAATCCGTGTCAACACGCGGAGCGGCAGCGGCGCCCTGACCGGCACGCTGTCCCCGGCGGCGTCCACCTCGTGCGCCACCGAGGGCACGGTCGCGGCCCTGTGATCTTGAATCGCGCCCCGTCATCTGCCACTTTGCCGGTCCGATGAGTCACGCGCACACGCCACCCGAGCTCCCGGAAGTCACCGACGAAGCCGGCGACACGCCGAGCTGGATTCCGCTGCTCGGGATCGCGCTCTTCGTGCTCATGGTGGGATGGGTCTGGTGGGCACACCACCGGGCCGAGACGCTCGAAGCGGACGCGCAAGTCCAGCAGCCGTAACGCTCCCGCTTCCTCGAACCGAAATCGCCCGCTCCGAGCCTCGCCCGGAGAGGGCACACTTGTATCCAGGGCGTGTAGATGACCGAAGAGACGCAGTTCGATCCCGTCGTTCCGATCTCGCGTGAGCTCAACCTGCCGGTGGCAGGCGTGCGCGCCGTCGTGAAGCTGCTCGAGGAAGGCGGCACGGTCCCCTTCATCGCGCGCTACCGCAAGGAGGCCACCGGATCGCTGGACGAGGTCCAGATCCGCAACATCGAGGAGCGCCGCGCGTACCTGCTGGAGCTCGAAGATCGGCGCAAGGCGATCCTCGAGTCGATCGCGCAGCAGAACAAGCTCACGCCGGAGCTCAAGGCGCGCATCCTCGCCTGCGAGACCAAGCAGGCGCTCGAGGATCTGTACCTGCCGTACAAGCCCAAGCGGCGCACGCGCGGCATCATCGCCAAGGAGCGCGGCCTCGAGCCGCTGGCGCTGCGCATCCTGGAGCAGCCGACCGCGGCCGACCCGCACGTCGAGGCCACGGCGTTCGTCAACCTCGAGAAGGAAGTGCCGGACGTGAAGGCGGCGCTCGCGGGCGCACGCGACATCGTCGCCGAGCTGCTGGCGGAGAACGCAGACGCGCGCGCCAAGGTGCGCGACGTGTTCCACGAGCAAGGCATCCTGGTCTCCGAAAAGGCCGCCGGCGTGCCGGAGGGCCCGACCAAGTTCGAGCAGTACTACGACTACCGCGAGGCGCTGAAGACGATCCCCTCGCATCGCTTCCTCGCCATCCGCCGCGGCGAGCGCGAGAACGTGCTGCGCGCGCGCGTCGACGTCGAGAGCGAGAACCTCACCATCTCGCTGGGCGCGCTGATGGGCAAGCGCCAGGGCTCGCCGTTCGCACCCGAGCTGCAGGACGCCTGCGACGACGGCTACAAGCGCCTGCTCGCGCCGAGCGTCGAGAACGACCTTCGCATCGAGCTCAAGCTGCGCTCCGACCGCAGCGCGGTGGACGTGTTCGCGGACAACCTGCGCAACTTGCTGATGGCCGCGCCGCTCGGCGAGCGTCCGGTGCTGGGGCTCGACCCGGGCCTGCGCACGGGCTGCAAGTTCGTCGCGCTCGACGCCACCGGCAAGTTCCTCGAGGAGACGGTGCTGCACCTGGCCAAGGGCGCGGCCGCGGAAGAGGCCGCCAAGCGCACGCTGCTGCAGTACGTGCGCGACCACAAGCCGCGCGCGATCGCGATCGGCAACGGAACGGGCGGACGCGAAGCCGAGCGCTTCGTGAGAGGCGCGCTCAAGGACGCCGGCATCAGCGACCTGATCGTGGTGCAGGTCAACGAGGCCGGCGCCAGCGTCTACAGCGCGAGCGAGGTGGCGCGTGAAGAGCACCCCGACCTCGACGTCACCGTGCGCGGCGCACTGTCGATCGCACGCCGCCTGCAGGATCCGCTGGCCGAGCTGGTGAAGATCGATCCCAAGGCGATCGGCGTCGGCCAGTACCAGCACGACGTGCACCAGCCGCTGCTCGCGAAGAAGCTCGACGAAGTGGTCGAGAGCTGCGTGAACGGCGTCGGCGTGGAGCTCAACACGGCCAGCGCGCCGCTGCTCTCGCGCGTGTCCGGCATCGGTCCGTCGCTGGCCAAGAAGATCGTGAAGTTTCGCGAGGAGCACGGCCGCTTCAAGAGCCGGCTGGAGCTGCTGGAGGTGCCGGGCCTCGGGCCGCGCGCGTTCGAGCAGTCGGCGGGCTTCCTGCGCGTCGCGGGCGGCGCGCATCCGCTCGATGGGTCGGCCGTGCACCCGGAGCGCTACGAGCTGGTGCAGCGCATCGCCGGCGATCTCGGCCTCAAGGTCGAGGAGCTGATCGGCAACGCCCAGTCGATCGAGAAGGTCGACGTCAAGAAGTACGTCGGCGATGGCGTCGGCGAGCCCACGCTGCGCGACATCCTCGCCGAGCTCAAGAAGCCCGGCCGCGATCCGCGCGCGGACTTCGAGCCGCCCAAGTTCCGCGAGGACGTCGAGAAGCTGGAGGACCTCAAGCCCGGCATGCAGCTGGAGGGCGTGGTCACCAACGTCACGGCGTTCGGCGCGTTCGTCGATGTCGGTGTGCACCAGGACGGCCTCGTGCACGTCTCGCAGCTGGCCGACCGCTTCATCAAGGACCCGAGCGAGGTGGTGAAGGTGGGCGACAAGATCCGCGTGCGCGTGGTGGAGGTCGACCTCGCCCGCAAGCGCATCGCCCTGACCGCGCGCAGCGGCGAGGCCCGCCCGTCCGGTCCCACCGCGGGAGGCCCGCCGCAGCGCGGTGGTCAGCCACAGCGCGGTCGTCCCCCGCAGCAGCAGCCGCAGCAGCCACAGTTCGCGAACAACCCGTTCGCCAAGCTGTTGAAGCGCTGACGCGATGGGGGAGCTGGTCGTCGCACTGGCTCCCATCCTGTTGCTCGCGCTGATCTCGATCGCCGCCAGCTACGTGCCGCTGTCGTACCTGGCCGTCGGCTCGCTCGGCCTGGTCGCGCTCGGCAGTCTGTTCGGCTTGCCCTGCGGGCTCTGGTACCACGTGGTGTTGCGCCGCGAGCTGTTGGCGCGCGGTCCGCTACCCCGGGGCTGGTTGTGGCAGCCAACCCACCAACACGCGCTGCTCGATGAGCCGGCGCGGCAGCGCGTGCGGCGCTGGTTCGTGCTCGGTGCCGTGGGCTTCGTGGTGATTGTGCTGGGAGCGCTGCTGGGCGTGCTCGCGCTGGCGCTCTGGTATCGCTCGGGCGGAGCGGGTTGAGCGCGCCTATACTGGCGGCGATGCCGGAGTTCTGGCGCATCGCGCTGTCGATCCTGTTGATGTTGGCGTTCAGCGGCGCGCTGGCGTGGTACCTCGTCACGCGCGCCAGCTGGGCGTTCGCGTTGCGGCGTCGTCATCGCTACGCGCTGGGCAGCTTGTTCGCGTCGGGCCTGGTCGCGCTCACGGTGTCGCGCTCGCTCGGCAGCGAGCAAGAGGCACTCGGCGCGACGCTGGGCGCGTTTGGCGGCGCGGTCACGCTGGGCGTCGTGATCAGCAGCGTGTTGTTGATGCCCATCGAGCTGGCGCGCTTCGTGGCCGCGCAGCTGCGCAAGCTGCGTCAACAGCCGGAGCAACCGGAGCGGCGCGCGTTCCTCGCCCAGGCCGCCACCGGAGGCGCGCTCGCGCTCGGCAGCGGCTCGGCGCTCTACGGCACGCTGTTCGGCCGGCGCGACTACACCATCGAGACCGTGCCGCTGGTGCTGCCCAGGCTGCCGCGCACGCTCGATGGCTTCACCATCGTGCAGCTCTCGGATCTGCACGTCGGCACGTTCATCGGCGAGCGCGAGCTGGCGGCGGCGCTCTCGCTCGTGCGCGACGCCAAGCCCGACTTGATCGTGCTCACCGGCGACCTGCTCGATCACGACGCCGCGTACGCGCCGCGGCTGGCTCGCTTCGCCCGCTCGCTGGGCGGCCTGGCGCGGTACGGCGTGCACGCGATCCCGGGCAACCACGACTACTACGCGGGCGTCGACGCCACGCTGCGCGCGCTCGACGAAGCGGGCGCCGAGGTGCTGCTCAATCGTCACGTGAAGGTCGGCGACGCGGGTGGACAGTTCTCGCTCGGCGGCGTCGACGACGTGCGCGCGCCGCTCTACGGCGGCGCGGGTCCACGACCGGCGCAGGCCTTTGCCGGGGCGGACCCCGAGCTCGCGCGCGTGTTGCTCAGCCACAACCCGGCGGACTTCGAGCAGTCGCACACGTTCGCGGACCTGGTGCTCAGCGGCCACACGCACGGTGGGCAGATCACGATGTTCGTGAACCCGGCGCGGCTGGTGCTGACCCACGGCCTCGTGCGCGGCCATTACACCAAGGAAGGCACGCAGCTCTACGTCAACCGCGGCTTCGGCACCGCCGGTCCGCCCGCACGCATCGGCTCGCCTCCCGAGGTGACCAAGCTGGTGCTGAGCTCGCGCGCCTGATGGGCATGGTCTCGTCGCTCTGGCGCTTCGCGGCGCTGTTGCTGCCGCTGTTCGCGCTCCTGGGCGGCTACGTCTGGTGGCGCGCAGGCTCCGCGTTCGCACTGTCGCGGCGTGCGCGCGTGGGGCTCGCCGTGCTGTTGGCCAGCGGGCTGGCGTGCTCGCTCGCCTCGCGCGAGCTGGACATCTCGCAACATGCGCTGGCGCAGTGGCTCGGCGCGTACGGTGCGGCGGTGGTGATCGGCGTGCTGCTGAGCGCGCTGCTGTTGCTGCCCACGGAGCTCGTGCGCGGACTGCTGCGCGTCGCCAAGCCCATCGCGCCGGAGCGGCGCGCGTTCCTGGCCCAGGTCGCATCCGGCAGCGCGATCGCGCTAGGCGGCGGCGCGGCGGCGTACGGCACGGTGTTCGGGCGACGCGACTACACCGTGGAGACGGTGGCGATCGCGCTGGAGAAGCTGCCGCGCACGCTCGACGGGCTGACCATCGTGCAGCTCTCGGATCTGCACGTCGGCACCTTCATCGGCGAGCGCGAGCTGGCGGCTGCGCTCTCGCTCGTACGCGACGCCAAGCCCGACCTGGTGGTGCTCACCGGCGACCTGATCGATCACGATCCGGCCTACGCGCCGATGCTCGGCCGCTTCGCGCGCTCGCTGTCGACGCTGACGCGCTTCGGCACCTTCGCCGTGCCGGGCAACCACGACTACTACGGCGGCGCCAACGCGGTCATCGAGCAGCTGGAGCGCGGCGGCGCGCAGGTGCTGCGCGACCGGCATGTGCGCATCGGCGATGCAGGCGGACAGCTGGTGCTCGCGGGCGTCGACGACATCGCGTCGATCCACTACGGCCGCAAGGGTCCGCGCCCCACCCTCGCCTTCGACGGCGCGCCCGACGAGCTGGCGCGCGTGCTGCTCAGCCACAACCCCAAGACGTTCGCGTCGCTGCGGCAGTTCGCGGACCTGACCTTGAGCGGGCACACGCACGGCGGCCAGATCTCGCTGTTCGTGAATCCCGCCGAGCTCCTGCTCGAGCACGGCCGCATCCGCGGGCACTACGCGTCCGAAGGTGCGCAGCTGTACGTGAACCGCGGCTTCGGCACCGCGGGGCCTCCCACGCGCGTGGGCTCGCCTCCCGAGGTGACGCGGCTGGTGCTGACGCGCGCTTAGAGTGCGTTCATGGTGCCGAGCGAGACGCGCCAGCGTCCTGCTTCGCGGACCATCGCCACCTGGGTCGCGGTCGGCGGGTCGATGATCTTCTCGACCGGCATCTCGACCATGGCGCGCTCGCCGTCGACGCGCGCATGCAGGCGCGTGCCGTCGAGGCTCTGGCTGGCGAAGCTGACACGACCGGGGACCAACATGTCCCACGGCTCGAACGGACGTCCGGCGAGCGACGACGACAGCCGCGCGCGCTGCGCGAGCGCCTTCTGGCTCGACAGGTCCAGCCAATCGTAGGCGAGCCGGCGCTGATCCGGGGCGTGGGTGCTGCGCTCCAGCGCGGCCAGGAACGCGGTGAGGGCCTCGGTGGGCTCGAGCTCGCTCGGATCGGCGGCACAACCGAGCAACGACAGCACGAGAACGGCGATGACTGTGCGCATGGTGGGCCTCTGGGTTCCACGATGCCCGCACGATTGCACCTCCGTCAATCGCCTATTCCCGGGCCGCGAAAATCGCGACGCAGTGCGGCACGGAGCTTGTGAGCGCGCCCTGACGCGGCATCATGGAGCACGAGATTTGCGCGTGGATTCACGGCTCGACAGGGCCCGACCCAGCGGCTATTCGCAGCCCATCGCACACTGCTGCCCAGTCAGCTTCTTGCTCGCGCGCGGCGAAACCGCGCGCTTCGACGAAGGCGAACGAACGATATGGCAAACACGAGCTACGACGTGATCGTGATCGGTGCTGGCCCCGGTGGTTACCCGGCGGCCATTCGCGCGGCCCAGCTCGGCCTCAAGACGCTCTGCGTCGAGAAGGAGTACATGGGCGGCGTGTGCCTGAACTGGGGCTGCATCCCCAGCAAGGCGCTGATCGCGGCCGCCGGTCTGGTCGAGAAGATGCGCCACGCGGACACGATGGGCATCACCGTCGGCGACGTGAAGGTCGACATCGAGAAGATGCAGGCCTGGAAGGAAGGCATCGTCAAGAAGCTCACCGGCGGCGTCGGCTCGCTGATCAAGGGCAACAAGGGCGAGAGCGTGTTCGGCACCGCCACCATCAAGTCGCCCACCAGCGTCGAGGTGAAGAAGAGCGACGGCAGCACGGAGACCTACGAAGCCAAGAAGGGCATCATCGTGGCCACCGGCGCGACGCCGATCGCGATCCCCGGCTTCGACGTCGACAAGAAGGTGGTGATCACCGCGCGTGAGGCCGTGAGCCTGAAGAAGGTGCCCGGCACGCTGACGTTGATCGGCGGCGGCGTGATCGCGATGGAGCTGGGCATGGTGTACCAGAAGCTCGGCTCCAAGGTGATCGTGGTCGAGATGATGGACCAGATCCTGCCAACCGAAGATCCGGATCTCGTGCGCGTGGTGGAGAAGCGCTTCACCAAGGCGGGCGGCGAGGTGCTGGTCAAGGCCAAGGCCAAGAGCTGTACCGTCAAGGGCGACAAGGCCAAGGTCGTGGTCGAGGTCGGCGGCAAGGAGCGCACCATCGACACCGACGTCGTGCTGGTCGCGGTCGGCTTCAAGCCCAACAGCAAGGACCTCGGCCTGGAGAAGGTCGGCGTGCAGCTCGACCAGCGCGGCCACGTGCTGACCGACGAGTTCCTGCGCACGAACGTGAAGACCATCTACGCCG
>JBEVNG010000233.1:0-7003 GCA_040508235.1 Polyangiales bacterium | reverse complement strand
CCCGATCGTTGGCCGGGCGGCGACGTGCCGTGCGGAGTCGACACTACCACGTTGGGCTCAGCCGCCGAGCGCGTCTACGCACACCCGCGGCACGACCTCGCGAACACGTGGCTGCGTGCGCGGTCCCAAGACCCCACGAGCGCGCCAGAGTCGCGCGCAATCGAGCAACGACTTGGTACCCGCTGGAGTACCCGATGGCGATCACGTCTCGCCCATCGTGCGCAAAACCGATCGATTCGTTAGTAGGCGGAGAGGGTATCGAACCCCCGACGTCCTCCGTGTAAAGGAGGCGCTCTACCACTGAGCTATCCGCCCCAATGGTCGAGGGCGTTTGTAGTCTTGGGGGGTGCGGGAGGCAACCGGTGGCCGCGGCGGGGGTGGCGGCTGGTGACTTCTGGTTGGGCGGGATACTTGTAGCCCGGCCACAGGCAAAACTTCAGGGCCAGTGGGTCAATCACGCGGCCCTGAGAGCCAACTAGGGTGTGGGCATCGGCTGCGCACTGCGCTGCGGTGTGTTGGCGGGTGCCTTGATTAGCTTGGAGAACGCGATGTCACGCTTCCTGGTTCGTTCGTTGATGGTGGCCGGCTGGCTGTGCTGGTCGGTGGGCTGTGGCAGCGACAAGAACGGCGCGAGTGGCGGCGGTCTCGGGGATGGCGACGATCCGGTCGGCCAGCGCGACGCGGGCTCGCGGGATGCGGGCAACAAGGACGCGGGCGCGAAGGACGCAGGGCGTGCGGACGCGAAGGCGCAGGAGCCCAAGCCGAACCCCGTCGACCCGACGATGGGCACGTGCGCGGCGATCACCAAGGAAGCGCCGGTGAAGCGCGGCGCGGTGGACATCATCTGGGCGATCGACAACTCGCCGAGCATGTTCACGAAGATCGTCCAGGTGCAGGCGAACCTGGCGAACTTCATGACGACCATCGAGGCCTCCGGCGCGGACGCGCACATCGTGTCGCTCACGCTGGCGAACCCCGCCACGGGCACGCCGCTGGAGAACGCGCCGGACAAGCACCGGTTCGTGCTGGCGAACGTGTTCAGCAAGCTGGTGTACTCCGCGGTGCTCGACAACTTCGGCCAGTACCAGGACTTCCTGCGGCCCGACGCGGTCACGCACGTGATCGCGGTGACCGACGATCAGGATCTGATGAGTGGCGCGGACTTCGTCACGCAGATGGAGGGCAAGCTCGGCCACGACTTCACGCTGCACGCGATCGTCGCGGGACCCGGCGAGCTTTGCGCGGCGGGCTTCGGCACCACGTACCTCGAGGCGGCGGATGCGACGGGCGGCGAGAAGCTCTCGGTCTGCAGCGCGGACTGGAGCGGTGTGTTTGGCGAGCTGACCACCGCCGTCGTCGAGGCCGTGCCGCTGCCGTGCAGCTACGACATGGCCGAGGCCGCCACCTCCACGGAGAAGTATGATCCGGCCGAGGTCGCGGTCTCGTACACACCGGGAGACAGCGATCAGAAGCAGGAGCTTCCCAAGTCGCAGTCTGCAGACAACTGTGCGGACAAGCCGGGCTGGTACTACGACAACGAGGCCAATCCGACCAAGCTGGAGCTGTGCCCCGCCGCCTGCGAGCTGGTCAAGGCCGGCGGCAGCATGGCGATTGCGTTCGGCTGCGAGCCGACGATCTTCCTCTGACTCACAGGAAGCGATAGCCGAGGTGCACGGCGGCGAACGGCGCGAGCGGACTCGCGTCGTATACGCGGTCGCCGAGCCGGATGTCGCGGGCACGAAACTCGTAGCCGAGCCCACCCCAGAGCGTGATGTAGAAGCGCTGGGGCAGCGTGAAGCGATAGCCGAGGTGCGCGCCCAGGCTGCGCTGTCTCTCGCTGCGCGCGAGGTCGGTGTGCTCGCGCTCGACGGTGAGCGTGCCGATCACGCTGTCGACGCCGACGAAGAAGCCGCGCTGGTCGGCGAACGGAAAGTACTGCAGCTTGAGGCCGAAGCCGTGGCTGCTGGCGTCGAAGCCCTGGTTGCCGTGCAGGAACTCCGGCAGCTCGATGCCAAATGCGCCGACGTCGAGCCGCAGCATGCGGTAGCCGAGGCCGAAGTGCACCGAGTAGCCGCGCAGGATGTATGCGGCCGGGTCGACCTCCGCGTCGGCGTGAAAGTCGGGCGACACGCGAGGTAGGTCCTGCGCGCGCACGCTCGAGGCGAGCAGGACCGTGAGCAGAATGACGAGTCGTGACATCGAGGCCTCCTGAGCCGAGGCAGGCACTGTCCCGCGTGGGGCCGTGCTCGACCGTGACGAGAGGCGCCGGTTCGACTGACGTGGGGCGACACGGCTCCTGGGGCGCTACGTTCCGGGCATGGCCGAGGTGCAGGTATCGGCGCGGATCGGGCTGATGATCGTGCAGGCCGCGGCGGCCCGCGCGGTCACGCCAAGCACGCTGGCGGGGACGGTCGGCTTCGACCTGACGCACGCGCAGGACCCGGACGCGCGCATCCCATTCGCGCTGGAGCAACGTCTTTGGGACGAAGCCGCTCGCCTCACGGGCGACGGCGCGTTCGGCCTGCACACCGCGGAGAGCTTGCCGCTGGGCGCGTACGGCGTGCTGGAGTACGCGGTGCGCAGCGCGCCGACCTTCCGCGACGCCGTGCTGCGGCTCGCTCGCTACAACCGCATCGTGCACGACGCGGCGGTGTTCCAGCTCGACGAGAGCCCGGCACGCGCGCGTGTCGAGCACGACTTCCGCGTCGCCGGGCTGGTGCAGTCACGCCACGGCGCGGAGTTCACGCTGGCGACGCACATCCTGATCGGGTCGCAGATCACGGCGACGCAACTGCGGCCGCTGGCGGTCGAGTTTCGCCACGCGCGGCCGGCATCGATCGACGAGCATGTGCGCGTGTTCGGCGTGGAGCCGCGCTTCCTGGAACGCGTGAACGCGCTGGAGTGGCCACCGAACGCGATGGAGCTCGCGATCCCGCAGGCAGACTCCGCGCTCTCCAGCGTGTTGGAGCGCCACGCCGAGGACAGGTTGGCGGCGCTGCCCGAGCTGACGATGAGCTATGCGGACCGCGTGCGGCAGCAGCTCGCGAGTCAGCTCGGCGCAGGCCTGAGCTCGCTGGCGGAGGTCGCCGCCAAGCTCAAGATGAGCGAGCGCAGTCTGCAGCGACGCCTCGCCAGCGAAGGCGTCAGCTTCGATGGCTTGCTCGACGGGCTCCGGCATCAGCTCGCGCTGCGCTACCTGGCCGACCCGCGGCTGGCGGTCTCCGACGTGGCGTACTTGCTCGGCTACTCGGAGCCGAGTCCATTTCACCGCGCTTTTCGCCGCTGGACCGGCGCGACGCCGAGCGAAGTACGCGCACGCGGAGGTTGACGCTCAGGAGGTCGGCAGGTGCTGCTGCTTGAGCGCGGAGAAGACCTCGCGCACCTTCTGCATCTGCGCGAGCTCGCCGCTCAGCGCCGCTTCATCGAGCGCTCGGAGCGCGCTCTTGTCGGCGCGCACGTGTTCGACGAACTCGGTGACCGTCTCGTAGTCCCTTAGGTCGCGGTTCATAGGCGTAAGCTCCATACGTCTGGTGGTCTCCATGGAGTCAGCCGCCTAGACGGCTGTCCACGTGTCCGAGGGAGAGCAGCATCTTCTGCGAAGCTGGCGGCTCGCGTCTAGCCTAACGTCGCAACGAAAGGTGTATTCGTGACGAACGTGCAAACAGGGTGAGGATGTGGGAGCGCAGTGAGAGCGCACAGCTTGCGCGAGGATGAATCGGACAATGCGCGACGCGGGACGAAGCCGTCGCTCGCGTGACGTTTGGCGTGCTGGGTCAACGCCGAGGCAGCAGGAGCCAGCGCGAGCCAAAATGCAAGCGCGCGCACAGGCTGAAGTGCGCTCGAGCTAGCCCGACAGCCTTCGACCAGGCAGCCGCGCGACGGGCAGGCGCATCGAGCTCGGCCTGCGAGGCAAGATCTTCGCGCTCCCGTTTGGCGGCGTCGAGCGCGCATGCCGTGCGGCCCACGCGCGCCGCCACGCGCTGGTTCCTTCCGCACCATGTAGAGGACCGCAACGCAGCTCGCTCTAGGCTTGACGGCGTTTCCTCGGAAACATCACTCGGCATGGACGCTGCAAAGGTCGGATGCAGAGGTGACGTCCACCCCATGAGTGCATGTTCGACGTGGCCTCTCGTTCTCGCTCTGTTCGTCGTCGCATGCAGCAGGCACACAGAGGTCGCCGATGCCCCACACGAGCGGCGCGCCGATCGTTCGGTGAAGCTCTCGGCGGAGAGCGCGGCCTTCATCCGCAGCGAGGTCGCGCCTCCCGCGAAGGGCGAGCACTCGCGCGCGTTCGTCGCACGCGTCGCCTACGACGAGCGCCACGTCGCACGCCTCGGTCCGCCGGTGCAAGGTCGCGTCGCGAGCATCAACGTGGTCACGGGCGACAAGGTCAAGCCGGGCACGCTGCTGCTGACGCTGACCGCGCCCGAGATCGCGACCGCGCAAGCCGAGCTGTCGCGCGCCAAGACCGAGACCGTGATGGCGACGCGCGCCGCCGAGCGCGCGAGCGTGCTGCTCCGTGACGGGGCCGGCTCGGAGGCGGAGCGCCTGCACGCCGAGGCAGCGCTGGCGCAGGCCAAGAACGAGGAGAAGCGCGCGACCGCCGCGATCGCCGCCATCGGTGGCGTGCACGGGGCCAGCAACTACCAGTTGCGCTCGCCGATCGCGGGCATGGTCGTCGAGCGCAACGCGTCGGTGGGCAGCGAGGTTCATGCAGGGCAAGAGCAGCCGCTGGTGACGGTCGCGGACCTGTCCACGGTCTGGGTCGTCGCCGACATCTACGAGCAGGACCTGGCGCGCGTGCACGAGGGCGATGAAGTCACGGTCTCGGTACTCACCTATCCGGGACGCAAGTTCCAGGGCAAGATCAAGCACGTCGGCGGGCGCGTCGATCCGCTCACGCGCGCCGCGCTGGCACGCGTCGAGTTCGACAACGCCGACCTCGCGCTGCGGCCGGGCATGTTCGCGCGCATGGAGGTTCGCGGCGCGGGCACCGGCGCGACGCAGGTGCCGACCAGCGCCGTGCTCGCGCGGCGCGATCAGTTCTTCGTGTTCATCGCCAGCGCCGACGGCACGTACGTGCAGCGCGAGGTGAAGATCGGCGAGCAATTCGGCCAGCACACCACCATCCTCGACGGCGTCGCGCCGGGCGAGCGGGTCGTGACCGAGGGCGCCATCCTGCTCGATGCCGAAGCGAACGAGATGCTCTGATGATCGAGCGCATCGTCGAGTTCGCGCTGCGTCAGCGCGCGGTGGTGTTGGTCACCACGGCGGTCCTGATCCTGCTCGGCATCCAGTCGTTCCAGCGGCTGCCGATCGAGGCTTATCCGGACGTGGCGGACACCTGGGTGCAGATCATCACGCAGTGGCCGGGCCACGCGGCGGAGGAGGTCGAGCGCCAGATCACGATCCCGACCGAGCGCGTGATGAACGGCGTGCCCAAGCGCGCCGCCGTGCGCTCGACGTCGATCGCGGGCCTCAGCGTGGTCACGCTGATCTTCGAGGACGGCACCGACAGCTACTTCGCGCGCCAGCAAGTGGTCGAGCGCATGAACCAAATCGAGCTGCCCCCGGAGGTCACGCCGCTGCTCGGTCCGCTGGCGAGCCCCGTCGGCGAGGTGATGCGCTATCGACTCGTCAACTGCGCCACCACGGACGCACCCGAGTGCGGCGACGCGGACAAGCAGATCGCGCCGCGTCCGCTGAGCGAGCTGAAGGACCTGGAGGAGTACGTCGTCGAGCGCGAGCTGCTGGCGGTGCAGGGGGTCGCCGATGTGATCAGCTTTGGCGGCACGGTGAAGCAGTTTCAGGTGCTGGCGGACCCGAGCCAGCTCGCCGCGCGCGGGCTGACGTTGGATGACCTGCGCGATGCCCTGGCGGCCGCGAACGGCAACGCGGGCGGCGGTGTGGTCGCGCTCGGACGCGCGGCGCTCAACGTGCGCGGCATCGGCCTGCTCAAGCCGGAGCAGATCGGCAACGTCGCGATCGCGACGCGCGACGGCACGCCGATCCAGGTGCGCCACGTCGCGCAGGTGCAGGTCGGCCATCAACCGCGCCTCGGTCGCGTGTCGGTCGACAAGGACCTCGACGTGGTGGCGGGCACCATCCTGCTGCGCAAGGGCGAGCAGGCCGAGACCGTGCTCGAGCGCCTGCACGAGCAGATCGACGAGATCAACGCGCGCGTGCTCAGCCGCGGCGTGAAGCTCAGTCCGTACCAGGACCGCACCGAGCTGATGAGCCACACCACGACCACGGTGATGCACAACCTCGCCGAGGGCATCGCGCTGGTGACGCTGATCCTGTTCGTGTTCCTGGGCAACACGCGCGCGGCGCTGATCGTCGGCACCACCATCCCGCTGTCGCTGTTGATCGCGTTCATCTTCATGGATGCGGCGCACATCCCGGCCAACCTGCTGTCGATCGGCGCCATCGACTTCGGCATGATCGTCGACGGCTCGATCGTGGTGGTGGAGAACATCTTCCGGCTGGTCGCGGAGAAGCAGGAGCGCGGCGAGCCCTACAAGCTGCGCAAGGTGGTGTCCGAGGCGAGCCGCGAGGTGGCGCGGCCGGTGGTGTTCGCGATCGCGATCATCATCACGGCCTACATGCCGATCTTCACGCTGCAGCGGGTGGAGGGGAAGCTGTTCAGCCCGATGGCGTGGACGGTGGCGTTCGCGCTGCTGGCGGCGCTGGCGCTGTCGATCACGCTGGTGCCGGTGTTGACCACGTACCTGTTCAACCGTCGGCTCAAGGAGTTCCACAACCCGCTGCTGGAGCTGGTGCGCACGGGCTACCTGCCGGCGCTGCGCGTGTTGATCAAGCGGCCGGCGCTGGTGCTCGTGCTGGCGGCTGGCTTGATCGCGGGCGACGTGGTGCTCGGTGGCTTCATCGGCAGCGAGTTCCTGCCGCACCTCGACGAGGGCTCGATCTGGCTGCGCGCGTCGATGCCAGCGAACATCTCGTTCGCCGAGGCGACCGCGCTGGTCGACGGCGTGCACACGCC
>JBEVNG010000208.1:0-5142 GCA_040508235.1 Polyangiales bacterium | reverse complement strand
TGGATGACGATCTGATCATCGGACACGATGATCTTCGCGTGGCGCCGGGAGACCATGTCCTCCACCAGCACCATGTCGAGCTCGCTGGAGCGACCTACGACGATCTCCCTGTTGGCAGGGAGCGGATACTCGCCGCCCTGGTACTTCCCCGAGATGAACCGCAGGGCGAACCCATGCTGTGGGGTGGGTACCGGCGTAGGCGCTCTTCTGGGGGCTGTTGGCTCCATCAAAATATGCCGCAACAACGGAGCGGCAACGCTTAGCGTATGGGCTTCAACGTGCCGCGGTCAAGGTAGAGGTAATCTCGCGAACGCGTGCCGAGCGCTGTTATAAGCGGTGCCGATGCAGGTGCCGTGCGGCGCGAGGTGGGTGCTGCTGTTGTGCTGCGCGCTGCTTCCCTTCTTGCGCACACACGCACGCGCGCAATCGGACCTGCGGCTGCGCTGGCGGAGCCTGACGACCGAGCACTTCCGCGTGCACTACCACGAGCCGCTCGGGCTCTGGGCGCGCACCCTGGCGGCGGAGCTGGAGGGCGTGCACGACCGAGTCGGCGCCGCGCTGGGGCTCACGCTGCGGCAGCGCGTGGAGTTGGTGATCGCGGACGATAACGACGCCGCCAACGGCTTCGCCAACGTGCTGCCCTACAACGCCATCCGGCTGCGGGTCGCGGCGCCGGACGACCTCTCCCCGCTTGCGGACTACGACGAGTGGCCGTCGTTCTTGCTGACACACGAGTACACCCACGTGCTGCACCTCGAGCAATCGGGGCGCATCCCGCGCCTGCTGCAGCGCATCTTCGGCCGCTTCTACACGCCTCAGCAGTTCTCGCCCGGCTGGCTGGTGGAGGGCCTGGCCGTGCAGCAGGAGACGCAGCACAGCAGCGCCGGCCGCGCGCGCGCCAGCACCTTCGACATGTATCTGCGCATGGACGCGCTGGAGGGGCGCTGGATCGGCCTCGACTGGATCGGCTTCGACGGCGAGCGCTGGCCGCACGGCAACGTGCGCTACGCGTACGGCGGGCTGTTCATGCAGTTCATCGCGGACCGGCTCGGGCCGCAGGCGTTCGGAGCGTTCATCCGTGAGTACGGCCAGCGCATCGTGCCCTACGGGCTCAACCGCGCCCTGAAGCACACCAGCGGGCAGACGTTCGTCGAGCTGTACGAGGCGTTCCGCCAGCACGTGCACCAGCGCGCGCTGGAGGTGCAGGCCCAGGTGACGGCGCGTAGCCCGCGCCTGGAGAGCCGGCAGGGTGTGCAGCTGACCCAGCACGGCGAGCTCACGCGCACGCCTCGCTTCGTGTCGGCGCACGAGGTGGTGTACGGCCTGTACGACAACCGGCACGTGCCGGAGCTGCGCTCGCTCGACCTGCGCACCGGCGAGACACGCCGGCTCGCGCGCATGCAGACGGTGCCGCAGGCGTCGCGCGCGCCCGGCGGGGTGATCTTCGCGGCCAACGACTACCACCGCACCACCTACAGCTTCAGCGAGCTCCACGCGATCACCGAGGGACGCAAGCGCAAGCTCACGCGGGCCCTGCGCGCGCGCGAGCCCGACGTGTCGCCCGACGGAAAGCGCGTCGCCTACGTGGTGCAGGGCGGCGGGCTCACGCAGCTGGAGATCGCGGAGCTCGATCGCGTCGAGCAGACGCGACGCGTGGTGGTGCAGAGCCGGCGCTTCGAGCAGGTGTTCACGCCGCGCTGGTCGCCGGACGGCAGCAAGCTCGCCTACGGGAGCTGGCGTCAGGGTGGCTACCGCGACATCTGGCTGCTCGATCTCGCGAGCGGCGAGCGCACACGCATCACCTACGATCGCGCGCTCGATCGCGGGCCGGTGTTCGCGCCCGATGGCAAGCGGCTGTACTTCTCGTCGGACCGCAGCGGCATCGCCAACCTGTATGCGTACGAGCTGGAGAGCGGCGCGCTGACGCAGATCACGGACGTGATCGGAGGCGCGTTCCAGCCCGACGTCGCGCCGGATGGAAGGTCGATCGTCTACGTCGGCTACAACAGCCGCGGCTTCGACCTGTACCGGCTCTCTCTTGACGACGTGCAGCCGCGGCCGGCCGAGGCGCCCTACGAGCGCCCTGCCCCGCGTCCGCTGGCGGAGCCGGCTCCCCTGATCAGTCGCGCGTACCAGCCGCTGTACACGCTCTATCCGCGCGCGTGGACCGTGGCCAGCGAGGACACAGGGCGCGGCACGCGCTTCACGGTCGGCACCGAGGGACGCGACGCGGTGGGCTTTCACAGCTGGTCGCTGCGCGTGGGCTCGCTGCTCGACGATCACGACGTGTCCGTCGATGCCGCGTACGCGTACCGCCAGCCGCGCTTCCCGATCCTGCTGTACGCCTCCTGGCGCGACTACGAGCGGCGCGATCTGGTGGCCAACCTGAACAACTACGCCTGGGACGCGCGCTATGGAGCGCTGGGTATCGCCTCGATGTTCACGGTGCGCTGGCCACTGCGCGCGCTGACGGGCCGGCTCGACTACACGACCAACGTGCTGCAGCAGCGTTCGTCGTTCGGCGTGCCGCTCGACCCCAACTATCCACCTCCGCGTGAGCCGCCGCTCGGCTTCAACGCACGCGTGTACTGGAGCACCACCTACTCCAGCGCGCAGCGGCAGTCGTACGACATCAGCAACTCGTGGGGCTCGGTGGTGACGCTCGCGGGCAGCGTGGGCGAGCCGTACCTCGGCAGCCGCGAGCGCGACTACGGCGTGAACTGGCGCTGGGAGCAGTACGTGCGCTTCGCGTTCCGCGAGAGCGTGCTCGCGTTCTCGTACACCGGTGCGCAGAACACGCAGGTCGCGCTCGGGGGCTACCCGGCGCAGCTGGTGCCGCTGCGCGATGCACTGCTGGGCACCAAGCTCGCGCCCTCGGACTACGCGCGCCTGCGCGGCTTCCTGCCGCGCTTCGGCGATGCGATGCAGGTGCTGCAGGCGGAGTACCGCTTCTTGATCGGCCGCATCAACCGCGGCTACGACACGCTGCCGCTGTTCGCTCGACGCCTGCACGCCGCCGTGTTCACCGACGTGGGAGACGCCTGGTACGGCGGGCAGCGTGAGCTCGACTGGCGACGACTCGGAGTGGGCGTCGGTGGCGAGCTACGGCTCGACTGGTCGGCGCGCTTCGGGGTGGACTACTCGCTCCGCCTGGGTGGCGCCTACGGCGTCACCGAAGGGGGGCAGTGGCAGTGGTACACCTCGCTGGCAGCGCCGTACTGAGTCGGCTCAGACCTCGAGGATGTCCTTCTCTTTGCGGGCGACGATCTCGTCGACCTGCGCGGTGCCGGCGTGCACGATCTCGTCGACCTTCTTGAGCGCGCGCTCGACGTCGTCTTCGCCGGCCTCGCCCTCTTCCTTCAGGTTCTCGAGCAGCGTGCGCGCATCCTGGCGGTGCTTGCGGATGCTGACCTTGCCCTCTTCACCCGTCTTGCGCGCGACCTTCGTGAGATCCTTGCGGCGCTCCTCGGTGAGCATCGGCATGGGCAGGCGGATCAGCTCGCCGTCGTTCTGGGGGTTGAGGCCCAGGTCGGCCTCGCGGATCGCGCGGTCGATCGCCTTGAGGTTCTGCTTGTCCCAGGGCTTCACCATCAGCATGCGCGGCTCGGGCACGCTGATGTTCGCCATCTGGTTGATCGGCGTGGGCGAGCCGTAGTAGTCGACGCGGACCGCATCGAGCACGTCCGGGTTGGCGCGACCAGTGCGGATGCGCGTGAGGTTCTTCCTCAGCACGTCGTGCGACTTGGCGATGTCGCTCTTCAGCTCGTTCAAAATATCGTCAATCATCGCCGAATCTCCTGTTCACTCGCCCTGTTCGGAGACGAGGGTGCCCACGTCTTCACCTTGTACCACGCGCTGGATGTTGCCGCGCTCGGCGAGCGCGAACACGCGGATGGGGAGCTTGTTGTCGCGACAGAGCGTGACCGCGGTGGAGTCCATGACCCCCATCCGCTCCTGCAGGAAGCGATCGTAGCTGAGCCTACGAAACATCGTGGCGTCCGCGTATTTGACCGGATCCCTGGTGTACACGCCCTCGACCTTGGTGGCCTTGCACAGCACGTTGGCCTGGATCTCCATCGCGCGCAGCGCGGCGGCGGTGTCCGTGGAGAAGTACGGGTTGCCGGTGCCGGCCGCGAAGATCACCACGCGGCCCTTCTCCAGGTGGCGCACGGCCTTGCGGCGGATGTACGGCTCGGCGACCGCGTTGATCTGCAGCGCGGTCATCACGCGCGTGGGCACGCCCAGCTTCTCGAGCGCGTCCTGCACCGCCAGGCCGTTCATGACCGTGGCCAGCATGCCGATGTGATCGGCTGCGGTGCGGTCCATGCCCTGCGCGTTGCCCTTGAGCCCGCGGAAGATGTTGCCGCCGCCGATCACCAGGCCGAGCTCGGCACCGGTGGCGTGCACTTCGCCGAGCTCCGAGCACACCTGACGTAGCGTCGCCGGATCGATGCCGAATCCGCCGGCACTCCCGCACAGCGCCTCGCCCGAGATCTTCAGCAGGATGCGCTGGTGCTTGAGGCTGGTGGCGTTCATTTCTGTCTCCTTGGCGCGGGGTTGGGCCGCCCTACGTTCGCATGAAAAAACCCCGGTCGCACGAGGCGGCCGAGGTTCTTCCAGAAATGCCGGCTCGAAGCCGGCGGATGACTCAGGCCTTGCTGAGCGTCTCGGCGATCTCGGCGGCGAAATCGGTCTTCTTCTTCTCGAAGCCCTCGCCGAGCTCGTAGCGCACGAAGCGACGCACCGAGATCTTCTCGCCGATCTTGGCGCTGAGCTTGTCCGCCAGCTTGGCCGTGGTCTCACCCTCGTCGCTCACCACCGCGGGCTGCTCGTCGAGCGAGTTCTCGGCCTGCCACTTGTCGATCTTGCCGAGCACGATCTTCTCGCGCACCTCGGCCGGACGCTTCTTGCCGGTGGTCGCCTCTTCCTCGTCCATCTGACCGAGGAAGATCGCCTTCTGGCTCGCGACCTGGTCCGCCGTGAAGTCGGAGCGACGCACGACGGTGGGGTTCATCGACGCGATCTGGAGGCCGACGCCGTTGACGAACTCCTGGAACTCGGGGCTACGCGCCACGAAGTCGGTCTGGCAGTTGACCTCGACGAGCACGCCGATGCGGCTGCCCGCGTGGATGTAGGCGTGGA
>JBEVNG010000191.1:0-7769 GCA_040508235.1 Polyangiales bacterium | reverse complement strand
AAGCGCGCCGGGCTCGATGGCGTGGCGGAGGTCCGCCTGGGCAAGGCGCTCGACACGCTGCCTTCTCTGGAAGGTCCGTTCGACCTGTTCTTCATCGATGCGGACAAGGAGAACATCCCGAAGTACTTCGAGTGGTCGCTCAAGCTCGCGCGACGCGGCAGCGTGATCCTCGTCGACAACGTGGTGCGCCGTGGCGCGGTCGCGGACGCCAGCTCCAAGGACGAGAACGTGCTCGGCGTGCGCAAGTTCAACGAGACCTACGCACGCGACCCGCGCGTCAGCATCACCACGCTGCAGACCGTGGGCGCCAAGGGCTACGACGGGTTGGCGATCGCGCTGGTGGTCGCGGGCTGAGCCGGCGGCGCGAGCAGCACGTCCTTCAGCTGCAGCGCCTCCAGCTGAGCGCGCACACGCTGCGGCTTCACGCCGACGAAGCGCACCGCCAGCTCCCGCAGCAGCCCGAGGTTCAGCTCGCCGCGCAGCGCGCTGTCGCCCACCGGTACGCCGCGCAGCACGGTGTGCAGCTGCTTCAGGCTGCCGCGCACGGTGCCCTCGCGCGGCTCGCCCTCCGCGTCGTAGTGCACGCCACCCGAGAGCTGCAGCTCCTCGAACGCGAGCTCGCGCAGCGCCGCGTTGGGCGACGTCTCCGGCGCGAGCTTGAGCACCGCGTCGACGTTGTCGAGCGACAGCGTGCGCAGCCGGACGCTGCTCTCCTTGTCGTCTTCTTCCTTCTTCTCCCTGGGCGGCTCGCTGTTGCCGGTGGCCGCGCGGAAGTTGGGCAGCACGGCCAGGCGCACGCGACGTTCCTCCGCCAGCTCCAGGTCCGCGGGCGACAGATCCCAGCGCAAGATCGGCTTGCCGCGACCGCGCGTGCGGATCAGCGGCAGCCCGAGCTCCAGCATCAGCGCGCCGTCGCGCACGCTGAAGTCGATCAGTGAGTCCTCCAGCGGCGCGAGGTTGCTCTCCAGCTTGCGGTAGTCGATCGAGCCGTCTTCGATCGGGATGCGCAGCTCGTGGGTCGCGCGTCGGTGCTGGATGATCGGCAGCTTGATGTCGACGTGCACATCGACGTTCAGGTGTCCGGACAGTCCGTCGAGCACGCCGTAGTCGAACAGCTGCGGCTTGGCGGTCCCGCTGTCGTCCTGCTTGGCCTCGCTCCCGCCGCCGCTCGCCAGCTGCGCGTCTACCGAGAGCTTGCCGAAGCGGCCTTCGCCGACCTTGTAGTCGTCGCCGTGCAGACCGAACTTGGCGAGCGCGACGTCGTTGGCGGTGATCACGCTTCCCTCAATCGTGACGGTCAGCTGCTCGCCCTCGGCCGTCGACGCCTCCATCTTGAACTTCTCGCCGCCCCAGTCGACGTTCAGCTTGCGCACGCGCAGCTCCGGCATGCTCATCACCAGGTCGCCCGTGCGCAGCTCGAAGTCGCGGAACAGCGCCTGCTCCGCGGTCAGCGTGCCGATGTCGTCGCCGTGCACCGCCAGCTTGAGCGAGAGCGCGTCGGTCTCGGCCGCGATCTTGAGCGTGCCCGCCGTCAGCAACAGGCGCTCCGCCTGCAGGCTCGACAGCTCGACGTCGAGGTCGAAGTTCGTCTCGCCGGACGCGATCTCCGCGCGCAGCCCGCCGATCTTGGCCGGTCGCTCGGTGGCAATGAACGTCTTCACGCCGAAGTGCCAGTCGAGCTGGGCGAGCACTAGCTCGGTGGCCGCGACGTTGCGCAGCGTGAAGCCACCGTCGTCCGTGCTCATCTGGCCGCGCAGCCCGTTGGCCTCGCGCACGGTCGCCTTGCGCGCGGGCAGCGGCACGCCGGTCTCATGGACGTGCGGAGGGAGATCCAGGGTCAACCCCTCCATCGACAGCTGCGCGAGCTCGACCTGCATGAACCACTAGGTGGCGCACCGTGGTCCAAACGGCAAGTAATGCAGGCAGTTAGACCAGCAGCGCGCGTTGTGCTTCTTCCCAAACCGCGCGATTTCTCGCGACCAGTAAGCCGGTGCGCTCTTCGGCCACCCGGTAGGGAGCACCATCGAAGCGCATCGCCACGCCCCCCGCCTCGGTGACGAACAGCGCACCCGGTGCGTGGTCCCAGGGCAAGGTGCGCCAGAACACGGCGAAGTCCTGCTGCCCCGTGGCGATGGCCGGATACTCGGCCCCCGCGCAGCGCGTACCGGGCAGCGCCTCGCTGATCCGCGGCAGGCGATCCTCCACCTGCTCCCGCAGCGCGCGCGGCATGTACTTGCTGAGCACCGCTCCTCGCAGCTTCTCGGCGGCCGGCGCATCGATCTCCGTGTGCACGCGCTGATTCGCGAACCAGGCGCCCGCGCCACGCTCGGCGCGCGCCATGATGTCGCTCAGCGGGTCGAGCATCCAGGCCGCGATGGTCTCGCCGCGCGAGAGCAGCGCGATCATGACCGCGAAGCAGGGCGTCCCCTCCACGAAGTTGCCGGTGCCGTCGAGCGGGTCGATCAGCCACACGTCGCCCTGGTCCAGCTTCTGGAGCAGGCCGGGCTGGAGCGCGCTCTGCTCCTCGCCCACCACGCGGGCCCCGGGCAGCAGGTCGAGCAGCGCCTCCGACAGCAGCTGCTCGGCCTCGCGGTCGGCGATGGTGACCAGGTCGCCGGGGGTCTTGTGCTCGATCTCGTCCTCGGCCAGCGAACCGAAGCGGGGCACGATGACCTGCGAGGCGACGGTCCGCATCACGTCCTCCACCTCGTCGAGCATCGCAGACCGCATGCGTCCCCCGTTTCAATCGCTAGGTCTTGAGCCTGTCCGCGAGCACTCGCTCCACCGTGTCGACGATCGCCACCGTGCGCGGATCGAGCTCTACGTTAGTGCGATCTCCGACCCGTTTCCGCGCAAAATTCGTGAGTCGCTGCGTCTCGGGGATCAGATGGACGTCGAAGCGACCATCGGAATGCGTGTCGCCCACGGTTAGACTCGAACCGTCTAGCGCCACGAAACCCTTGGGCAGGATGTACTTCATCCAGGCGGGCGGGACCTGGATGGTAAGGTCCAGCTGGGCGCCGATATTCCCGACCGCGATCACGGTGCCCGTTCCCATCACGTGACCGAAGACGTCGTGCCCCCCGAGCTCGTCGCCGACGCGCACCGAGCGCTCGACGCTGAGCAGGCGTCCGAGCTCCAGCTCACTGAGGGTGCTACGCGACAGAGTCTCCGAGATCGCATCGAAACTGATGCGCTGTCCGGCGAAGGCGACGACGGTCAGGCAGACGCCGTCGCAGGCGATGCTCGCCCCCAGCTCGACCCCGGTCGCCAGCTCGGGGGAGACCTCGACCGTGAAGCTGGTGGCCCCGGTCCGACGCTCGAGCGCGACGACGGGGAACACGCCACGCGTGATGCCGCTGTACATGGCGCCGAATGTAGCGCGTGGGACCGGGAGATACCGCTCAGCGGGCGGCCCTGGTGACTTGCTACCCGGGGCCGGGCGGGGCTAAGGTCGCCAGCTGTCGGTCGACACGAGGTAGCGCTTGTTCCTTCCCCCACGTTTTCCAGCCACGCTCGCGCGTGGCGCGCGGATGCTGTTCACGCCCACCGCACCGGTGCTGGTGCAGATGGTCGTCACGCGTCGCTGCAACCTGACCTGTGGTTACTGCAACGAGTACGACGATGTCTCGGACCCGATCCCGGTCGAGCGCCTCAAGCGCCAGATCGATCACGTGGCCGCGCTCGGCACCATCGTGCTCACGTTTACCGGCGGCGAGCCCCTGCTGCACCCGCAGCTGGACGAGCTGATCGCCTACGCGGTGTCCAAGGGCCTGCAGGTCACCTCGATCACCAATGGCTACCCGGTCACGCGCAAGTGGATCCAGCGCCTGAACGAGGCGGGGCTCACCTTCCTGCAGATCTCGATCGACAACCTGGAGCCCAACGAGGTCTCCCAGAAGTCGCTGTCGAAGATCCAGAAGAAGCTGGAGCTACTCAAGGAGCACGCCAAGTTCGGCGTCAACGTGAACGCCGTGCTCGGCTCGTCGCCGCCCGAGGCCACGCGCACGCTGGTGGGCATCATCGAGAAGCTCGGCTTCTACATGACGGTCGGCCTGATGCACGGCCCCACCGGGCAGCTGGACGCCGGCCTGGCGGGCGACGACCTGGCCTCGCTCTACGTGGAGCTGCGCGCGCGCAGCAAGAAGACCATCTTCCACAAGGGTGGCGAGGGCTGGGAAGACGTGATGATCGCGGGCGGCGTGGCGCCGTTCAAGTGCCGCGCGGGCAGCCGCTATCTGTACGTCGACGAGTTCGGCAAGGTCTCGTACTGCAGCCAGCGCCGCGGAGAGCCCGGCACGCCGCTGCTGGAGTACAGCCTGAAGGACATGCGCCGTGCGTTCGACGCGCCCAAGGGCTGCGAGCCGCAGTGCACCATCGCCTGCGTGCGACGCGCCAGCGTGTACGACGAGTGGCGCAGCCAGAGCGGAGAGCCCGACTTCGCACCGCCGCCGGTCGCCGTGATCGACGACGTGCGCCGCTTGCCCATCGTGCCCTGAGCTTCATGAAGATCACGTATCTGTTCGACCGTCCGCTGCCGGCGAACGAGACGGACTCCGAGCAGGCGATGCACACGATCGCCGCCCTCGCCCGTGCAGGCGCCGACGTCACGTTGGTGCTGCCCACGGCGCGCGGCGCGAAGGTCGACGCGGACGCCATCCGCGCTCACTACCTCACGCGCGGCGACTTCCGCATCGTCGGCATCCCGCAGCCCACGTACGCGCTCACCGATGCGCGAAAGTGGTGGCACGCCGTGTTCGCGCGCAGCGAAGCACGCGGCAGCGACGTGCTCTACACGCGCAACTTCCCCACCCTGTTCGTGGCCGCGACCGGCGAGCAACCTTACTGCTACGAGACCTACCGTCCGTGGTTCGACACCTTCCGCCCGCTCGCGCCCGCGTTTCGCGCCGCGCTGACGCGACAGAACGCGCTCGGCGCGGTGCTGCACTCACAGTACGCGGTCGATCGCTACGCCTCCATCGGCGTGCCGCGCGACGGGTTGTGCGTGGTGCACAACGGCTACGACCCCACGCTGATCGACGCGGTACCCGCGAATCCGCGCGCGGAGCTGGGGCTGCCGCTCGACCGACCGATCGTCGCGTACACCGGGCATGTCAACGCGACCAAGGGCATCGAGACCATCGTCGCGATGGCCGAGCGCACGCCCGAGGCGCTGTTCCTGCTGGTGGGTCACGACGGCAGGGGCGGCCTGATCGAGCTGCTGGCGCGGCGCGTGTCCAACGTGCAGCTGGTGCCCTGGCAGCCTTTCGCGCGCGTGGCCTACTACCTCAAGGCCGCGGATGTGCTGCTGCTGCCACCGAGCGACCGCGGGCTCGCGCTGATCGGCAACACCGTGCTGCCGATGAAGCTCTTCCAGTACCTCGCCGCCGGCAAGCCCATCCTCGCCCCGCGCACGCCCGATCTCGTCGAGCTCCTGCACGACGACGAGAACGCGCGCCTGGTGACCGCGGGTGACGTCGATGGCGCGGTCCGCGCACTGCGATCGCTGCTGCAAGACGCGAAGCTCGGCGCGCGCTTGAGCGCCGGCGCCCTCGCCAGCTCCCGCGATCTCACCTGGGATGCCCGCGCCCACAAGATCTTGCGCTTCCTGGAGCGACGGCTGCGCGCACGTTGAGCCCGCGCGTCTCCCATCGTAGACAGAGAGCTCAGGAGGGCGCATGTCGACGATCGGATTGATTGGAGCGGGCAAGATCGGGAGCCAGGTCGCGCGGCTGGCGGTCGCGAGTGGCCATGAGGTCGTGCTCAGCAACTCGCGTGGGCCGGAGACGCTGAAGGAGCTGGTCGCGGAGCTCGGGCCCAAGGCGCGCGCCGGCACGGTGCTGGAGGCGGCCAAGGCGGGCGAGCTGGTGGTGGTCACCATCCCGCTCGGCCGCTTCCGGACGGTGCCGGTCGAGCCGCTGGCTGGCAAGGTCGTGCTCGACACCAACAACTACTACCCGCAGCGCGACGGGCAGATCCCGGAGCTCGACCAGAAGACCGCAACCTCGACCGAGCTCTTGCAGCAGCACCTGCCGACGTCGCGTGTGGTCAAGGCGTTCAACCACATCGCGGCGGCGGACCTGACCACGCACAACCAGGCGCCCGGCACGGCCAACCGCCGCGCGCTGGTGATCGCGGGCGACGATCCCGAGGCCAAGCACACCGTGCGCAAGCTGCTCGATCAGCTCGGCTTCGACACCGTCGATGCGGGCACGGCGGCGGACAGCTGGCGCATCCAACCCGGCACACCCGGCTACGGTCCGCGCCGCAACGCGCAGGAGCTGGGCCTGGATCTCGCCGCCGCGCAGCCCTGATCAGTTGGCGCCGCAGACCGCGAGGTCGACCGCGTACAGGTAGCCGGTGGTGCTGATCTGGCCGCTGACCTTCTCGGCCTGCGAGCCGAACACGTCGTAGTCGCTGTAGAGCAGCGTGCCGCCGCGGAAGACCAGGCTGGCCGGGTTCTTGGCGGTCGCGACGGTGGCGCCATCGCTCGCGCGCACGATCTTGCCCTCGCTGTAGAACGCGACGTAGAGCGTGTTGTTCTCGTCGATGGCGATGCCGTCGACGATGTTGGGGCCCTTCCACGCGCTCTTGCGATCCTCCAGCTTGCCGTCGTTGCCGACCGCGAAGGAGACCACCTCGTTGTCGCCGAGCGTGGCCGTGAGCGCGACGTAGAGCCGCCCGTCCGTGCCGCGCGCGAGGCCGTTGGCGCCGCCGACGCCGCTGACCGCGGTCTGCGCCACCAGCGCGCCGTTGGCGTCCGCACGCCAGACCACGATGCGCCCCGCCGCGGTGTCGCTGGCGAAGATGCCGATGCCCTCGATCACGAGCACGCCGTTGTAGCCCTGGGTCGCGAAGTCAGCCGGCCTGGGCAGCGGCGTGCCGGCGCCCTTGCCGGTGATCTGCACCACGCCGCCGGGATCGGTGAAGCCGTAGTCGGCGGCGAACAGACGGTTGTTGTCGTCGCAGGTCAGCCCCGCGAACAGACCGGTGCTCTGCGAGTACCAGACCTCCGGTTCGCCACCCGCGAACGGAATTCGCCAGACCTGACTCAGGCTCGCGGCGCTGACAAAGACATCTCCGTTCGGACAGGCCGCCACGCCTTCGATGGTGGGCATGGTCGCGCGCACCTCGCGGCGGGTGGCACTCGCGACACCGCGCGGGAAGCCGTCGGCGCAGCTCGCTCCCCCCACGATCGAGCCGTCCATGCCGACGATCACGTCGCCTCCGTCGGCGGCGGCGTCCGGGGTGGCGAGCGTGGAATCCGGCCGCAGCGTAGCGTCGAGGTCGCCGATGATAGGTCCACTTCCATCTGGCGTTCCACTGTCGAGGTCGCTCGGCCCGGGGCCCGGTCCGTCGTCCGTCTCGTCCTTGCCTCCATCACTTCCACACGCGGCAGCAGACACCAGCAGACCCACCATGCAGAACAGACTCGTACGACCCATGATCACCTCGCGGCAGACCTTATCAGACAGTGGGAGCGAGTCCGCCGTCGACGTTGATGCTCGCACCGGTCACGTAGCTAGCCGCAGCGGACACCAGGAACGTGATCACGTTGGCGACCTCCGCTGCTTCGCCCACGCGGCCCAGCGGAACGGACCTTCCCTGCTGCTGGTAGTGCGCATCCGCGCTCAGTCCGCGCGTCGCGCCCGCACGCTCCTGCTGCGCGCTCTTGATCAGACCGACGCAGACCGTGTTCACGAGGATGCCGTGCTCGGCCAGCTCCTTGGACAGCGCCTTGGTCAGCGCGATGCCCGCCGCGCGGCTGA
>JBEVNG010000188.1:0-10915 GCA_040508235.1 Polyangiales bacterium | reverse complement strand
AGGCGTCGCGGTAGGGCAGCGGCGCGCGCTTGGAGAGGTCGTCGCCGGACAGCCACTCCATCACGTAGTAGGCGCCCTGTTCGTCGAAGCCGAAGTCGTAGACATCGACGATGGTGGGGTGCTTCAGGCGCGCGAGCGTGTCGTACTCGCGTTGGAACAGCGCGCTGATGCGCGGGCGCTGCTCTTCCTTGTCCACGCGCAGGCGCTTGTGCGCGATTTCGCGGCTCGCCCAGCGGTCGAAGCCGCGACGGATCACGCCCATGCCGCCCCTGGCGACGGGCTCGCCCAGCTCGTAGCGGGAGGCTGTAGGCTTACTGCGTGTCGCGGCACCGCGCGCGGTGTTCACTGCAGTCGATGTTACAGGAAGCGCCGATTTGGCTCTGTTCGCTGCAGCACCAGACGGATGGGATCAGTGATGTGCGCGCAAGCCGTCGATGAAGGTCTGGGTGATCTGTTCCAGGCGTGGCGCGACCTCGGGGTCGAGCTTCACGCCGTCGTCGTTGAGCGTGATCGCCTTGTCGAGCACGAACAGGCCGCCGACGGTGAGCCGCGGGTCGAGCGACTGCAGCACCGGCCGCAGCGCGTAGTCGAGCGCGAGCACGTGCGCGATGGTGCCGCCCGTCAGCAGCGGCAGCACGACCTTGCCGCGTAGACCGAACTGCGGGAACAAGTCGAGGAACGCCTTGAGCACGCCGGTGTACGCCGCCTTGTAGACCGGCGACGCCACGATCACGCCGTCCGCCTGCTCGACCACCGAGAGCGCTTCCTTGATCGCGGGGTCCTCGAACTTGGCGTGTAGCAACGCCTCCGCCGGCAGGTCGCGCACGTGGATGGTACGCACGCGAAACGCCTCGCGAAGCAGGCGCTGCTCGACGGTCTGCACGAGGCCGAGCGTGCGCGACGGACGGGTGGGGCTGCCGGTGATGATGACGATCGAGAACGGTTCGGTCATGGCTATTTCCTTCTATCGCGTCAGCTCAGAGCTCGCCCAGCGAATGTTGCTGCAGCGGGCGGGAATCGGGGGCTTCCAGCAGCTCGTCCAGGTCGAGGTCGAGATCCAGGTCGTGGCCGAGTTTCTGTTGTTTGGAGCGCAAGTAGCGGAGGTTGTGCGGGTGAGACTTGGTCGGCAGCCGGACCCGTCGCGTTATCGAGACGCCGTAGCTCTCCAGGGCCGCGAATTTCTCCGGGTTGTTGCTGATCAAGCGCACGCTGCGGGGCGCGAGATCGCGCAGGATTTGAGCGGCCGCGTCGTAGCGGCGCGCGTCGACGGGCAGGCCCAGCGCGAGGTTGGCCTGCACGGTGTCGACGCCCCCGTCCTGCAGCGCATAGGCGCGTAGCTTGTTGGCCAGGCCGATGCCGCGCCCCTCGTGGCCGCGCAGGTACACCAGCACGCCGGTGCCGGCGCGTGCGATCGCCGCCAGCGCGGCGTCGAGCTGATCGCGACAGTCGCAGCGCAGCGAGCCGAACACCTCGCTGGTCATACACTCCGAGTGCACGCGCACCGGCACGTCGTCGGCCAGCTCCGGGTTGCCCATGAACAGCGCCACGTGCTCCACGTTCTCCAGCGACGAGCGATAGACGCGCGCCTTGAACGTGCCGTGGCGCGTGGGCAGCCGCGCCTCCGAGACCGGCACCACCCACGGCTCGGTGCGCTTGCGATGCGCGACCAGGTCGGCGACGGTGGTGATCAGCAGGTCGTGACGATGCGCGAAGCGGAGCAGCGCCGGCCGACGCGCCATGCTGCCATCCTCGTCGACCACTTCGCAGAGCACGCCGCATGGCGCGAGCCCCGACATGCGGACGAGATCACAGGTGGCCTCGGTCAGGCCAGGATGCGAGAGCACGCCGCCTTCGCGCGCGCGCAGCGGGAACACGTGGCCGGGTCGCGCGAACTCGCCAGCGCCGATACGCGTGTCGCTGAGCGCGCGTAAGGTGGCCGCGCGATCGCTGGCGGAGATGCCGCTGCCGGTGCCGTGCTTGTAGTCGACCGAGACGGTGAACGCGGTGCGCAGCGGGTCGCCCCCGTTGTCCGCGACCATGGGCGGCAAGTGGAGCTCGGACACGCGCTCGGGCGTGAGCGTGGCACAGACCACGCCGCTGGTATGACGCACCAAGAAGCCGACCTTGTCGGGCGTCGCGGCCTCGGCGGCGAAGATCAGGTCGCCCTCGTCGTCTCCCTCGGCGTCGCCGACGACCACCACGATTTCCCCTCGGCCGATCGCAGAGAGAGTGTCTTCGATGTTGGCGTACGTCACCCAGTCTCCTTGCTTTTGCTCGCCGTGTCCGCGGCTCGGACTGCAGAACGCGTGCCACGCGACGCACGCTTGCTACCGTAGGTGGCAGGAGTGTCCATGCCCGCACCTCGCGCTCTGCCCGCACCGCAAGAACCGATCGTGTTGTTGACCGAGACGCTGGTGCAGCGCGCGCTGCAGGTCTCGCGCGAGAGCGACCGCAAGCGCGTGATCGTGCCGTTCCACAAGAACGACGCCGACAACCCGCACCGCATGTTCAACGCCATGCAGCCGGAGACGTACGTGCGTCCGCACCGGCACCTGGAGGTGCCCAAGAGCGAGGTGTTCCTGCTGCTGCGCGGGGCGCTCGACTTCCTGGTGTTCGACGAGCGCGGCGCGATCACGTTCGCGCGCACGCTGCGTGCGGGCAGCGAGGACTTCGGCGTCGACCTGGCGCCGGGCCGCTTCCACGGCATCCTCGTGCGCGAGCCCGACACGCTGGTCTACGAAGTGAAGCCCGGGCCCTATGCGGCGAGCAGCGACAAGGACTTCGCGAGCTGGGCGCCGCCCGAAGGGGACCCCGGCGTGCCGGCGTTCCTGGCCGACCTCGAGCAGAGGCTCGCGGCCTACAGGGTCTGAAAGCTCTCGCGCGAGCTGGTGCGCGGCGTGCCCGCGATGTCCCCGTACTGCATCAGGCGCGCGCGCACGATGTTGCGACTGATGCCGAGCAGCTTGGCCGTCTGCACCTGGTTGCGATCGCAGAAGTGATAGGCCGCGCGCAGCAGGCGCTCTTCGATGTGGTGATAGAGCGTGGGGCCTCCGCGCTCGAACAACTCCAGCAGCGCGGCGTCGAGCGCGTCCTCGTCGGACTTGTCGCTGCTTGGGCGCGCGCGCAGCGAGGACAGGCGCAGATCGTGCGGCGTGATCTCCTCGCCGTGGAACACGAGCAGCGCGCGGTGCATGACGTTGTCGAGCTCGCGGATGTTACCGGGCCAGACGTGGTCCAGCAGGTCGCGCTCGGCGCGTGACGAGAGCCGAACCGTGCCCAGGCCCAGGCGCTGGCGGTAGAGCTCCAGGAAATAGCGCGCCAGCGGCAGGATATCGCCGGGGCGCTCGCGCAGCGGAGGGATCGCGATCGACGCCACGTGCAGGCGGTAATAAAGATCCTCGCGGAAGCGGCCGGCCTGCACGGCCTCGGCGAGGTCGACGTTGGTGGCGGCCACCAGGCGCACGTCGATCGTCTGCGCCTGACGCGAGCCGAGTCGAACCACTTCACGCTCCTGCAGCACGCGCAGCAGCTTCACCTGCACGGGCGGCGGCAGATCGCCGATCTCGTCGAGGAACAACGTGCCGCCGTTGGCCGCCTCGAACCAGCCGGCGCGCGTCGCGGTGGCGCCGGTGAACGAGCCTTTTTCGTGGCCAAACAGCTCGCTCTCGACCAGCGATTCGCTGAACGCGCCGCAGTTGATCGCGAGAAATGGGCCCTCACGTCGCGGGGAGAGCTCGTGCAGGTGGCGCGCGACGATCTCCTTGCCAGTCCCTGTTTCGCCGGTGACCAGCACGGTGGCGTGGCTCGGGGCGATGCGCTGGATCAGCCGCAGCAGCTCTTTCGAGGTGGGGTCTTCGAACACCAGCGCCTTGGCGCGGGCGGAGGTCACGGTGGGATCCACGGTCGGGAGCTTGAGGATCGTCATGGCGCAGCGCGGCTCGTTCGCAAGATACAAGCCACGCCGTTTTTGGGACGAAGCAAAGCGAAGACGCCGACACCCACGACAGATCACGGTCGTATGTCCACCCAGGGCGACGCTGCCCGGGAATGCCAAGGCTGATGCGCGCGCAACAGCGGCCTCTCAGGTTGCTGCGGCCGCAGCAGGCTCGCGACCCAATTCCTGAACGATGGAGGGGTGGCACATCCGGTGCAAACGCGCCGACGTCCTTCGAGTTCGAGGAGGTCTTCATGATCAAGGGTGTGCTGCCGCTCGCGCCGCTGCGCGTGGCGGGCGATCCATTTGCGTCCGTACTCGCAGACCATCTCGATGCCTGGGCCGAGGGCGAGCGCGTGGTCTGTACGCGCGGGGAGCGCCGACTCCCCGCTGACACGATTCAAACCTTCCGCAGCTCACGCGTGCTGGGTGCGCCGATCCCCAGCGCGCTCGGTGGGCTGGGAGCCGACCTGGCCAGCACCGCCAACGCCATCCGCCGGATCGCGCGTCGCGCTCCGTCGACGGCGCTGTCGCTGTCGATGCCGCTCGGCAACGCGGCCAACACGCGCATCCCCGACGACGCGGTGCCGGTGGTGCTGCGCTCGGCGCTCCAGCGTGGTCGCGCGTTCATCGTCGAGAAGGCGCTGGCCGGGGAGATCCTGGCGGTGGCCAACAGCGAGCCCGGCGCGGGCGGCGACCTCGCGAACACGCGCACGCGCGCCGAGCGAGACGAGCGCGGCCGGCTCCGGCTGACCGGACAGAAGAGCTTCGCCACGCTCGGTCCGGATGCGGACTACTTCCTGTGCGCGGCCAAGACCAGCGACGGCGCGCTCGACGCGTACTTCGTGGCGCGTGACGCCGAGGGTGTGCAGCTGGCGGACGACTGGGATGCGCTGGGCATGCGCGCGACGGCCAGCGTGGGCCTGACCCTGACGGGCGCGCCGGCCGAGGCAACGTTCGTGTATCCGGGCGCGATCGTGGGCCGCAACGCGCGGCACTGGTCGACGTTGCTGCTGGCGGCGGTGTTCGTCGGCATCGGGGAGGGAGCGCTGGAGGTGGCGGTGGAGTGCGCGCCTCGCACGTCCGCGTGGGCGCGGGCCACGCTGTCCGAGTGCGCGCTGTCGGTCGACGCAGCCGCGGGCTACCTCGATGGCGTGGCACGGGACGACGTCACGCCCTGCGACGCCGAGTACATCGAGCGCTGCCGGCGCGTGAAGAGCTTTGCCGCGCGCACCGCGGTGGAGGTGTCTTCACGCTGCATGATGATCGCCGGCGGGCGCGCCTACCGCGCGGAGCATGCGCTCGCGCGTGCGTTGCTGGACGCCGCCGCCGGTCCGCTGTTGCGCCCGCCGCTGCCGCAAGCGATGGATGCGATCGCCGCCGACCTGTTCGACTAATCGAGCGAGATCAGGCCGCTGCTGCCGGGCTTGATCTCGACGCTGACGCTGGAGATCTTGCCGGTGCCGGGGCGCGTGAACTGGATCTTCTGATCGCCGGCCGGCAGCGTGAGCGTGATTGGCGGGGCGATGAAGTTGCCGTTCTGCACGATGCGCAGCGAGGGGTCACGCGAGGTGACGTAGACGCTGCCCTTCACCACACGCGGCTTGGGCTTCTCCGGGGGCACGACCTCGGACACGCTGGGCGCACTGTTGCTCGGTGTGGGCGGGGCCGCTGCGACCGTTGGCGCGGGTTCAGGCGCGGGTTCTGGCGCCGGCTCTGGTGCGGGCGTGTTAGCGACCGGGACCTCGGGCTCCTCGGGCTTCAGCACGGCCTCCGTGGACGGAGGTGGCTCCGAGGTGGGCGAGCGCATCAGCTCCGAGTCGTCTTGCACGGCGGGCTTCGCCGCCACCGTGGGCCTGGGCGGCTGCTTGGCAGGTGCACTCGGCCACGCCAACCATGCGACCAGCCCGAGCAGCACCATCGCCACCGGCGCGATCACTGTCCACGTTCGCGAGCGGTTGAGCGGGACCTCGATCGGCTCAGACACCGGCGTCGGCGCCGCGTTGGTCTTCTTGCCGATGCCCTGGATCGGCGCAGCCTCGAACTTGGGCGTCGACTGCTCGTCGAGCCAGGCGGAGATCATCGACTTGGTGGCAGGATCGTTCGCTGCTTTGATCTCGATGCGCGGAGCGGGCGGCGCCAGGTTGGCCAGCGACTCCAGCTGCCCCGTGACGATGTCCGGGTTCGTGGTCTGGTCCTGGACCTCCTCGGTCTCCAGGCTCGCGCGCACCCAGGCCGCGCGCTCGCTCTCGGCGGCGCTCAGCACGTTGGTCTCCAGCTCGCGCGTGCGCAGCTGCGGCCCGCTCTCGTCGACTCCTTGCGTCGCCTCGCTGTGCGTCACGATGCGGCGCCGAAACTCCATCGAGCCCGGGAACATGTTCTGCAACCACTGGCCGACGCGGCTGGCGGGCACCAGGCCGTACCAGCTGCTGATCAGCGCCTCCAGCTCGCGCGACATCTCGCGAGCGCTGGAGAAGCGCGTCTCCGCGTCGCGCTCCAGCGCGCGCATCACCAGCGAGTCGACGCCCGCGGGCAGCAGCGGGTTGTGCTTCGATGGCGGGTCGATCGGCAAGCCCAGCACGTCGACCGCGGTGCGCAGATCCGACTGACGCTGGAACAGCCGCTTGCCGGTCAGTAGCTCCCACAACACGACGCCCACGGACCACACGTCCGAGCGCCGGTCGAGCGGCTTCACACGCAGCTGCTCGGGCGACATATAGGCGCACTTGCCGGCCAGCGTCTGCGGCTTGCCGTTCTGCGCCTGCTCCTGCGTGTATGCGATGCCGAAGTCCACCACGCGGACGGTGCCGTCGTAGAGCACGAACAGGTTGTCCGGCGAGATGTCGCGGTGCACCACGCCCACCAGCTGGCCCTTGTCGTTGCGCAGCTCGTGCGCGGCATGCAGGCCCTCGCACAGATCCGCGACCAGGCGCAGGATGCACGCGACGGTGCCGATGTCCGGCGGCTGCGGCAGGATCGGCAGCACGCGCGAGAGCGGCTCGCCGATCAGGTAGTCCATCGCCACGTACGGCACGCCGTCGGCCGCCATGCCCAGATCGCGCACCGCGCACACGTACGGGTGGCTGATGCGCGCGATGATGCGCACCTCGTCGAGGAACATCTCCGCCAGGTTCGGACGCGGAATGGCCTGCTGCTTCAGCGTCTTGAGCGCGACCGTCGACTTCACGCCGCCGGGCAGCGGCCGCTGCGCGACGTACACGGTGCCCATGCCACCGGCACCCAGCTCACACAGCAGTTGGTAGGGGCCGATCGCTCCGCGCGCCGGCTTCACGTGGGGTAGCTCTCCGGGCACGAAGCCTTCGCGGGGTGCTTCGTGCTCGTCCGCTGGATAGCGGCGCGTGACCTGCGGATCCTGCGCGCTCACGAGCACGATTGTACGCGTGCCCCCGTCGGCTTTTCTGCTGTCAGTTGCCCTGCATGCGCGGGAACACCGCTGGCATCCGCGAATGGTGAGCCGCGATCAGGGCTCTTCCCCTTGCGACATCGTCAGGTCCTCGAGGTAGTTGTAGAGCAGCTCCTCGAAGCGCTTGTTGCCTAGCGCCTTGATCTGATCGCCGACGTTGGGTGGGATCGCGCGATCCATGAAGCAGCGGTGGTACTCGCGGGTGACGCGCGCGGCGAGCTTGGGCATGCTCTGCACCGTCAGCGCCAGCTGCGTGGGCGACACCATCGGGTTGTTCAGGCTCTCCAGCACGCGCAGCGCTTCCGTCAGCCGACCGAGATCACTGCGCGACACCTGGGCTTGCTGCGCGCTGGGAGCCTCGCGCGTGGGCAAGTTGAACTGGATGACCTGCGGCTTGCCGCCCTTCGGTGGATTCTGCATGCGCCCCTCGATGGGCATCTTGCCCACGCGCTCGCATGCACGTCTAGCCTCGCGCGCGTGGCGTTTCTCCGCCTATCCAGCAATGCGGACGGTCGGCGTTCAGGGCGCGAGCCCGAGAACCTTCTTCACTTTCGCGATCAGCTCGTCGGGCTTGAACGGCTTGGTCAGGTAGTGACGCGCGCCCGAGTTGATGCCCGCGATCACGTCGCGTGGTCCGGTCTTCGCGGTCAGGATGATCGCGGGGATGCGCTTGAGCGTCGCGTCCTGCTTCATCTCCTTCACCAGCGTGAGGCCGTCTTTACGCGGCATCATCCAGTCGGTGATCAGCAGATCCGGTTGCTCTCCGTGCTGCAGGATCTTGAGCGCGTGCTCGCCGTCGCCCGCGGTGGCGACCTCGGCGATGCTGGTCAACATGCGCTGCATCATCTTGAGCAGGTCCTGGTCGTCTTCGACGATCAGGATGCGCGGTTTGCTGGCGCTCGCGGCAGGCTCCGCCGTTTTCGTGGCCATGGCTCCCGACAGAATTGCACGTCGCGGAGCCGTCGTGCACCCTGCGCGGTGATCGCGCGGCTGCTTTCTCGCACGACCGCCGCAAAGGGAACACACACAACTGATGCGCTCGTTACGAATCGGTCTGCTCGCATGCGTGGTGGTGTCGGTGGCGTGTGGAGGCGGCGACCACACTGGAGTCGTCGCCCACGCAGAGGCTCCGCACAGCGGTGCCGTAGGCACGCTGAAGGTCGCCAGCTGGAACCTGGAGTGGCTGCATCGCGCCAACGGCATGGGTCCGGTCAAGCGCGGCGACGCGGACTACGCGCGGCTGCGCGCGTACGCGGAGCGCCTGCAGGCCGACGTGATCGCGTTCCAGGAAGTGGATGGAGTCGAGGCGGCGCGGCGCGTGTTCGATCCCGCGCGCTACCAGCTGCATGCGGCCGCACGTGGCGACACCCAGCGAACGGGCTTCGCGGTGCGCAAGGGCGTCACCCTCGAGCTGCACCCGGACTACGACGCGCTCGACCGCGGCAACCTGCGCGCTGGCGCGGACGTGACCATCCGCAAGGGCGAGCTGACGTTGCGCCTGCTGAGCGTGCACCTGAAGTCGGGCTGCTTCGACGCACCGCTCGCGGGCGCGCAGAGCGCATGCCAGAAGCTCGCCGAGCAGCTGCCCGTCCTGGAGGCGTGGATCGACGCGCGCGGCCGTGAGCGCGTGGCGGCGGTGGTGCTGGGCGACTTCAATCGCCGGCTGTTCGGGCGCAAGGCCGAGCCGTTCTGGGCGCAGCTCGACGACGCCGATCCACCGGACTCCGACCTGTGGTCACCCACCGAGGGACAGCGCTCGACCTGCTGGTCCGGCGAGCACCCGGACTTCATCGATCACATCGTGCTCAACGTGCCGGCCAAGCGCGCGTCGATCGCGGAGAGCTTCGAGATGTTCCAGTACGACGCCAGCGACAACGGCAAGCGCGGCGTGCTCTCCGATCACTGCCCGATCGCGCTCACGTTCGAGGCGACGGGCAACGCACCCATGGTGGCGCAACCGAAAGCCGCGCCGGCGCCGCTGCCCACGCCACCTCTGGAGATCGAGCGCGGCAAGACGCCTATCAAGGGCAACATCAGCGGCAAGGGCAAGCGGCTCTACCACGCACCCGAGTGCCCCGACTACGTGCGCGTGCAGATCGACGAGAGCAAGGGCGAAGGCTGGTACGCCAACGCCGCGGCCGCCGAGCGCGCAGGCTTCACCCGCGCGGGGAATTGTCCTTGATCCACTCCTCGTAGAACGCCGGCATCTCCGAAGCCTTGCTGGTGAAGTTCGGATCGCGCTTCTCCAGGAACGACTTCACGCCCTCCTTGCCGTCCTCGATGCTGGCGTAGAAGATCGCCAGCGAGTCGACGCGGTGGGCGTCGGCCGGGTGCGGCTGCGCGCTGTTGCGGTACATCATCTGGCGCGTCAGCGCGATGCCCACCGGCGAGCGGTTCTGGCTGAACTTGCGCGCCAGCTCGTACGCCTTGGGCAGCAGCTGGTCGGCCGGGTAGACCTCCTTCACCAGGCCGCCGGCCTTGGCGTCGGCGGCGTTGAGGATCTCGCCGCTGTAGGTCCACTCCAGCGCCTGCGAGACGCCGACGATGCGCGGCAAGAACCAGGTCGAGCACGCCTCCGGCACGATCCCGATCTTGCCGAACACGAAGCCGATGCGCGCGTTCTCCGAGGCCAGGCGCACGTCCATCGCGCAGATCATGGTGGCGCCAATGCCGACCGCGGCGCCGTTGATGGCGGCGATCACCGGCTTCTTGCAGGCGTAGATGGCGAGCGTCACGCGGCCGCCGGTGTCGCGCACGCCGCGGAAGAACTCCGGCGTGTCGCGGCGCTCGTCCATGTCGGCGAGCGTGGGCTTGATGTCCTCGTTCAAGCCGAACACGTTGCCTTCGCGCGTCAGGTCCATGCCCGCACAGAACGCGCGGCCGGAGCCGGTGACCACGATCGCGCGTACGTCGTCGTCTTCACTCGCGCGCTCGAATGCCTGCACCAGCTCCTCGGCCATCTCGGTGGTGAACGAGTTGAGCTTCTCGGGGCGGTTGATCGACAGCGTGAGGATGCCTTCGCTGACCTGGTAGAGGAGGGTGTTGTAGCTCATGGGGATGTCCTTACTGGAAGCGCGCGTCGTCGCGCAGGAAGGCCGCGCGCGCCTCGCGGTATTCGCTGATCAAGCGCTCGACCAGCGCCTCGGTGGTGGGCGTGTCCTGGATCGCCGCCACGCCCTGGCCCGCGGACCACACGTCGCGCCAGGCCTTGGCCTTCTCTTCCGGGCCCTTCTTGTAGGGCTCGGTGATGTGCGTGAGATCGATGCCGGGCGGCGGCACCAGCTTCTCCGGATCGAGCCCCGACTCGACGATGCTCTGGCGCAGGAAGTTGGCGGGGATGCTCGAGATCGCCGGCGTGTAGAGGATGTCGGAGGCGCCCGCCTCGATCAGCATTTCCTTGTAGCGCGCGGACACGTACGACTCCTGCGTGGCGATGAAGCGCGTGCCCATGTACGCGAAGTCGGCGCCCATCATGCGCGCGGCCGCGACGTCGCTGCCGGTGGAGATCGCGCCGGCGAGCAGGATGGTGCCCTGGAAGAACGAGCGCACCTCGCTCA
>JBEVNG010000171.1:0-11575 GCA_040508235.1 Polyangiales bacterium | reverse complement strand
GTCTCGACGACCACGGGATTTGGGATGTAGAGACTGGGCGTCACTCTCTCTTCGGCCACGGTCATCCCCCTGGCGACAGAGCTTACACCCACCAATAGCGGTGCAGGCGCTCAGGTCGCCGCTTCGGTGATGGTAGCCTGGCTGAGCAGATACTCAAGAAGCTTCGCTTCCAGGATCTGGCTCTCCATGGCCTCGCGGCGCTCGCCCTGCAGCTCGGCTTTCAGCTTGGCAACGTGCTTTCCGCTGCGCTGGGCCATCTCCTCGAGCTTCTTGTCGAGGTCCGCGGATTCGACGCGGATGTTCTGCTGGGTGGCGATCGCGCCGAGCAGCAACGCGGCGCGCACGCGCTTCTCCGCGTTCTCCTTGGCCTCGGCCATGAAGTCGCCGCCGAAGTTGGGCGCCTGGCCGGTCATCTGGATCATGCGCAGGTACTCCTGCAGCATCGCGCGCTCCTGCTGCGAGACCAGCGACGGAGGCAGCTCGATGGGGTTCTTCTCGAGCACCTTGTCGATCAGCTGTTCCTGCAGCGCGGCTTCGGCGTTGGACTTGGCCGCGCCTTCGAGGCGCTCGCGCGTCTTCTGGCGCAGCTCCGCGAGCGAGCCCTGCTCCAGGTCCTTGGCGAACTCGTCGTCGAGCTCGGGCAGCACCTTGGCCTTGATCTCGCGCACGGTGATGTCGAAGACGCCCGGCTTGCCGGCGAACTCGCCGCCCTGCTCGGTGGGGAAGGTCAGCTCGACGCGGGCCTGATCGCCGATGTTCTTGCCGTACAGGCCGGTCTTGAGCTCGGGCAGCAAGCCGCCCGCGGTGTCGATGGGACGGCTGGTCGCCGCGAGGTCGGGGCGGCCCACGCCGTCGACGCTGACGGTGTAGTCGCAGGTGACGATGTCACCCTCTTGCACGGGGCGCGGCTCGCTCGGCGCCACCAGCTCCGCGTGCTGCTGACGCAGCCCCTCGAGCTCGGTGTCGACGGCGGCGTCGCTGATCTCGATCTTGGCGCGCTCAAGCGAGATTCCCGCGATGTCGACGTTCTCGATCTTCGGCCGAACCTCGATCTTGGCCACGAACGCGAGCGGCTCGCCCTGCTTCAGCTCGGGCGCGCTCTCCAGCGGAGGCACCGCGACCACGGCCAGCTTGTGCTTGCTGACGGCGTTCGAGAGACCGGCCTCGACCAGGTTGCTCACGACTTCCTGCTTCACGCGCGCGCCGAACAGCTGCTTGAGCACGTTGCGCGGAACCTTGCCGGGGCGGAAGCCCTTGACCTTCGCCGTACGGCCGAGCTGCGAGTAGTTGCCCTCGATCGCCTTCTCGACGTCCGTCCACGGGACCTCGACGCTCACTTGCACCAGGACTGGGCTGATTTCGCTGATTTGCGATTCCATCGCGCGCACGCCTCGATCGGTTGGGTTGAAAAGAGGGGCTTGTCTAGTGCTCGCCTGCGGAGGTGGCAAGCGGATCGCCGGCCGCGCGCGGCGTGTGTGCGTGCCGCACATGGTCGATCGCGCCGCCGAACACGTCGGGCGCCAGGCCGCGCGCGACCCAGACGCGACGCTCGTCCAGCTGCACCCGACGCGTCGCGTCCCCCAGCCGTGACAACCCGTTCGCGACCGCGCGCGCGGTGGCCTTGCTGGCCAGCTCGATCAGCCAGAACGACGCCAGGCGATCCCCGTCGGCCAGGATCTGGTAGCGATCGCCGCGCCAGTCCTCGATCACGCGCGCGGCCTGCGCGGCGTCGAGCTCGAGCCACACGGTCAGCTCGAGCGCACCCAGCACGTCCTCGTCGCGCTGCTCCCACGGGCCGTGCGCGAAGGCGGGCAGGGCGACCGCGAAGTCGCGCTCTCCACGCAGGAACTCACCCGGGTGGCGGATCATGCGCGTGCTGGTGGGTGGGTTGCGCTGCGCCGCGTCGACGCGTGCCCAGCCCTGGGCGCGCAGCACGCGTGCACAGAAGTGCGCCCCCTCGCGATAGCGGAACAACAGCGGCTCGCGCAGCAGCGGGGGCGCTTCACGCAGCGCGCGCGTGAGCTGATCGGCTGGACGCGTGAGCGCGGCCAGGATGCGGTCGGGCTGCTCGACCACACTGCGCAGTGACTCGCCGTTGGCCTCCGCCGTGTAGCCGAGCATCACCAGCGTGGCGTCGCCCTCGACCATCGCCCCAAAGGCATCGTCGGCGTCCGTGGTGCGCACCTGCTCGATCTTGGTGGCGAGATCGAAGTACTGGTCCTGCAGCGCGTGCACCAGCTCGTGCACCACGGTCGCGCGCCAGGCGAAGCTGCGCGGCCCGTCGTCGTCCAGCGCGCGTGCGATGTCCGAGCGCACCGCGAGCCGCTTTTCCTTGGGGTCGTAGTAGCCGACCAGCTCGTCCTCCATCACCTCGACCAGGAGCTTGCGCACGTCGAGCTCGGCCGGGATGGCGCCGAGGCTCAGGTAGCGCACGCGTGCACGCTCCAGGATCTCGCTGTCGATCGTGCGATCGACATAAGCGCGCATGGTCGCCTTGCCCTCGATGGTGACGTCGACCGGATGGCGGAACGTCAGCCCGCGCAGGCGCTCGGTCTCGGTCATCAGGCGCTTGACCAGCGCCAGCTCGGACGGCGTGGCGCGACGGCCATCGGGCGGCGGGGCCACCGGCAGCGCCGGCATCGTGGGGGGGTGAGGCTCGGGCCCCGGCTGAATCACCGCGGGACCACAGCCGAGCAGGAACAACAACGCGCCGAGCGCGCGTGGGTTCATGAGCCGCGGACCACGTGGATCAACACCATGCACACCACACGCTGGCCGAGCGACTCCATGAAGAAGCGCGTCATCTTGCGGCGCAGCGCTTCCTTGAGCTCCTCGAGATCGTCGAGCAGGCCGTCGTCGACCGCGTAGCGGAAGGCGCGCTTGGCGGCGATGCGCGCCTGGCCCAGCAGATCCGAGGCGGCACCGGCGAACACCACGCCGCGCGCGGAGATGTCCGGCGTGGCCAGCATGCGGCCGCTGCCATCGATCACGAACGAGATCGCCAGCGCGCCTTGCTCGGCGAGCCGGGAACGCTGGTCCAGCACGTCGTCGTTCACGTCCGCGCCGCGCGCCATGTGCACCCGGCCGGTGCGCGCCCGGTCGACCACGCGCAGCTCCTCGTGAGACAGCTCCAGCACGTCGCCATTCTGCACGATGGTGGTGTGTCGCACGCCAGTTTCGCGCGCGAGCTCGGCGTGGCGGTGGAGGTGATGCAGGGTGCCGTGCACAGGCACGAACGACTCGGGCCGCACCAGCTCCAGCATCGTGCGCTGCTCGCCGCGGTGGGCGTGGCCGCTGACGTGGATGGCGCGGTCGGTGCGCCGCTCGATCACTTGCACACCCTGACGGAGCAGCGAGTCGATCACGTCGACCACCGGGCGATCGTTGCCCGGGATGATGCGCGAGGAGAGGATCACGGTGTCGCCCGCCTCGAGCGCCACCTGGGGATGCACGCGGCGCGCGATGCGAGCGAGCGCGCTGGCCGGCTCCGCCTGCGAGCCGGTGGCCGCGAACAGCACGCGGTGGCGCGGCAGCATGGCCGCCTGCGCGGGCGCGATCACGGTCTCCTCGAGGTCGCGCAGGTAGCCGGTCTCGGCGGCCACGCGCGAGTGGGTCTGCACCGAGCGCCCGAGCCAACACAGCTTGCGGCCGGTGTGCTTGGCGGCGGTGATCATCGCGCGCAGGCGGTGCGTGTTGGAGGCGAACAAGGTGACCACCACGCGGCCTCGGGCTTGCTCCACCAGGTCGACCAGACGCGTGGTGACGCCGCGCTCGCTGCCGGCCTCGCCCTCGCTGTCGACGTTGGTCGAGTCGCTCAGCAACAGGCGCACGCCTTCCTCGCCCAGCTGGCGGAAGCGCTCGCGATCGAACTGCTCGTGGTCGGTGGGGGTGGGGTCGATCTTGAAGTCGCCCGTGTGCACGATCAGTCCGGCCGGCGTGCGCAGCGCGAGC
This sequence comes from Polyangiales bacterium, assembly GCA_040508235.1. Lineage (GTDB taxonomy): Bacteria > Myxococcota_A > Polyangia > Polyangiales > DASUME01 > DASUME01. The sequence continues at coordinate 7,624 of JBEVNG010000171.1, read as the reverse complement.
GAGGTCGCGTCCGCGATCGAGTGCGTGACGCGCACCGGCTCCATCTCGAACGGCCCGAACCGGTAGCGCTCGCGGGGCACGATCGGGATCAGCTCCGGGGCGCGTGGGGGCGGGTTCTCGCTGAGGCGCTCGCGCACCAGGGCCAGCGCGTAAGGGGGCCCGTAGATCTTCATGGGCTGCTCGCGCAGCAGGTATGGCACGGCGCCGATGTGATCTTCGTGGCCGCGGGTCAGCCACAGCGCGGACTGCTTCTTGGGCACGTCGCGCAGGTGCTGAAAGTCAGGCCTGATCACGTCGGTGCCGAAGGGCAGGTCCGGGAAGGTGATCCCACAATCGATCAGGAGGCGGCAGTCGCCATGCTCGACCGACATGCAGTTCATGCCGACTTCGCCGAGTCCTCCGAGTGCAACCAATTGAACGCGCTCTGTCACGATGAACCGTGAGCCGAGTCTAGCGTCTCCACTCCCATCGGCACGGCGCGCGGGTCCGCTGGCCAGAATGCCGGATCCCTTGATTGACCGTGTGTTTGCATGCGTGCTACGAGCCCCCTCGCCTATGCGCCGCCCGCATTTTTCGAGCTACTTCGCGCTCGCTTCTCTCCTTGTCTCGCTGCGCGCGAATGCGCAGGAACCTGTCCCTGCGGATGCTGGTGCGGCGCAAGAGCCCAGCGCTCCGCCTGCCGCCGAGCCCGCGCCGGAGAGCACGCCGGCCGAGCCTGCCGCCGAGCCGGCCGAGCCTGCGCCGCCGCCCGCGCCGGAGAACCCGCGCGTGCTGGAGCCGCCGAACCTCTCGCCGCTCGAGCTGGAGCGCGACACGCTGCCGGATCCCGCGGCCGCCGCCAATCGGCTGGAGAACGCCGCGCCGCCACCGCTCGAGAAGAAGCGCTGGACGCTGCCCGAGACGGTGTTCCACCTGCACGGCTACATGCGCGTGCGCACCAACTACCTGAAGGACGGCGCGCTCGGCCACAGCCCGCAGTCGGATCGCCTCTACTACGAGGGCAACAACGAGACCGGCATCACGCGAGGCAACTACGATCCGTTCCCGTACTTCACGCCGGACGACTCCACGCGCTGGAGCGCCAGCTCGGAGCCCGTCGAGGGCGGCTGCGGCGACAACCGCGGCGCCAACGGGGGCTGCGGCAAGAAGGGGCAGGTCAGCGGCGACATGCGCCTGCGCCTCAAGCCGGAGATTCACCTCAGCGACGACGTGCGCGTGAAGGCGTGGATCGACGTGATGGACAACGTCGGCCTCGGCACGCTCGGCTACGGCCCGGGTGCGCAGCCGGCGGACCTCAGCAGCGGCAACGCCATCCGCGCCCGCCGCATGTGGGGCGAGGCGCGCAACCGCGACATCGGCGAGCTGCGCTTTGGCCGCATGGGCGCCGACTGGGGCCTCGGCATCCTCGACAACGGCGGCGACCGCTACGGCATCGACTCCGACTTCTCGAGCGACGTCGACCGCGTGATGGGCATGACGAACCTGGCCGGGTTCTACATCATGGCCGCCTACGACTGGGCCAGCGAAGGCCGCGTGCTCGGCCGCCAGAACAGCCAGCGCTACCTGCCCAACGACACCCCCTCGGGCATCCCCATCGACGCCGCCCAGCGCGACGATCTCGATGCCTTCACCGGCGCGGTGGCGCACAAGCTCGACGAGGACGTGCAGCAGGCCACGCTCGCGCGCGGCGAGGCCGTGTTCAACTACGGCCTCTACTTCATCTACCGTAATCAGGTCCTGAACCGCAGAGCGGGCATCGAGAGCTCGGTCGACTACGGCTCCTACAACAGCGCGCGCTACACGCGGCTCAACCAGCAGCAGTTCATCCCCGACCTCTGGATGCAGTTCCTCTGGGAGGGCCTGCGTGTCGAGCTGGAGGCGGCGTTCGTGGCCGGCAAGCGCGAGGGCCAGTGCCCGTGGATCAACACCTCGGGCGAGGACATCCGCAACGCCGACGAGAACCTGGGCGGCGCGGGCGGCGGCAGCTGCAAGTTCCGCCAGCTCGGCCTGGCGCTGGAGAGCGAGTACCGCCTGTTCGATGAGCGGCTCGGCATCTACTTCAACACCGGCTTCGCGAGCGGCGACTCCAACGCCTACGGCCTCGCGCAGACCAACGACCCGAGCTACCAGCGCAGCGCCGACGCCTCGCCCAACAACACCATCTCGACGTACCAGTTCCACCCGGACTACCGCGTCGACTTGATCCTGTGGCGCACGGTGATGCGCCGCGTCGCGGGCGCCTACTACTTCAAGCCCGGCATCAGCTACGACTTCATCCGCGATCCGTACGGACAGCAGGCGGGCGCGCGGCTCGATGCGATCTACAGCCGCGCCTCCAACCCCAAGCAGAGCTGGGGCAACAGCGGCAACCTCGGCCTGGAGCTCGACCTCTCGCTCTACTACCGCAGCGAGGACGGCCCGGACATCACCGACGGCTTCTACGGTATGGTGCAGTTCGGCGTGCTGTTTCCGTTCGACGGCATGAACTTCCAGAACGACCCGCTCTCGAACTCCAAGAACGCGCTGATCTTGCGCGGCGTCGCCGGCATCGCATTCTGATCGCCGTTCGGGCGCAACCGCGCGCTCGAACGTGCGATAGCAGGACATGGCCAAGGCGAAGACCGTCTACGTGTGCGCCGAGTGCGGGGCGGTCTCGCCGCGCTGGCTCGGTCGCTGTCCGGCTTGCAACGCCTGGAACACGCTCAGCGAGGAGCGCGACGCGGGCACGCACGGCACGCGCCTGAGCGCACGCGCCGCGAGCCCCGGACGCGAGACCAGCCAGCGCCTCAGCGACGTCACCTCCGACGCGGCACGGCGCATCCACACCGGCATCGGGGAGCTCGACCGCGTGCTCGGTGGCGGTCTGGTCGCGGGCGGCGTGGTGCTGGTCGGTGGCGATCCGGGCATCGGCAAGTCGTCCCTGCTGCTGCAGGCGCTGGCCGGCGTGGCGTCCACCGGCGCGCGCACGCTGTACATCACGGGCGAGGAGTCGCGCGCGCAGATCGCGCTGCGCGCCGAGCGCATCAAGTCGCCGGGCGTGGACCAGGTGCACGTGCTCGCCACCGCGGACCTGGAGGACATCACGCACGCGGTGAACCAGGAGCAGCCCGCGGTGATGGTGGTCGACTCGATCCAGACCATGCGCTGCGCGGAGCTGGAGTCGGTGGCCGGCAGCGTCGGGCAGCTGCGCGAGGTGACCGCGCGCCTGGTGGATCTGGCCAAGGCGCGCGGCATCGCGGTGTTCCTGATCGGCCACGTCACCAAGGAAGGCGCCATCGCGGGCCCCAAGCTGCTGGAGCACCTGGTCGACACGGTGCTCAACTTCGAGGGCGACGCCACGCTCACGTACCGCCTGATCCGCAGCAGCAAGAATCGTTTTGGCCCCGCGCAGGAGCTCGGCGTGTTCGAGATGGTGCGCGAGGGCCTGCGCGAGGTGGTCGATCCGTCGCGCCTGTTCCTGGCGGAGCGGCCCGCGCACGCCAGCGGCTCGCTGGTGTTCCCGAGCGCACAGGGGCAGCGCCCGCTGCTGCTCGAGGTCCAGGCGCTGCTGGCGCCGGCGGTGTACGGCTCGGCGCGCCGCGTCGCCACCGGGCTCGATGCCTCGCGCCTGGCGATCCTGCTCGCGGTGCTCGACCGCAAGGCGCACGTGCAGGTGTTCGATCAGGATGTGTTCGTCAGCGTGGTGGGCGGCGCGCGCGTCGACGAGCCCGCGGTCGATCTGGCGCTGGCCATCGCGATCGTCTCCAGCCTGCGCGACCGTCCGCTCGCGCACGAGCTGATCGCGTTCGGCGAGGTGGGGCTCACGGGCGAGGTGCGCGGTGTGCCCCGTGCGGCCTCCCGGCTCGCGGAGGCGCGCAAGCTCGGCTTCACGCACGCCATCCTGCCGCACTCGTCGCTGGAGCGCCTGGAGCCAGGCGAGCGCAAGGGGCTGGAGCTGATCGGCGTGCGCACGCTCCACGACGCCCTCGCCGCCGCGCTCCAGCGCTGATCAGAGGGCCTCCTGGCCGGCGATACAGCCGTGCGCCTTCAGCTGCTCGACGTCCTGCTGCACGCTCTTGCGCAGGGCATCGGTGTCGTTGCTGGCGCTGGCGATCAGCGTGAGCTTGGCGCCGCGCTCGAGCGGCTCCACCTGCGCGCGGTGCGGGATCGCGTTGAGGTCGTGCATCGCCAGCGGGTCCTCGCTGCCGTTGTGATACTCGGCGAGCTCATTCACCCGCTCGCGTAGCGCATCGACGCTCCCCGTGGTCGCGAACGACACGCTGCTGCCGCCGGGTGCGTCGCGATACGCGATCTCCACCGGCTGGTCGCTCTCGCACGCGGCACTGCGCTTGTTCGCAGTCCCCGCGTTGGCACTGCCTCGGGCATGGCTACCGTGCTGCGCTCCTGCACAACCGAGCGCGAGCAGCACCACGCTTGCTGCCACCATCTTGGACATGTCTCCTCCTCGCCGATCGCACGAGAGCGCCGGACGAGACCAAGACAAAGCAATCCACGCGCCAGCGTTACGGCGTGATCGGGCGCAAAAGCACAGGGTGCGCGCCCGGGCCGCTGCGTCGGCGGGCTCGCTCGCACTCCTGATCACTGATGCGCTTGGGACCTGTCACCCGACCCTGACGCGCGTCCGCATCCATCAGCAGCCAGGGGCGATCGGCCGCGATGTTGTCGGGATGGAAGGCCTCGTCGAGCAGCACGTGGCCCAGCTCGTGCGCCTGCACCCAGGCCTGGCGCTCGTAGCGCACGGCGTTGCGATCGAACACCAGCGTGTTGGCCATGCTGCTGCCGTCCGCCTCGATGAACGCCTCGCCCTGACGCGCGCGGTTCACGAAGCGATTGATCAGGAACACGTCGATGGTCGCCGGGTCCTGATCGGCGAGCAGCTTCACCAGCGTGCGCTCCTCCAGCGTGCCGGTGACCGCGAGCGTGTTGTCGAACTCGTCGAGTCCGTCGCTGAGATCGAGCCCGCCGAGGGTCAGCGTCTGCTGCGGATCGGTGCCGAGCTTCTCCTTGCCGTCCGCGCTCAAGCGCGCGAGCTCCCCGCGCGCATCACGCACCACCACGTCGGCGCTCATGCCCGCGCCGAGCTCCGCGCGCGGGTTGGTCGTGACGTCGGCCTGGAAGCCCGCCTTGCGCAGCGCGCGTGCGATCGTGGCGGCGGTCCGCTCCGGGATCGAGTTGGCGGGGATCGCGATGGGTCCAACCCGGCGGTCGTTCACGCGCAGCTGCACGCGCGACGCACGCAGCGACGGCAAGCCATCGAGGTCGCCCACCGCGAGCAGCGCGGGTGGGGGAGGGTTCGCGACCTGCACGCTCGCGTCCTCCGGCGCACCGAAGTCGATGAAGCACTGTGCCCAGATCTCGTTCGCGATCTCGACCTGACGACGCGCCAGCGTGATCGCCTGCAGCTCGTCGTCGCCGACCGCGGGAGGGCCGTTGGCGGCGATGCGCAGCACGGTCAGCCGCAGCGTGCCGCGCAGGCGCTGCCGCGTGCCCGAGCCACCGACGCCGATCTCCGCGCGCTGCGTGTGCTCGTCGAGGGTCGCACGTACGCGGTCGCCGAGCCGCGCCTGCAAGAGCTGAAAGCCGACGTCGGGCGCGGAGACGTCCGTGCTGTCCGAGACCAGGCGTACGAAGCCGGAGCGCAGGCGATCGCTGCCCGGCACGCGCAGCAGCGCGAGGTGGCGCAACAGACCGTGACGCTCGCCGTCCGCGCCCACGGCCTCCAGCTCCGCGTGCACGACGCTCGCGCGCAGGTTCGGGTCGATCAGCTCGACGCGAAAGTTCTCCAGGTCGACGCTCTGCTGCTGGGCGTTGGCGCCACGTGGCAGGCTGCGGTCATGCGTGATGCGGCGCGAGATGCCGAGCCCGTCGTGCTGCGGGTCGAGCGCGCGGTTGTCGGCACCGAGGAAGTGCAGCTCCTGGGCACGCGCGGGGCCGCACAGCAGCAGGAGCGCGACGAACAGTGCGGCGTTCAGAGCGCCTGGAAGGGCCACGTCCCGACGTTCTCGTCGCGCAGCAAGCGCTCCGCCGCGGCGGCCAGGCGTGTGGTCTTGGACGACTCCGCATACACGATGCTGCGCAGCCGCGAGTGACTCTTCTGCAGGTCGTCGTTGACGATTAGATAATCGAACAACCTGTAGTTCTCGATCTCCAGCTTCGCCTTGGCGAAGCGCTTCTGGATCGTGGCTTCGTCGTCCGTGGCGCGGCCGCGCAGGCGCCGAGCCAGCTCCTCCATGGAGGGAGGCAAGATGAACACGCCGACCGCGCTGGGCAGCTTGGCCTTGATCTGGCGCGCACCCTGGTAGTCGACGTCGAATACGATGCCCACCTTTTCTTCGCTGCGCGCCCGATCGAGCTCCGAGATCGTGGTGCCGTACAGGTTGCCATGGACCTCGGCCCACTCCACGAACGCGCCCGCCTCCACCTTGCGCATGAAGTCCTCGCGCGAGGTGAAGAAGTAGTCGCGGCCGTCGACCTCGGTGCCGCGCGGCTTGCGCGTGGTGCACGAGACCGAGAAGGTCAGGCGACCGAACATGCTCAGCAGCTCGCGGGTCAGCGTGGTCTTCCCCGCGCCCGAGGGGGAGCAAACGATCAACAGCAGGAGGTCGGCACCGGGGTCGAGCATGGAGCGAAGGTTACCAGGTTGAAGGCTGCGTTAAAGAATGTTCTGGACCTGCTCGCGGATGCGCTCCAGCTCGGCCTTGAGCTCGACCACCTGCCGCGAGACGTCGGCGTCGTTGGCCTTGGAGCCGATGGTGTTGAGCTCGCGGCCGATCTCCTGGACCACGAAGTCGAGCTTGCGGCCCACGCTCTCACCATGGGACGAGAGCGAACGCTCGAACTCGTCGAGGTGACTGGCCAGGCGCGTGAGCTCCTCCGCGACGTCCGACTTCTCGGCGAACCAGGCCGCCTCTTGCACCAGCCGCGCCGGATCGAGCCCCACGGCGCTGCCCTCGAGCAGCTTCTCGACCCGCTTGGTCAGGCGCTTTTGCGCGGACTCCAGCATGCTGGGCCGGTGCTCCTCGATGGTGGCCGCGCTCTTGCGGACCAGGGCGAGGCGCGCGCGAATGTCGGCGGCCAGCGCCTCGCCTTCGCGTGCACGCATGGCGGTCAGCGCGTCGATCGCTTGCTCGGTGGCGAGCCGCAGCGCCTGCTCGACGTCGTCACGTTGCCAGGGCTTGCTCGCGAACACGCCCGGCACGCCGAACACGGCCGTGAAGGGAACTTCCTGGCCGGGGGCCAGCTCGTCGCGCAGCTGCGTGAGCTGTTGGTAGGCACGGCGCGCGCGCTCGAAGTCGAGCTCGGAGCCGCTCGCGCTCGGCGAGCGCCACAGTACTTGCGCCTCGATTCGGCCACGTCCGCAGCGTGCACGCAGCGACTCCTCGACCAGCCCGGACAGGTCGCCGAGCTCGGACGGAGTGCGCACCCGAAGGTCGAGGTGGCGGTGATTGACCGCGCGTAGCTCCACACGCAGCGGCTGCGCGTGGGCAGAGGCCTCGCCGGCACCGAAGCCGGTCATGCTCAACACGGAAGGCACGCCGTCAGGGAAGAGCTGAGCTCAGCTCTCCAGCCCCTTCTTGCGCTTCATCTCGCCCATCACGCGCTGGTACTCGATCTCGAAGCTGGC
>JBEVNG010000141.1:0-7647 GCA_040508235.1 Polyangiales bacterium | reverse complement strand
CGTCGTACGTCTCGCCGGTTCCGTTCGAGGACGTGGAGCTCGCGGCGGGTTGTAGCAGTCAGGCCCAGGACGCCGACTGTCTACAGCGTGTGGCGGGCTCGCTGGGGGCGGATTGGCTGCTCGTGCGCGAGCTTCACAAGGACAGCAAGGGTCGCGTCAGCCTGACGTTGATCGCGCACGACGGTCCGCAGGCGATCGTCACGCGCCGCGCCGTGGCCGGGCTCGGCACCGGCAAACAAGCTCCAGCGCAAGTGGTACCCATGTTGATCGAGCGCCTCTATCCGCAGCAGAACATCGGCGATCGGCCCCTGCGCGAGCCGCGTTCGCTGTCGCCCGCCAATGTGGTTGGCTGGTCGTCGACCGCGGTCGGCGGTGGCCTGCTTGCGGCGGGCATCACCATGGGCGTGCTCTCCAAGCGAGACCACGACAAGTACGAGCGCACCGACATCCGCACGCGCGCCGACGCGGACCAGGCGCACGACCTGCTGGAGAAGTCGCAACAGCGAGCCCGCGTGGCCAACGGTTTGCTCATCGGTGGTGCCGGCGCCGGCGCGGCGGGTGCGCTCGCGCTGCTCTGGAAGTACATTCGTCCCAAGCCCGATGCGGAGCAGCCCGTGCGCGTGGGCGCGGCGCCGTATCGCGGTGGCTTCAAGGTCTCGCTGACGGGCGCCTGGAAGGGTGGGCTCTGATGCGGCGTGCGTGGCTGGCCGCCTTGATGCTGAGCGCCTGCGTGGCGCCCGAGTCCGGCAACGCCGCGGAGCGCTGTGACGACTCCAGCAGCTGTGACGTCGGGCAGCTCTGCTACCGCGGCTACTGCGTCGAGGACGGCGACCAACAGATCGATCCGATCACCGGCGTCGAGGATGCCTCGGAGCCGCAGACCATGCTCGACGCGACCCTCGGCGTGCTCGACGCCAGGGTGCGTGAAGAAGAGGGCGGCCTGGATGCCGGACCGGCGCGGGACGCAGCCGTCGTCCGGGACGCCGCCATCAAGGACGCAGCGGTGATCAAGGATGCGGCCGTGACCAAGGATGCGGCCGTGACCAAGGACGCGGGCAAGCGCGACGCGGGGCGACCGCGCCCTGACGCCGGCACGGTCTGCCAGGACGTGTGCAAGGTGCCCAAGCCCAACGACAGCCAGTGCAAGAAGTGCGTGCAGAGCGCGTTCGGCGAGGAGCCCGAAGAGCTCTGCGGCAACGCCGATGACGGCGATGACGACGAGCTCAAGCTGGAGGCCGCACTCGACCCGTTCTGCATCTCGCTCTGTCTTGGACCGGCGAGCAAAGATCCGAGCTGCGCGGGACTGCAGCTCTGCCACGGACCCAAGTGTGGAGGTTCGCCATGAATACTTCCTTGTTCGGCAGCAGCGACGGGCCGCACGCCGTGAGCCACGACGCCTCGCCGCAGCTCGCCGTGGGCAGCAGCATCCACGGCAAGTACGTGGTGCACGGGCTGCTCGGCCTCGGCGGCTTCGCGGTCGTCTACGACGCGGAGCACGTGGGCCTCGGGCGCCGCGTCGCAATCAAGGTGCTGCACCTCGCCGCGGACACGCCGCTGGCGCTGCTGGAGCGCTTCCGCCGCGAGGCGCGCATCTCCGCGCTGGCGCACCACCGCAACGTGCTGGAGGTCTACGACACCGGCACGCTGCCGGACGGCTCGCCGTACCTCGTGATGGAGCGCGTCAACGGCGAGAACCTGTCGCACGTGCTGCAGCGTGGTCCGCTCTCGCTCGCGGCGGCGGTCGAGGTGGTACGCCAGCTGCTGACCGGGCTGTGTGCGCTCGAGGACGCGGGCATCGTGCATCGCGACATCAAGCCCGACAACCTGATGCTGCACGACGCCGGCGACGGTGTGCCGGTGGTCAAGCTGGTCGACTTCGGCATCTCCAAGCGCATCGCGCTGGAGTCGGCCGCCAAGCTGACCTGCCACGGCACGCTGGTGGGAACGCCGCAGTACATGTCCCCCGAGCAGATCCGCGGCCAGGACGTCGACCTGCGCACGGATCTCTACGCGACGGGCGCAGTGCTCTACGAGGCGCTCAGCGGACACGCGCCGCACGAGAGCCAGAACTTCAGCGAGCTGGTGGTCGCGGTGCTGAACGCGCCGCTGCGTCCGCTGCGCGAGCTGCGCGCCAACTGCCCGCTCGATCTGGAGCGCATCGCCACCAAGGCCCTCACGCGCGCGGCCGCGCTCCGTTACGCAACGCCGCGCGAGATGCTCGCGGATCTGGAGGCGTGCGCGCGCGACCACGATCTTCCGAGCGGCGTCGAGGCGTTCGCCTACGAGGACCCGATCGATCCCATCTGGATGACGCCCGCGCGCATCTCGTTCCCGGCGCTCTCGCGCTGGTGGCAACACGGCATGGCGGACATGCGTCGACCGGTGCAGCTGGCCGCGGGCCTGTTGCTGCTGGCGGCGCCGGGCGCCGTGGTGCAGCTGTATCACTCGGACGTGCCGGTGCGCGCCGTGGCGAGCTCGGTGCTGCAGGGCAACCCGGTCACGGAGCTCCCGGTCGGTCGGGAGGTTCCGATAACGTGGCGCTCGCCGCTGCTCGGCGCGGCGCAACCGCTGTCTCCGCTGGCGTCGTTCGACGATGCGCCGCCGACCAGCAGCGCGCGGCTCGAGGTGCCCGCCAGCCAACCGAGTGCGGCCGTGCCGGCGAGCGAGCCCGAGACGCGCGCCGCTCGACGTGTGAAGAAGGCGCGTGAAGAGGCCGAGGTCGTCGCGCCCGCGCCGGTCGCGGTCGCCAGCGCGGAGCCTGCGGCGCAGCCGGTGGCCGAGGTGGCGCCGGATCCCGAGCGGCACTCGCGCTGGGAGCGGGCCATGGACGCCGCGCTCGCGAGCATGGTGCGCGGGCAGCTGGCGGATGCGCGCGCCCACTACGAAGCGGCGAGCAAGCTCGACCGCGACGAGGCCGATGCCTTCCGAGGCCTCGCGCTGGTATGCGCGCGGTTGGGGCAGGGCGAGCCGGCGCGTGCGGCGCTGCGTCGCTATCTGACGCTGGCGCCCGGTGCGCCAGACGCCGCCACGCTCCGTGCGCGCGTCGACGCGGTCGCGAACTGAGCGTCTGCAGTTTAAAAAAGAAAAGGCCCCGCGCCTCGCGCAGGGCCTTCTCGCTTTCGCGCGGGCTGCGCTTCAGAGGATGCGGCGGCGGCGGGCGACGATCGCGCGCCAGCCAGCGAGGATCAGCAGGGCACCGAGCGTGGAGGCGATGATGCCGGGGCCTTCGTCGCGCATGTCGTATACGCCCATCGCGCGTCCGATCAGCAGCGCCAGGAACGAGCCGGCGACGCCGAGCAACATGGTGACGATGACACCGCCGCCATCGCGCCCGGGCATCAGCAGCTTCGCCAGCGCGCCCACGATCAAACCGATGACCAATGCCCAAAGTAGACCCATGACAATCCTCCTTGATCGATCTTGTGTCGACCTGAGCGACGGCCTTCCGGCGCTCGTCCTTTGCGCCTGGATGTGCAAGCGGAAGGCCAACGCGTGACGGTGCTGCAACACGCGATAATTCGCGGCTAGAACACGCTTCGACGCGACATCCATGCAGTCCGCGTGGCCGATAGCCACGCACATCGCGCGCTCGCGTGCCGCGCGTGCGTGGCAAGGCTGCTTGCGCGGTACGAATATGCAGCAGCCCTCACCGACTCCGTGGCCTCGTGTCGGGCATTGCCCCAACTGCACCTATTCATTTTCTTAGGATTCACTGAGGGGCTCCCCCAAGACCCTCGATCTGTTCGATTCTGGCCAACGGAAGCGCGCGCTCATCCGCGAGCTCCGTGGGGGACACATGCAGCGATGGCAGGGAGCCGCGCTCGCCGTAGTGTTTTTGTGTGGTGGTTGTCTCGACGGAATGGTCGGGGACGAACCGGGGTACAGCCGATACATCCTGCCGCCCGGCAGCATGATGCCGGGCGAGCTCACCGACGACATCACGGCGTACCGCAAGATCGACGTCAACGACGGAGTCACGAAGGGCAACATCATGCCCAAGGTCGGCTGGGCCGCGGGCACGCAGGTGTCTTACTGGGACTTCGGTCCCGGCAAGCGCGGCGCCTCGGCGGCCTACGGGCTCGCACGCTGCAACGGCATGGACGTGACGCCGATCGAGTACCACCCGGTGATCGTCGACAACATCCCGGGCGACTCCGACTACTCGCCGTTCCGCGCGCTGCAGTACGCGTGCGTGACGTCGAAGTACCAGGACGAGCTGATCGTCTCCTTCGATGCCTTCAGCGACGCGATCGACCTCGGCTTGATCACGGACCCGACGGCGACGATGGCTGCGTACTGGGTGAACCACCCGATCACCACGCCCGACGCGGTGCTGAGTGGCGGCGTTCGCGCGCAGAACAAGGTCGCGTTCTACCGCGGCTCCACCGTGCACTACGACTCGATGGTCGAGCAGGAGGGGCAGTTCACGTACGACCCGATGACGGGCGTGCAGACCAACAACGTGTACGAGCTGGTGAAGCCCGGCTCGATGGCGCCCGTGAAGGTGATCTTCTCGCAGCCGTTCAAGGGCGAAGACGGCTCGCGAAATCCCAAGTACTCGCCCGCCTGGCTGCAGGTGACGGTGACGCTCAAGGCGCCGACCGGCACGCCGCCCGGTGACATGGCCGCGCTGAACGCCGCCTGGGACACGCTGATCGCGAGCCTGAGCAAGGAGAGCGACCTGGTCACGGTGGGCATGATGAACGCGCTGACGGTGGTCAACACGACCGCCATCGCGAGCGCGGTCGCGACCACCAACCGCGTCAACCGGCCCTTCGTCGTGCTCCCGGGGGATATGTGAAGAGCCGCTACCTCCTGCTGTGTGCGCTATCCACCGTCGCCGCCGCAGCCGCGTGCGTCGACACGCTCGAGCCCGAGATTGGCGAAGTGACCGCGGGCAACTGCGAGAACGAAGACAGCGACCCGGACACCGACGTCGAGGCCGAGCCGATCCTGATGCACCTGAAGATGGGTTGCGGCTGCCACAACCCAGCCGGCAGCGGCGTCTCGATCGACAGCACCGGCTTCAGCGTCGGCAGCTGGAGCTCGATCAAGCGCGGCGGCAACACCGGTCGCGATAAGAGCATCGTGCCCGGTGACCCGTGCGGCAGCGTGCTGTACCAGAAGCTGTCCAACGCGCCGCCGACGGGAGCGCGCATGCCCCCTTCGGGGCCCTACTGGTCGCGCGCCGAGATGCAGGCGCTGCACGATTGGATCGCCGAGGGTGCGAATGTCGACTGAGCTGACCCTTTGGTTTGGCGGCATCGCGCTGCTCACCACGGCCTGCGGCGGAGCGCAGGTCAATGCCTCCAAGGTCGAGCTGCCCGCGGAAGTAGGCGAGCTGCCCGCGGACCTCGAGGACGACTACCGCGTGTTCGCGACCAACTGCAGCAAGTGCCACGGCCTGGAGCGTCCGCTCACCGCGCCGGTCACCGATCACGGCCACTGGGAGCGCTACGTCGCGCGCATGATGCGCACGCCCGGCAGCGGCATCAGCGCCGCCGAGGCGCCGAACATCCTCGCCTTCTTGTTCTGGTACACGGACAAGCGCGCGGGACGCAGCAACGAGAACCCCGAGCCGGCGCCTGCCGTGATCGAGCAGCCCGCCGCGCCCGCGCCGCAACCGGAACCAGCACCGGCCGTCGCGCCGCAAGGGGAGGGCACATGAAACACTCGAGCTTCCGTACTCTCCTCCGCGACGCGCGCTTCTGGGCGCTGGCGTCGCTCGCGCTGGTCACGCTGCTGGCGGTGGTGTCTCCGTTCGCCGAGGGCCAGGACCGCAACATCGCGGGCTCCGTGCAGGGCAGCTACATGTACCTGCACGATCGCGATGGCCAGACCGCGCGCGACCGCTCGCTGGACGGCTTCATCACCGAGATGAGCCTCAAGATCGCGGTCGACTTCAGCGATCACATCTCCACCAACGTGAAGATCTGCTTCGGCTGCCACGGCTTCGAGGTCGGCATGGCGTACGTCGATCTCACGATCGTCGACGAGGCGCGCTTCCGCATTGGTCGCTTCAGCCCGTCGTTCGGCGACTTCCAGCTGCGCCACGATCCGGCCAACCACCGCACGGTCGACAAGCCGTTGCCCTACGACATGGGCCGCATGGCGCGCCTGCGCGAGTGGAACATGGGCATCGTGCCCGCACCGTACGTCGACAACGGCATCGAGTTCGGCGGCACGCACTGGTTCGGCACGCAGCTGCAGGTCGACTACGCGGTGTACACGGTGGGCGGCTTCCGCGGCGACAACGATGGCCAGGACATCGACTGGATTCAGCAACGCAGCGGCGGTGCGTACTACCTCGACAACAACTCGCGCCCCGCGGGTGGCGGTCGGCTCTCCGCCACGCTCGACCTCGCCGACGCGGACATGACGTACACGATCGGCGCGTCCGGCATGTACGGCACCTACGACCCCAACAACACGCTGAGCTATGCGCTCGGTGGCGTGGACGTGTACGCGCGCATCAACCGCGTCGAGCTGCGCGCGGAGTACCTGATGCGTCGCACCGAGTTCAACCTCGGTGACGATCCGGGCGCGCGCTTCAAGTACGGGCCGGGCAAGAACGGCAAGTACGACAACTTCTTCTTGAAGGACGGCTTCTACGTGGAGGCGGTCGTGCCCGTCAGCCAGCGCATCGAGCTGGTGGGGCGTTGGGACGGACTACGCCGGTTCGGCAACGTGCCGGTCACGTCCGCGCTGCGCAAGGAGAGCGCGGTGCTGCGCTACACGGCCGGCGGGGCGGTCTCGCTCGGCTACGGCGTACGCATCAAGGTCTTCGGCGAGTACTACGACTTCAGCGATTTCAAGGACGAGATCGCGGCGACGGTGGCGGTGGTGTCCGTACTGTGACCCTCCGCCAGCGCCAAGTGTTTTGCAGGGGAAGTTGAGACATGTCCGACAACCATTCGGCCAAGAGCAACGATATCGACGTCGACGTGGAGCAAGGCGAGGAGGCCGATGAGAGCTTCGTCGCCGACCGCTCGCCGCGCGCGCCGAGTATCCAGCGCCTGGGCCGCTACCGCCTGGTGCGCGAGATCGCGTCGGGCGGCATGGCGACGGTCAACCTCGCGGTGACGGAGGGGCTCGACAAGCTGGTCGCGCTCAAGATCATCCACCCGCACCTCGCGCAGGAAGAGAGCTTCGTGCGCATGTTCCTCGACGAAGCGCGGCTGTCGTCGTCGATCTCGCACCGCAACGTGTGCAACGTGTTCGACTTCGGCGAGGCCGACGGTCGCTTCTACATCGCCATGGACTACCTGTCCGGGCAGAGCCTGCGCGACGTGCTGCGCCGGCTGCGCAAGGTCGACCTGCAGATGGAGCCGCGCAAGGTCGCGGTCTACGTCGCGTACATGCTGGCGGAGGCGTGCGAGGGCCTGCACGCCGCGCACGAGCTGCACAACTCCGAGGGCAAGCCGCTGAACGTGGTGCACCGCGACGTCTCGCCGCACAACCTGTTCGTCACCTACGACGGCAACGTCAGCGTGGTGGACTTCGGCATCGCGCGCGCCTCCGATCGCATCCAGAGCACGGCCACCGGCGTGCTCAAGGGCAAGTTCTCGTACATGGCGCCCGAGCAGATGCGCCAGCTGGAGATCGATCGCCGCGCGGACATCTGGGCGCTCGGCGTGGTGCTCTGGG
>JBEVNG010000134.1:0-12225 GCA_040508235.1 Polyangiales bacterium | reverse complement strand
AGCTCCGCCAGCGCCAATTCCTGCACCGGCAAGTGACGCCGGCAGTCGCTCGCCAGCCGATCCGCGCTGTCCGCCAGCACGGCCAGGCAGGCGGCGCGTGCCTCCGCGTGCCGGCCGAGCGCGCGCAGGATCTCCGCGCGCAGCGTGCGATTGAGCCAGGCCGTGGGCAGCCAGGAGTGGCGCGGGTCCTCGAGCGTGAGGTCGAACAGCGCCAGCGCCTGCGCGTGGTGTCCGTTGAGGTGCAGCGTGTAGCCGCGCGCGAGATCGCGCAGCAAGCTCATGTTCGGCACGGTCTCGCTCAGCCGCGACAGCTCGGCGTCGGTCTGCACCAGGCCCAGCGCATCGCGCGTGAGCATCTGGGCGTACAGCGTGCGCGCGAGCAGGATCGTGAGCGCGGCCCACGACATGCCGTTGCGCAGCGCGGCCAGCTCGGCGTGCTCGCGCGCTTGCTCGGCCAGCGCCTGCTCGCCGCGCAGCGCGAAGTACGCCATGCGCGTCGACTCCACGTGCGCCGCGTAGAACGCGTGCTTGCCGCGCATCTCCTCGACCAGCTCCAGCGTACGCGGCGAGCCCTTGGACAGCTCCGACTGCGCGCGCCCGTACTGCGTGGCCAGGCGATACACGGAGACCGCGGCCTCGTTGAGGCCCGCGATCGGCTGCGCCAGCCGCACCGCGAGCTGCTCGTAGCGCTCGGCGGCCTCGCTGTTGCGCCCGGCGCCCGCGACCGCGGTGCAGAGCGCGAACTCGTAGGCGATGCGCGGCGCGCTGCCCTCGGGAAACGCGGACAGCGGCCGCAGGCGCGTCAGGAAGTCGAACGCCTTCTTGGGATCGAACGCGCTCACGGCCGCCGCGACGCCCGCGCTGGCGGCGATGAGCAGGGCCAGCAGCACGTCCCGGAAGCTGCGCATGCGCTTCTGGCGCGGCGTCAGCAGGTAGCGTGTGTAGGCGATGGCGAGCGCCACGCCGAGCGCCAGCCGCGCGCCGAGCAGGGGCTTCATGCGCCGCGCGAGGTCGACCCCGCTCACGTGCAGGATGGCGTCGAGCGCGCGGTCGCCGTACTCGCACTGCTTGAGGTAGCTGCCGTAGTAGCCCGCCGTGGAGAGCGGGATCAGCAGCGGCAAGCAGTCCTGATCGCGTGCGCCCTCGGCGCGACGGCGCGCCAGCAACTCCTCCAGTAGCGGCATCGCGCGCGCGAAGTCGGCGCCGAGGTGGAACGTGTGCGTCGCCTCCTCGATCATCGCGCCGCCGGCCTGGTCCCCGCCGCGCAGCAAGTTGGCGCCCACGAGCAAGGCTTGATCCCCGGCGGCATGCCCGCGCGCCGCCAGCACGCGTCCCACCTGCAGGTGCAGCGTGCGCCGTCCGCGCTCGTCCAGCGTGCCGGCGATCGCCTCGCGCAGCACGTCGCTGCCGATCCAGATCTCGCCGTTGGCGAGCCGGGTGATGCCGCGCTCGGCCAGCGCCTCCAACGCACGCAACAACACCGGCGGCGGTAGCTCGACGGCATCGAGCAGCAGGGCGCTCGGCACCCGCTCGCCCTGCAGCGCGAGCACCTGCGCGACACGCAGTGCGTCGTGACCCAGCTCTTGCACACGCCGGCGCGCGACGTCGCCGGGCATCACCGCCAGCGTGACTTCGCCGACGTCGTGCGGCAGCGTGAAGTGGCCGGCCTCGTAGCGCAGCACGTCGAGCTGCAGCAGACCGCGCAGCAGCGTCAGGGCGGAACGCGGCGAGCCGGCGCTCTGCTCGTGCAACCAGACCGCCAGCCGGCGCGCATTGGGCAGCGCGCCGAACAACGCCGTCACGAGCTCGAACATGTCGTGCGGCGTGAGCGGGGAGAGCGGCAGCGTGTGCGCGCTCGGCGTCAGCAGCGCGAGACCCGGGGACGGATCGCCCGCGAACGCCAGCAACAGGCGCGCGCCCTGCGTGCGCCGCGCCAGCGCCGTCAGCACGGCCAGCGACTCGGCGTCCGCGCGCCCGACGTCGTCGACCAGGATCACGGTGAAGTTCTCCTCGCTGCGCGCGCGCAGGTTGCGCTCCAGCTGGTCGACGCGCCGCGCGGTGCGCTCGGCGACCTCGGCCGGCGTCGCCAGCGGCGAGCTGAGCGCGGGCATCTCGTTGGTGACGTCGGCGCTGATGCCGCCGCTGGTCAGCGACTTGGCGACATCGAACGCGCGCGCTCCCGCGCCACCTTGCGCGCGCAGCACGGTCGCGCCGAGCAGCTGCGCGTCGCGCGCCAGCTGATCGAGGAACGCGCTGCGACCCATGCCTGACTCGGCCTGCACCAGCACGGTGCACAGCGCGCCAGCCTGGCTGCGCCGCAGCAGCTCGCGTGCGGTGGCGCGCTGGGGCTCGCGTCCCAGCAACGGCGGGTGGTCGAGGTAGCTGTCCGCGATCTCGCGCTCGCGCTCCTCGCGCGGCAGCGTGGCGATCGCGCCCAGCCTGCGCATGACCTCGCCGGCGCTGCTTGGGCGCGCCATCGGATCGTGGTGCAGCAACGCGAGCACCAGCGCGTCGAGATCCTCCGGGATGCCCGGCACGTGCAGGGAGGGCGGCGCGATCGACGGCGCCAGGTCGCGCAGCCGCTCCGCCAGCGACGAGGCGTGGATGGCGACCTTGCGCGTGAGCAGCCAGTAGGCGAGCCCACCCAGCGCGAACAGATCGGTGCGCGCATCCAGCGGCTCGCCGCGCAGGCACTCCGGCGCGATGAACGGCGGCGTGCCCACGACATCTTGCGCGACCCCGAACGTCGTCAGCGCGCCGAAGTCGATCAGCTTGGCGTGCCCGTCGGCGGTGAGCCGCACGTTCAGCGGCGTCACGTCGCGATGCACCAGGCGCCGCGCGTGCACCAGCGCCAGCGCCGAGGCCAGCTCGCTCAGCAGCGCGCAGCTGTGCTCGAACGGGCGCGGCGCCGCGCGGTACGCGTCCTCGCCCTGCAGCAGCTCCATCGTGTAGTACGGACCGTCGGCGTCGAGGCCGTATTCGAACACGCGCACGATGGTCGGGTGGCGCAGCTGCGTCAGCGCGTCGTACTCGCGCTCGAACAGGGCGGCGCAGCTCGCGCGCGACGCACCCGCGGGCACCACCAGCCGCTTGAGCGCCACCTCACGCTCGGCCAGGCGGTCGAAGACGCGCTGCACCACGCCCATGCCGCCGCGTGCGAGCACCCCGCGATCCTCGTACCGCTCCCCCCGCACAGGGGCGCCATGCTACCGCGCCTACGCCGGCTGCCGCGAGCTTTCCTGGAGCGCGCGGAGCTCGTGCGGGTCGTGGGCGCAGAAGACGGTGACCTCGCTTCCGTGTGCGCGCACCAGCTCCGCGAGCCGCGCGCGGTTGTGCAGGCGCTGACGGCGGTCGACCTGCAGCAGGCCCTGGAACACCTCGAGCCCCAGCGGCGCGCGCTTGCCTAGCTGCTCTTGGTGGCTGAAGTACGCGTCCCCCGCGTGGAGCAGCCAGCCCTTGCCGGTGCGCACCGCGATGCCGGCGTGGCCGTGCGTGTGGCCGGGCAGCGGGATGATCAGCACCTCGTCGTTCGAGTGCGGGAGCGGGCGTACGCTCTCGAAGCCGAACCAGCGCTCGCCGCGCGCCTCGTGCAGCTCGAACTTGGCGTCGCGCCACTGGGCGGGCTTGTAGCGCTCGCGACCGAGCATGCCCTCGCGCGCGTTGGCGGAGATGTGCTCGCGCGCGAGCAGGTGCACGGTCGCCTCGGGGAAGTCGCTGATGCCCCCGGCGTGATCGAGGTCGAGGTGCGTGGGCAGCAACGTGCGCACGTCGCTCGCCTGGAGTCCGAGCTTGCCGAGCTGCGTCACCGCGCACTCGCTGACGTCCAGCGTGGGCGCGACGAAGTTCAGGAACGCGCCTCCCAGGCGCTGCCTGGCGTGGGCGATGTCGCGCGTGCCGAGCCCGCTGTCGACCAGCGCCCAGCCGCTCTTCAGCTCGATCAGCAGGCAGTGGCAGACCAGGCGCGCGGGGCCCACGCCGCCGCCCTGGGCCTGGATCAGGCCGGCGGGTCGCGGGCACATGGTGCCGCAGTTCAGGTGCTGGACGTGCATGCCCCCTGCTTAGCGGTTTCCCGCACGTTTGTCGTCGCTTCCGGGCGACAACACGGGCTCGATCTGACTCGAAAGCCGGCTGGCGCGCGATTCTGGCCCGCCGCGGGTAGGCTGGTCGCCTTGCCGCGACCTCTACAGCTGTAGTAACCGCTTCGGCATGGCCGCTTCCTTACGTCACCTCGCGCTGTTCTGTCTGCTCGCCGCGTGCTCGAGCGACGACCGCGCCACCGGACCGCGCGGCAGCGATGACGAAGACGCCCCCAGCGACGAAGCGAGCGCCGAGGGCCGCCCGGATGCGCGCGCGCCGTCCTCGTCCGATGCCTCGGTGCGTCGCGACGGCGGCGATGCCGCGCGCCCGCCGACGATGATGCCCACCGACCCAGGCGGCTGCGCGAGCGTGTCGTCGCGCGCCGAGGCGCGGCTGATGCCGGTCGACATCGTGTGGGCCATCGACACCTCCGGCAGCATGGCCGCGTCGTTCCCCGCGATTCAGGCCGCTCTCAACACGTTCTCCACCAAGGTCAACGAGGCCGGCATCGACGCGCACATCGTGCTGCTCGCCGGCGCCGGCTTGTGCGTGCCCGCGCCGCTCGGCTCGGGCACGTGTGGCCTCGGCATCGGCGGCGGACCGGGTGGCGGAGGCTTGCTGCCGCAGGGGCCGGCCCCGGACACCAAGGAGCCCAACTTCCTGCACCTCGACGTGCCGTTCGGCGCCAACGAGGGCATGCCGGTGATCCTCAACAGCTACGGCAACTACAAGCGCATGCTGCGTCCGGACGCGCACACGCACCTGGTGCTGACCGAGGACGGCGCGCCGCTGACGTCGCCCGACGCGGTGGTCGAGCAGATCGAAGGCCGCGGCAACAACGCATGGTCGCCCGCCCTGGCGCCCGAGAGCTGGACCTTCCACGGCGTGGTCTGCAAGAACGGCCTCAGCGGCGGCGCCTGCCTGCTCGCGTTCCTGACGCCGGACACCACGCTCGCGCTGGTCGAGCGCAGCGGCGGCATCGCGTCCGACCTCGCGCTCGCGGGCAGCGCGATGGACCCGTTCGCGGAGCTGCTCAACGAGCTGGCAGAGCGCGTGATCGTCGGCGCGGAGCTCAGCTGCGACTACGACATCCCGCCGGTGCCGCGGGGCGAGGTGTTCGATCGCAACCTGGTGAACGTGTCCGTCTCCAGCGCGGTCAGCGACCCACGCACGCTGCCGCAGGCCAAGTCCGGCGCCTGCGCCGACAACCAGGCCTGGGCCTACGACGACGACGTCGACCCCAAGAAGATCGTGCTCTGCCCCGCCGCCTGCGACGCCCTGCGCGCCGAGGAAGAAGCCAAGCTCGACGTGCAGTTCGGCTGCGAGACGATCTCCGTCATCTAGACGGCGCGCGCCATGTTGTCGTTCGCGACGCGGGTGAGCGACGGGTCGCGGGGGAGGCGGACCTTGAAGATGGCGCCTTTGCCCAGCTCGCTCTCGACCCACAGCTCGCCGCCGTGCATGCGCACGAGCGAGCGCGAGATGGAGAGCCCGAGGCCGCTGCCGCCGTACTTGCGGTTGTCGCCGCGGTGGACCTGCTCGAAGCCGGCGAAGATGCGGTCGAGGTGCTCGTGCGCGATGCCGATGCCCTGGTCGTCGACCGCGATCTCCAGCTCGTGCTCGTGCTCGTGGGCGCTCAGCGTGATCACGCCGCCCGGGTTGGAGAACTTGATCGCGTTGGAGAGCAGGTTGAGCAGCACCTGGCGGATGCGCAGCTCGTCGAGCGTCGCCAGCTGCGTCGGCTCGAACGGCAGGTCGAGCCGCACGGTGACGCCCTTCTGGGCGGCGGCCTCCTGCATGCTCTCGCTGGCCTCGCGCATGAGCCGTATGGGGTCGACGGGCGCCAGCTGCAGCTCGAACTTGCCGGCTGCGATCTTGCTGTAGTCGAGCACGCCGTTGACCATCTGCAGCAGGTGCTTGCCGCAGCGCTCGGCCAGCGCGAGGTAGTGCTTGGCTTGCGCGGGGTCGCCCACGAACTGCGTGACCGCGCACGAGCGCAGGCGCGGGGCGTCGCAGCTGGGACAGGGCTGACGCGCGTACAGCAGTTCGCCGTCGTCGAGCGCGAACTGGTCGCCGCAGGCGTCGCACTGCGCGCCCGGCACGGCGCTGAACTTCTCCAGCAGCGCCAGCGGGATGTTGATCACCGCGTTCAGCGGCGTGCGCAGCTCATGCGACATCGTGGCGACGAACTCGTCCTTCACGCGCGTCGCCTGCTCGGCGCGTGCGAGCGCCAGCTCCAGCTCGCTGACGTTGATCGCCAGCCGCTCCTTGATCAGCGTCACCTGCTGCGCGAGCGCCAGCGAGATCACGATGCCCTGCAGCAAGCAGCCGAGGTGTGAGCCCCAGTCGGTCAGGAAGGACGACGGCAACATCAGCGTGGACAGCAGTGCCTGCAGCGCCAGCGCCGCCACCACGCACATCCAGCCGCGCACGTGCAGCTTCACGCCGGGCACCTGCTTGCGATCGAGGCGCACCAGCAGCGCGCCACCCGCGATGCCGACCGACAGGCACGCCAGGAGCGCAGTGCGCAGCGAAAGCCCCAGCGGCGCGGCGGCGCAGAACATGCTCACCGCCACCAGCGGCGCGACCGAGCGCTGCACCCAGGTGGTCTCGCGCTCCAGCTCCGGATAGCGACGCAGCACCGCGACGGAGAACGCCGCCACCAGCAACAGCACGCTTACCAGCGACAGCGGCAGCGCACGGTTCACCAGCTCGGGCTGGCTCGGAAACAGCGGCGCGAGCAGCCCGCCAAAGCTCGACAGCGCCACCAGCTCGGCCACCACCACCGCCACGAAGATCAGGTGCTCCAGCTGCTTGATCAGCAGATAGACGCCGAGGTTGTACAGCGCGAGCGCGGCGATGCCGCCCAGGAAGGCGAGCGCGATCAGCTCGTCACGTCGCTCCTTGGCGAGCAGCTTGTCGGGACGCCACGCGCTGAGCGGCAAGCGCAGCGAGCCCGAGGTCTGGGCGCGCAGGAAGTACTGCGTCGGCGCGCGCTGCCCGTGCTCTTCGAATGTGAGCTCCAGCGAGGCGCGCGGTCGCTGCGCGAACGGCAGCAGGTCGCCGCTCTCCACGCTCTGCACGGAGCCGTCGGGCAGCACGCGATACAGCGTCAGGTGGTCGATCTGCGAGTACGACTGGCGCAAGATCCATGGGCGCGGGTCGCGGCTGCTGTCGAGCACGCGGAACGCGACCCAGTGCACGCTGCTGGTGAAGCCAAAGTGGGGAACGCGCTTGTCGACCGGGACGAAGCGACCCGCGGCGTATGCGGCGCGCACCTGCTCCAGCGTCGCGCTGCCGCTGTCGTCGCGCAGGAAGCGCACGAACGGCGTGAGGTCGATGCTGTCTTCCAGCTGCGCGACGTCGAGCGGTTCGGCGCGCGCGGCGGTCGCACAACAGAGCAGGGCGAGCGCGCACAGCCAGGCACGCATCTAGCTGCGTGGAGGGTGCGAGGTGGTGCTGCGCGTGAGCTCGGCGACCGCCGCGCGCAGCTCGCGAAAGTCGACCGGCTTGGAGATCACGCGCGTGCCGCCGACGTCGAGCAGCTGCGCGTCGGAGAACTTGGCGCCGTGCGCGGTCACGAACACGATCGGCTTTCCGAACGGCGGCAGGTTCATCGCGTAGTCCGGCACCTCGACGTCGAGGCTGTCGCCGCGCAGCAGCTTGGTCAGCTCCACGCCGGTCAGCTCGGAGCCGCGCAGCTCGATGTCCATCAGGATCAAGTCGAGCTGCCCCCGCTGCTGCCGTACCAGCTCGCACGCCTCGCGCGACGTGCTGGCGCGCACCAGGTCGTACATCTCGGCCAGGCGGAGCTGCGCCACTTCCCAGTTGTCGTCGTTGTCTTCGACGTAGAGCAGGCGCTCGCGACGCACGGACCCGTCACCGGTCTCGCGCGGAGCTGCCCTCGGCACTTTGCGCATCGCCTCATCATGCGCCCAATCGCCGTGCTCGTGGGGAGCGATGTTGTCCGCCGCGACCGTTCAGCTATCGGTTTAGGACATTCGCAAGCGCGCTTGCTCAGCTGCGCTCGCGTGGCGCGCTGCGTTCGCTGGCCTCGTCGAGGGCATCGACGTCGACCGCGACCGAGAGCTGGTGCTGGCCGCCGCCGAGGATGACGCCGCGAATCGGCGTGACGTCGCTGAAGTCCCTGCCGTGCGCGATGGTGATGTGCTCGGCGCTGGGCATGACGTTGTTGGTGGGGTCGAAGTCGACCCAGCCATACTCGGGCACGAAGGTGGCGAACCAGGCGTGCGAGGCGTCGGCGCCCACGAGCTTGGGGCGTCCGGGAGGCGGGCGCGTCAGCAGGTAGCCGCTGACGTAGCGCGCCGCCACGCCGCGCGCGCGCAGGGCGCCGATGGCGAGGTGGGCAAAGTCCTGGCACACGCCGCGGCGCTCGCGCAGCACCTCGTGCAGCGGCGTCGACAGCTGCGTCGCCACCGGGTCGTAGGTGAACTCCGTGTAGATGTACGCGACCAGATCCGCGACCGCCTCCAGCAGCGGGCGCGCGGGCTCGAAGAACGGCTCGCCGAACGCGTGCAGCTCCTCGCTGGCGCCGATGTACGGCGAGTCGAACGTGAGCGCGTAGGCATCGAGCACGTCGCGCCGGCGGTCGCTGCGCAGGCGCTCGCGCACGCTCTCCCACGGAGGCGACTGGCGCACGTCCGGCGGCTGCACCGGCCGCAGCTCGACGATGCTGCGCGACACCACGTTGAGCGAGCGATGCGGCTCGCTCAGGCTGAAGTGCACCGCGCGGTTGCCGAAGTAGTCGAAGCGGCGTCGGCGCGCCTCGGGGCTGGGCGAGATGGCGATGTCGTGCGCGATCGTGCGCTGCGCCTCGCCCTCGCGCGGCGTCAGGCGTGCCTCGTGGTGGGAGGTGGTGACCGGATCGCCGTACACGTACGTGGTGCGATGCGTGACGCTGAGCCGCATTCAGTCGCCCCCGTGCAGGATCGGATCGGCCGGCGTCATCGGCTCGTCCTTGTTCAGGTGGCGCGAGATGGTGGCGTGGTTGAGGTAGCGATCGCTGAGTGACTCGGAGAGCGCGGGGATGCGCGTCGACAGGTCGACCAGCAGCGCCGACAGCTCCACGCGCTCGCCGTGATGCGCGCCCGATTCGCTGACGCTACAGAGCCGCTCGATGTCCGCCAGCTTGAGGTCGGTCAGCACGGAGAGCGTGATGCGCTGCTGCGGGGTGCGGATGCCGTCGCTCGGGTTGGGCAGCGAGTCGATGTGATCGTTGAGCGCGTCGATCTGGTAGATCACCGAGCGCGGGTTGGTCTCGTCGGTGAGCAGCAAGTCGACCACCGGCGCCACCTGCAACGTGGCCAGGTAGCGGCGACGGTAGGTCATCACGCTGTCGGCGACCTCCAGCATCGCCTCCAGCAGCGCACCCTCGCGCTCGCAGGTCTCCGTGAGCGCGCCGCGCAGCAGCATCAGCAGCGTCATCGCGCGCTCGACGCGTCTGCCGAGGTCGAGGAAGCGCCAGGCCTGGCCGCGCGTCATCGACTCCATCACCAGCCCGCTGAACGCGGCCAGCCGCACCACCACGCGGTTGAGCACGTCGTGCGTGGTGCCGAGCGGGTCGCGCCGCAGGTCGTCGTCGTGCGTGCTGACGTCGTCATCGAGCGCGGCCAGGATGCGCCAGGTGTCCGTGCTGATGCGGTCGCGCACCATGCGGCCCGTGCGCAGCGTGGAGCGCAGCGCCGAGCGCAGGCTGCCCGCGCCCGACTCGTCGAACACGCTGGCCACCAGCAGCTCGGTCACGCCCTTGAGGTCGAGCCGGCTCGGGTCGAGCAGCTCGCCGGTGTAGATCAGCGAGGTCTGCGCGTGCAGCGCGCGCACCAGCGGCATGATCTCGCCGGTGTGATCGAGGTCGTCCTCGCCGCCCAGCTCGCCGACGCGCGCCGACACCACACGCGCCAGCCGCGCCGCGCCCTCCGCGCGCTCGGCATAGCGACCGAGCCAGTACAGATCATCGGCCGCGCGCGAGGGCAGATCGCTGCCACCGCGCGAGAGCGTGACCGGGCGGTTGATCGGCGGCAGCAAGCTGAAGCTGGTCACCGGCCCGTCGGACAGCACCCAGGTGTCCTTGCTGCCGGCGCCGAGCTGCATCGACATCTCGGTGCCCGCGCGCGCGTTGGCGACGCGCGACAAGCCGCCCGGCATCACGATGAAGTCGTCGCGCCCGGAGACCGCGAAGCAGCGCGTGACCAGCGCCCGCGGCTCCAGCGTTGAGTCGCGCAAGAGCGGCGTGGTCGAGCCATGCACGTACTCCTGGATCACGTACTGGCGCGGCTGCGCCTCGATGCGCGCACGCAGCTCCGCGAGCCCGGCCGCGTCCAACTGCGAGGTGAAGATCGGCTGCACGTAGCCGCTCGGGAAGGTCGGCTTCACCACCGCGTCGTCGAAGAAGCTCAGGCCCTCGCGACGCGACTCCGGATCGCCACACCAACAGGTGCGCACCGACTCCAGCAGCAGCTCCTCGCCGAGCAGCGTGCGCGCGAGCCGGGGCAGGTACGGGATGAAGGCCGGGCTCTGCAGCAGGCCGGTGCCTAGCGGAGACGCGATCGCGACGTTGCCCGCGCGCGCGGCTTGCACCAGGCCCGGCACGCCGAGCATCGACTCCGGGCGCAGCTCCAGCGGGTCGCAGTAGTCGTCGTTGACGCGGCGCAGGATCACGTCGATGGGCGACAGCCCGCCGAGCGTCTTGAGGAACACGCGGTCGTCGCGCACGGTCAGGTCGCCGCCGTTGACCAGCGTGTAGCCGAGGTATTGCGCCAGGTACGCCTGCTCGAAGTAGGTGGCGTTGTCGGGGCCCGGCGTGAGCAGCACGATGCGCGGGTTGTCGCGGTTGTGCGGGGCGAGCGCCTGCAGCGTGTTGCGCAGCGCCCGAAAGAACGGCGCCAGGCGCTCGACGTGGCAGTCGCGGAACGCCTCCGGCAGCGCGCCCGAGATCACGATCCGGTTCTCCAGCGCGTAGCCCGCGCCGCTGGGCGCCTGGGTGCGATCCTCGAGCACGCGGAAGGTGCCGCGTGTGTCGCGGATGAGATCGGCGGCGTAGAGCGGCAGCCACGAGCCGCGCGGCACGTTGATGCTGTGCACGGCGCGCAGGAACGACGGGTTCTCGAACACCAGCTCGGGCGGCAGCGTGCCGTCCCCGAGCGTGCGCTGCGGGCCGTACAGATCGTGTAGCAGCGCATCGAGCAGGCGCGCGCGCTGACCGAGCCCGGCCTCGACGCTCTCCCACTCCTGCGCTTCCCAGAGCACAGGGATAGGCGACAGGTTCCACGGCCGCTCGACGCCGCGTGGGTCGCCGTAGACGTTGTAGCTGACGCCGTTCTCGTGCAGCTGATGCTTGGCCTTTTCCCAGCGCCGCTCCAGCTCCTTGGGTCCGATCTGCTCGATGTGCTCGAACAGCTTGACCCACTGCGGACGCAGCGCCCCATCCGCCGCCTTGAGCTCGTCGTAGACCCCGGACGGAGGCGTGTAGGAAGCGGTGAGTGTGGACACCCGCTTGGGAGGTGATTCGGCGAGCATCAGCTCATGATTTTAGGGAGCCGGGCGCCGAAGGTCGAGCGTCAGGGGGAACTCTTCGCTGCGGACGAGCGGGGGTACGGGCGTGCGCCCGAGGCTGTGGCCGAAGGGGAAGAAGCGCGCCACGCGGCGACTCTCCGCCTCCAGCGCATTGCGCGGGAACTTCTCGTGGGCGAGCCCACCAGCATGGGCCACGTGATAGGTACAACCGCCCAAGGAGCGCTGCGACCAGTCGTCGAGCAAGTCGAAGACCAGCGGCGCGTGCACCGGGACGGTCGGGTGCAGCGCGGTCGGCGGTTGCCAGGCGCGATACCTGACGCCGGCCACGAACTCGCCGACGGTCCCGGTGGGGTGCAGCGGCACGCGACGCCCGTTGCAGGTCACCGCATGACGTGGCTCGACCATGTTGCGGACCAGGACCTGGATGCGCTCGACCGACGAGTCGACGTAGCGCACCGTGCCGCCGCCACCCGGCTGCTCGCCGAGCACGTGCCAGGGCTCGATCGCCTGGCGCAGCTCGACCTCCACGCCCGAGCTGGCCACGCGGCCGAGGAACGGGAAGCGGAACTCGTACTGCGGCTCGAACCAGCGCATGTCGAACGGGAAGCCCGCGTG
>JBEVNG010000115.1:0-4084 GCA_040508235.1 Polyangiales bacterium | reverse complement strand
GGAGCCGCTGATCGAGGTCCCGGCGACCGTGAAGGACGCCGAGGCCGAGGCCTCCAGCGCCGCCAAGGCGGGCGACGAGACCGGCACCGAGGCCGCGCTGGAGAAGCGCAAGGGCGCGCTGCAGGACTGGGACGCCAAGAAGGCGCGCGTGAAGCTGCTCAACATCACCCTGATGCCGCTCTTGCTGCTGCTGTTCGGCGTGATCCGCTGGCAGGTGCGCAAGCAGAAGCGCTCGAAGATCGCACTGTAAGGAAGGCTCGAACGTGAACAGCAGCCGCATCTTCATCGCGCTCGCCGTGCTCGTGGGTCTGGGCGTGGCCGTCACCACGACCATGCGCTCGCGCGAGTCCAAAAAGACCGTCGAGGCCCCCAAGGCGACGCTGACCTCGCCCAAGAAGGACGAGATCACCGAGCTGTCGATCGCGCGCCCGAACCAGGCCGTGATCACGCTCAAGAAGCAGGTCGACAAGTGGCGCATGACGTCGCCCGTCGATGCCGAGGCCGGGCAGGCGAGCGTGGACTCCGCGCTCGACCGCCTGAGCGACCTCAAGGTCACCGGCATCGCCGCGACCAAGAAGGAAAACCACGCGCGGCTCGAGGTCGACTCGGAGCACGCCATCCACGTGATCGCGAAGGGCGGCGACAAGACGCTGCTCGACGTATTCCTGGGCGCGGCCAAGAGCGGCGGCACCATGCTGCGCGCCGAGGGCGACGAGCAGGTGCTGATCGTGAAGGGCTCGTTCCGCTACGTGTTCGATAAGGAGCCCAAGGAGTTCCGCAAGCGCGAGGTGACCGAGCTCGACAGCGCGGAGCTGACGAACATCGCCGTGACGTCTCCCAAGGGCAGCTTCAAGTTCGTCAAGGACGGCGAAGCCTGGGCGCAGGCACCCGGCGAGAAGAAGATCGACAAGTTCGATCACGCGCAGGCGCAGTCGCTCGCCAGCACCGCCAGCAACCTGCACGCGCAGGACTTCTGCACGCCCGACGAGCCGCCGGACGTGACCGGCCTCGGCGCCGCGCAGGGCAAGGTGCTGCTGACCAAGAAGGACGGCAGCGTCGTCGAGCTCTTGATCGGCAAGCCCACCGCGAAGGGCGACGACTACTTCGTGAAGACCAGCGAGGGCGAGGTGATCTACAAGGTCGCCAAGTTCTCGGCCGAGCGCTTGATGCCCGACGCCAAGTTCTTCGAGAAGCAGCCGCCTCCCCCCGCTCCCCCCGGCGGCCCCGGCGGTCAGGGCATCTCCCCCGAGATGATGGAGCAGATCCAGCGCCAGATTCAGGCCCAGCAAGCCGCCGGCGGACACCCCTAATCTCATCGTTGACGTAGTCGTTGACGTCGACGGTTCAGAAGGTGAATGCGCTGAGCTTGCGGGTCGCCACGATCGTGTAGACCGTGATGATCTCGCCGCTCGCGTTCACCTCGAACAGGGTCACGTTGCGCTCGGGGGCGCGCGGACGCGAGGCGGTCACCTGTGCCTGCAGGCCGGGTAGACCGCCGCAGATCACCGCGCGCGTGCTGAGCACTTGCACCCCGTGCGTCACGCCGGCGAAGAAGCGCACCACGTTCGCGCGCGACAGCACAGGGTTGAGCGCGGCCAGGAACTCGCCCGCGCCGTCGTTCACCGCGCGCACGTCCTCGGCGAGCAGCTCGGCCACGCGCTGCACGTCGCCGCTTCCGACCAGCGCCAGGAAGCGCATCATCGCCTGCTGGGCGTCGACCAGCGGCACGCGCCGGCGCGCCTTGCCCTGCTCGTACTGCTCCAGCGCCTCGCGCGCACGGTGGTGCGACGTCTTCACGTTCGCCTCGCTGATCGCCAGCGCGGCGGCGGCCTCGTGCACCGAGTAGCCCATCACGTCGCGAAGGATCACGCACGCACGCTGCGTCGGTGACAGCGCCTCCAGCGCGATCAAGAACGCGTACGACAAGCTCTCGGCCTGCCCATAGCGCGCGTCCGGCGCCACTTCGTCGGGCTCCGGCGTGTCCTCCACCGGGGAAGGCAGCCACGAGCCTACATAGGCCCCGGTCTTACGCTTGCGTAGCAAATCGCGGCTCTTGTTGGCGGCCACCGTGATCAACCAGGGCAGCAGCTCGCGCACCGGCGGCGACTCCAGCGCCTTGATGAACGTCTCCTGCACGAGCTCGTCGGCGTCGGCCGCGACGCCGGTCATGCGGTAGCAGAGCCGCCAGATGCGCGCGCGGTGCTGCTCGAGCTCGGAGAGATCACGCACGCTCTTACCCCGCGTGATACCAGGCGGCGGCAGCCAGCAGCGCCCAGCCCGCCAGCATGCCGAGGCCGCCTAGCGGCGTCACGGCGCCGAGCCAGCGGATGCCCGTGAGCGTCATCGTGTACAGGCTGCCCGAGAACAGCGCGATGCCGAGCGCAAAAGCCACGCATGCGGAGCGACCCAGCCGCGTGTCCCCGAACAAGCCCGCGGCCAGCGCAAGCGCGAGTGCATGGGCCAGATGGTACTGCGCGGCGGTGTTCCACCAGGCGAGGCGGTCGGCCCCGTCCGCGAGCGGACCGAGCCGCGTCTTGAGCCCGTGCGCGCCAAAGGCGCCGAGCGCCACCGCGAGGAAGCCGAGGCTTGCGGCAAATGTAAAGAAAAGCCGGTGCATGGGGCGAACCATGGGGTCATCTCGGCGCATTCGCAAAGCGCTACAAAATTGTCCTGTTTTGTCCGTTGAATGCACGCTGCTGTGAAGCTGTTGTGAAGCGCGCGGATCGCTGGCTCAGCCCGATCAAGTGGGGTACTCTGCAGCCCGACGACGACCGCGAAAGGAGCCGACTCCGCGAGTCAAAACGACCCGTGTCGAAGCCGGCAAGCGGGTTGGTGCTATGGAACTCGACTTCGGAGTCAACCAGGGTTTCGTCGAAGAGCAGTACCTGCGTTACTGCGGAAACCCGGCAGCAGTGGATCCCAGCTGGCGCAAGTTCTTCGAGAACCTCGCCAGCCACAACGCCGACGCACTCGCGGCCCTGTCGCAGAGCGCGCAGGCCCACGGTGCGAGCGGAAGCGAACCGAGCGTCACCTACGACGCACAGGTGAAGGCCTCCAGCGCCGTCGCCAGCGGTGCGACCGACAAGCCCAGCAACGGCCACACGAACGGCGGCGGCAATGGCCACGCCAGCGTGCGAGTGCTGCCCGCAACCGCGGAATACGTGCCGCTGGCGAGCGAGCCCAGCAAGGCGGCCACCGCCGACGCGCTGCTCGTCAGCGAGCTGCAGGGCCGCGTCTCCGCGCTGGTCAACGCGTATCGCGTGCGTGGTCACGTCTACGCGAACATCGATCCGCTCAGCCGCAACCCGCCCGTGCCCACCGAGCTCAGCCTGGCAGCGTTCGGCCTCGACGAGATCGACCCAGGCACGCTGTTCTTCACGGGCGACATGGCCGGCCCCACGACGCTCCCGCTGCGCGACATCGTCTCGCGGCTCAAGGAGACGTACTGCCGCACCATCGGTGTCGAGTACACGTTCATGGAGGACCCCGAGGAGCGCTTCTGGCTCCAGCGGCGCATGGAGAGCACGCTCAACCGCACCGAGCTGACCAACGAAGAGCAGCTGACCCTGCTCACCAAGTTGATCGACGCCGAGCTGTTCGAGCAATTCCTGCACACCAAGTACGTCGGCGCCAAGCGCTTCTCGCTCGAGGGCGCGGAGTCGGTGATCCCGCTGATCGAGCTGCTGATCCAGAGCTCGGCCAAGCACAAGGTCGACGAGGTCGTGATCGGCATGGCCCATCGTGGCCGCCTCAACGTGCTGGCGAACGTGATGGAGAAGAGCATGCGCGAGCTGTTCTTCGCCTTCAACGACGACCGGCCGGAGATGCACCTCGGCCGCGGCGACGTGAAGTACCACATGGGCTTCTCCAGCGATCGCTTCGTCGAGGGACGTCAGGTCCACCTGACGCTGTGCTTCAACCCCAGCCACCTCGAGTGGGTCAACCCGGTGGTCGAGGGCCGCGCGCGCGCCAAGAGCGATCGCAAGGGCGACACCACGTACGCTTCCGTGCTGCCGCTGGTCATTCACGGTGACGCCGCGTTCGCGGGTCAGGGTGTGGTGGCTGAGACGCTGAACTTCAGCCG
>JBEVNG010000068.1:0-9276 GCA_040508235.1 Polyangiales bacterium | reverse complement strand
CGCTCCGGTCGCGGAGCTGCGCCTGCTGCGCGGCCAGCTGGAGGACGGGTTGCTCGCGCAGCTGTCGTTCACACGCCCGAACAGCGCGCTCGCCGCGCAGCTGATCGAGCTCGGCGCGGACGGCCAGGCGTCGCTCGCTCCCGGGCGCTACACGCTGGTGCAGCCCTCGTCTTCGCACGGCTTCTCCTTCAGCGTGTCGTCCAGCCCGGCCCTCGGTGCGCGCTGGGTCGAGAGTGCACCGGCCGACGGAGCGCGCGTGCCGAGCAACCTGGCGCGGGCACTGGTGCGCTTCGATGGTCACGTGCAAGGTCCGCTCGCTGTGGCGCTGCACCTCCCTGGCTTCGACGTGCGCGTCGAACGCTGCGCATGGGAAGGCTTCCCGGACGGCGACTGCGCCTGGCTGACGCCGAACGCACCGCTCCTGGAAGGCCCGCACACGCTGAGCCTGGAGGCCGGCTTGTTCACGCCGGGCGGCGCGCCCATTGCTCCGCAACGCATCGAGTTCGAGGTGGGTGCGCCGGATCGTGCGCCTCCGTCCTTGATGACCACGCGGTGTGCACGCGACGAGCGCGCCCTGGAGGGAGCGTGCCTGCGTGTCGACGACGCGCGGCTGTTCGTGCACGGGCGGAGTGACGAAGTCAGCTTCGCCTCGCTAAACGTGGGCAGCCGGCGCGCGACCGCGCTCAGCTATGCGGGCGAGTTCGCGCTGGCGCTCGAGGCCCCCGCTGCCCAGGGCACGGCGACGCTGACGCTGACCGACCTGGCTGGAAACGAGCGCGAGCTCGCCCTGCCCTTCGAGCTCATCGCGCTGGCCCAGGTCGCGCTCGAGGAGCTGCGCCACGATCCGCTGGGCAGCGAGCCGGCGCAAGAGTACGTCGAGCTGCTAAACTTCGGCGCCGAACCGGTATCTCTGATGGGCTTCACTCTCAGCACGGACGCAAGCAGCGAGGGACGCGCGATCGTCGCGGGCGAGCTCGCGACCGGCGAGCGTGCGCTGGTGGTCGGGCCGGCGTTCGATCCGCGCGACACCACGGACGGCGTGCTGCCCGCCGGCATCAAGCTCGTCACCACCAGCGCTGCGCTCTCGCTCGCCAACGCGGGTGGCAGCGTGTTCTTGCGCGATGCCCAGGGACGTCGCCTCGCCAGCGCACGCTCGATCGCGCCGCTGGTCCAGGGGCAATGCGCCCATCGCGTGGGCGGCCTCGCGCGCGAGGGCAGCTGGGAGCTCGACGCGCGCGGCGGCTGCACGCCAGGTTCGGAATGAGCCTGCTCCCGCCGCCGTCGCGCGAAGAAGTGATCCAGGGTGCGGTGGAGCAGCTCGTCTACCAGACGCGCGACGGAGCGTTCTCCGTGGTGCGCTTCACGCGCGAGTCCGACAACGCGGAGCTCACGGTCGTCGGCGACCTGGGCAACGTGAACCTCGGCGAGACGCTGCGCATCCACGGACGCTTCGTCGATCATCCCGTGCATGGCCGGCGCTTTCAGGTGCACACGTTCACACCGGTACTGCCCTCGTCGCGCGACGGCATGGCGCGCTACCTCGGCTCGGGCTTGATCCCCGGCGTGGGCAAGAAGCTGGCGCAGCGGCTGGTGCTGGAGTTCGGCGAGCAGGCGCTCGACGTGATCGCCACCCAGTCGGCCAAGCTGCGCAGCGTGCCGGGCGTGGGCAAGGCACGCGCCCTGGCGATCTCCAGCGCGGTGCGCGAGCGTCGCGACGAAGCCGAGCTGATGAGCTACCTGCACGGCCTCGGCATGGGTCCGGCGATGGCCCGCAAGCTGCGCAAGCGCTACGGCGAGCGCGCGGTGCAGGTGATCCGCGAGGATCCCTACCTGGTCGCCGAGCAGGTGGAGGGCATCGGCTTTCGCACCGCGGACTCGATCGGCCGCGCCTCCGGGCTGTTGCTCGATGACCCACGACGCGCAGCCGGTGCAGTGCTGCACTTGCTCGCCCAGGCCGCCGACCAGGGCCACAGCTACAGCACCATCGATCTGCTCGCGAGCGCGGGCGAGGCGCTCGACATCCCGCCCGACAAGCTGGAGGAGGCGATCGAGACGCTGACCGGGCGCGACATGCTCGTGCGCGACGGCGACGCGGTCTACGCCACGCCGCTCCATCGCGCGGAGCTGGCGGTCGCGCGCATGCTGTCCGAGCGCGCTCATCACGATCAACCGCCGCGCATCGCGGTCGACGAGGCCGCGCTCGCGAACCTCAGCGAGGAGCAGGCCGAGGCGGTGCGCGCCACGTTCCGGGGGCGCTTGCTGATCATCACCGGCGGCCCCGGCACCGGCAAGACCACCACGGTGCGCGGTATCGTGGCGGCCCATCGCGCGGCAGGCCACGCGGTGCTGTTGTGCGCCCCGACCGGACGCGCGGCCAAGCGGCTGAGCGAGGCAGCAGGCGCGGAGGCGCGCACGATCCATCGCCTGCTGGAGTGGAACCCGGCCACCGCCCGCTTTCAGCGCGGACGCAACGCGCCGGTCGAGGGCGACCTGGTGTTGGTCGATGAGGCGTCGATGCTCAACCTGCAGCTGGCCGAGCGCCTGTTCGCGGCCATCCCCATGCACGTGCCGCTGGTGCTGGTGGGCGACGTCGATCAGCTGCCGCCAATCGGCCCGGGGCAAGTGCTGCGCGCCACCATCGCGAGCGGCGTCGCGCCCGTGGTCCGGCTGCGCACGGTGTTTCGCCAGGCGCAGGAGAGCAAGATCGTCGCCGGTGCGCACGCCATCCTGCACGGCCAGCCGCCCGAGTCGACCCCGAGCGGCACGCAGGGCGTGGGCGACCTGTTCGTGGTGCGCACGCGCGATGCCGACGCCACGCTGCAGCGGCTCAAGGAGATGATGGCGCGGCTGCCGATCGCGTACGGCATCGATCCCAAGCGCGACGTGATGGTGTTGTCCCCGATGCGGCGCGGCCCGCTCGGCACCGAGCGCCTCAACGAGTTCCTACAAGGTGAGCTGAACCCCGGCGAGCGCAGCGCCGGCACACCGCTCGCGCCGCGCGGGAGCGCGCGCATCGCCCACGAGCCGCGCGCCGGCGACCGCGTCATGCAGCTACGCAACGACTACGAGAAGGAGGCCTTCAACGGCGACCTCGGCGAGGTGCGCAAGGTCGAGGGCGGCATCACCTACGTGCTGCTCGATGGTCGCGAGGTGAAGTACCGCCGCGAGGAGCTGAGCGATCTCGCGCTCGCCTACGCCAGCACGGTGCACAAGGTGCAAGGCAGCGAGTTCGCGGCAGTGATCGTGGTGCTGCACGCGTCGCACCACGTGCTGCTTTCGCGCGCGCTGCTCTACACCGCGATCACGCGCGGCAAGAAGCTGGTGGTGATCCTGGGCGACCAGCGCGCGCTGACACGCGCGATCCAGAACGCGCAGAGCTACGACGCGCTGAGCAAGCTGGAGGAACGCCTGCGCACTACACCGCCTCCGTGAACACCAGGTCGGCGACCGCGTCGTGAAAGCGCGGGCGAAACGCGCGGATCGCGATGTTCTCGCGCGTGGGGTGCACGCGGTTGCTGAGCAGCACCGCGCACAAGCGGCGCGTCGGATCACACCACAGGCTGGTGCCCGTGAAGCCCAGGTGCCCGAACGACAGCGCCGAGAATTCGTGCCCGGCGCTGGAGCCCGTCTCGCTCTTGGTGTCCCAGCCGACGGCGTGCTTGCCGGTGCCGCGCGCCTTGAGCGCCCAGCGCAGCAGGCCCTGGTCGAGCCAGCGCGAGCGTCCCTCCAGCGCGGTCAGCACCTCCAGCCCCAGCGTGAGCACCGCCGCGGCCGTGCCGAACATGCCCGCGTGGCCCGCGATTCCTCCGTATGCGTAGCAGTTCTCGTCGTGCACCTCGCCGCGCGCGACCTGCGTGCGCGGTGGGCAGAGCTCCGTGGGTGCGACGGTGGCCAGGAACGTGGCGCGCTCGCGCAGCGCGGCCGCGTAGAACAGCTGCGTGTCGATCCCGAGCGGCCCGGTGACTTCCTGGTGCACGGCCTGCTGCAGCGACGCCTCCGCGGCGCGTGCGATCGCCTCGCCCGCGATCACGTAGCCGAGGTCGCTGTAGAGGCAGGCTCCCTCGGGCAACCCCTCGGCCTGCTTCGTGGCCGCCGTGCGCAGCATCCGCGCCTTTTGCTCCGCGCTTCCAGGCGGCGCATCTCCGCCCTCCCAGAGCGGGAGCCACGCGGCCAGCCCCGCGCGATGCGAGAGCAGCTGCGCGAGCGTCGCCTCGCCGCCACGCGTGCCCTCCAGCTCGGGCAGGTAGTACGCGGCATCGCGCTGCAGCTCCAGCGCGCCACGCTGGGCGAGCCGCAGCGCGGTCAACGCCACCACCGGCTTCGTGAGCGACGCCAGATCGTACGGGGTCGCCAGCTCCACCTCGGCCTCGCCCGGTGCGAGCACGCCCGCGCACGCCAGCACCTTGGCGTGTCCGCGGCCGGTCAGCCGCCCCGCCGCGACCACCGCGCCCGGGAACGTGTTCTCACGCAGGCCGAGGATCAGCAGCGCCTCCAGCTCCCGCACGCTGACGTCCTGGACCTTGGCCATCTCTTGGCTCTACCGAAAGTGCGCGCCAGGGTCTACACCTCGCGCGTGTCCGAATCATTGTGGCAGACCCTGCAGTCGCTTCCTCGTCTCACCGACGACGTGCCGCCGATCTCCGGCGTGCTCAAGCGCGAGCCCGAGGACTTCGTGGTGGAGGAGCTGCCCGCGTACCTCCCGAGTGGAGAAGGCGAGCACCTCTACGTGTGGGTCGAGAAGCGCGGCCTGAACACCCCGGACGCCGTCAACCGCCTGTGCGAGGCGCTCGGTGCGAGCCGCGACGGCGCCGGCTACGCGGGCCTCAAGGACAAGTACGCGGTCACGCGCCAGTGGCTGTCGTTCCACACCCCGAGCACGCCCACGCTCGACGCCCTGCAGCTCGACGGCGTGCGCGTGCTGGAGCTCAGCCGCCACGGCAACAAGCTCCGCACCGGGCACCTGCGCGGCAACCGCTTCACCATCCGGCTGGCCGACGTGCCCACCGAGCACGACGCGGCGCTCGCTGAGGGGCTAGCGCGGATCGGCGAGCAGGGACTACCCAACTACTATGGCCCCCAGCGCTTCGGGCACCAGGGCCGCAACTTCCACGATGCCTGGCGCTGGATCGTCGAGGGCAGCCGCGCACCGG
This sequence comes from Polyangiales bacterium, assembly GCA_040508235.1. GTDB lineage: Bacteria > Myxococcota_A > Polyangia > Polyangiales > DASUME01 > DASUME01. Next base: position 4,126 of record JBEVNG010000068.1, on the reverse strand, counting down.
GGAAGCCATTTCTTCGCAAGCTCTTCGTGTCGACGTTGCAGTCGGCGCTGTTCAACGCCTGGCTCGGCGAGCGCCTGCGGCAGGGCACGCTGGGTCAGGCCCTGGCTGGGGACGTGATGCGCAAGGAGGAGACCGGGGGCATGTTCGTCTCCAACGACCCCGTGGCCGACCAGCCGCGTGTCACGAGTTGGGAAATATCCGCCACGGGTCCGATGTTCGGCGCCAAGATGAGAGCCGCCGAAGCAGACTCGCTGGTCGCGGAGACGGAGCTGCTGGCGCGCTTCGGAGTCACCCCGGAGCACCTGGCCCGGGTCTCGAAGTTCGGCGAGGGCACGCGTCGACCGGCGCGCGTTCGCGTGAGCGAGATCTCCCACCACCGCGATGGGGCGGACGTGGTGCTCGCCTTCACGCTGCCCAAGGGCAGCTACGCCACCGTGTTGATCGACGAGCTTACCAAGGCGGGCGAGCTGACCCTAGGGGACGATCCATGACCTGATGGGGCGCGGCATGGGGTCGCGCTCCCAGACTTTCCGTGGGGTTGCCCCGACGCACCCCCTCCCGTACGTTGCCGCGATTCTGGGTATTGGAGATCAGATGGACATTCAAGAGCGACTGACAGCGTTCGCCATGTTGGGCGCCACCTGGGTGATGTGGCTGCTGATCGGGCTGTCGGTGATCATGCTCGGGATCGTGTTCGAGCGGGCGTACTACTACCTCGCCTCGGCCGACGACTTCCGCCGTCTGCGCGACGACATCGGTCCGCTGCTCAAGCGTGGTGACCTCAAGGGGGTCGCCCAGCGCCTGGAGCGCTCGCGCTCGTTCGAGGCCAAGGTGCTCAGCGCCGGCCTGGAGTGGTCCGACAAGGGCGCCGAGTCCGCCGCCGAGAGCATGACCGGCGCGCAGCAGCTGGCGAAGCTCAACATGGAGCGCAACCTCGCGTTCCTCGGCACCGTCGGCAACAACGCGCCGTTCGTCGGCCTGCTCGGCACCGTCATCGGCATCATCCGCTCGTTCCACGAGCTCAACCAGGCCCAGGGCAAGCTCAGCGACACGCTGATGTCCGAGGTCGGCGAGGCGCTGGTCGCCACCGCGATCGGCATCGTGGTCGCGATCCCGTCGGTCGCGTTCTTCAACTTCTTCCAGCGCATCATCCGCAGCCGGCTCGCCCAGGCGGAGACGCTGAGCCACGAGCTGCTCGCGTACCTGCGTGCGGACAAGAGCGACGCGCCCAGCGCGGCGGAGTGAACGATGGCCGGTGGTGCGAACAACGGCGGCGAAGAAGAGACCATCTCGGGCATCAACGTCACGCCGCTCGTCGACGTGGTGTTGGTGCTGCTGATCATCCTGATGGTCACGGCGCAGTACGCCGCGGAGAAGGACTCCATCCCCATGGACCTGCCGCAGGCAGCCACGGGCGACACGGCGGTGCCCTCCACCCTCTCCGTCTCCATCGATGCGCAGGGGCACTTCTTCCTGAACGCGGAGCAGCTGGACCTGGAGCAGCTGCGGGCGAAGGTGCGCGCGGCGCACGGCAAAGACAACGACACCCGGGCGGTGATCGCCGCCGATGGACGTGTCAGTCACGCTGAGGTGATCCGGGTGATCGATCTGCTCCGCCAGGAGAAGGTCACCAAGTTCGCGATCAACGTGCGTCCGGAGGACCTTGCCGGCGGCAAGAAGTGACGTCTCGCGGCTGGGTGGCATGAACACCGCGGGATTGGTGCTGAGCGTCGCCGTGCACGCGGGGACGTTCATGGCGCTCGGGCTCGTCCCGGCGGACGCGCCGATCGATCGCCTGCAGACGGTCGAGATGGATGTGGTGCAGGAACCCGCGCCGGCGCCCGTCGAAGAACCGCCGCCGCCGGAGGTGCCCCCGGCCCCCGAGCCGGTGCAGGCGCCGCCGCCCAAGCCGGTGGTGCAGAAGGCGCCCAAGGCTCCCAAGGAGCCGCCGCCCACACAGCCGCAGAACACGCCTCCGGCCGCCGCGGAGGAGACGCTGGCCGACTTCTCGGGCACCACGCTGACCGGCACCGGGGGCTGGGCCAGCGCGGTCGGCAGCGGCGCACCGATGAACGGTCCCATCGGCTCGCCCACCGGGGTGGTCACGGGTCGCAACAAGGAAGGCGTGGCCGGAGGCGTCGTCGGCGGCACCGGCGAGCGCGTGCTTGGCCCGGGTGATCTCAGCCGCGGTCCGCTGCCGCCCAACTCCGACCTGCTGAACGCCGCGCTGGAGCGAAGCTACCCCAAGGCCGCGCGTCAGCAGGGCATCGAGGGCGTCGCGCGCATCCGCCTGCGTGTGCACGCGAGCGGCAAGCTGCAGCCGCTCTCCACGTTGAGCGAGACCTTCCCGGGCTTCGCCGAGGCCTGCAAGAGCAGCCTGCGCGAGGTCAGCTTCCAGCCCGCGCTCGACAAGGTCGGCCAGGCTGTCGCCACGGACATCACGTACAAGTGCGACTTCACGGTCGAGTGAGCGGCGCAGAAGCGCGCGCTCCAGGACAGGCACTTAGCTTGCGTTGAAGCGCGCGGCTTTGGCACTATCCGCGGGAACCCGCGATGCCGATCCGCCTCCTCCTCGCCCTCATGATCGGCCTGCTCGCGAGCACGCGCGCCGCCGCGCAGTCCGACCGCGACTTCTCGACCGTCCGCTACCGGCCCGCGGTAGGTCCCAACAACTACCTCGGCCTCGAGGGCACGGACGCACGCGGTCACTTCCGGCTCTCGTACGGACTCGCGTTCGACTACGGCCGCAACACGCTCTCGGTCGACAACCCGTGCCGCGCGATCGCCAACGCGCGCACCTGCGACGTCGACGACAAGCAGTTCATGCAGCAGACGGGGCTGGTGCACCTGCTGTTCGGCATGTCGATCAAGGCCCACACCATGGTCTCGCTCGACCTGCCCTTCGGCGGCACGGACAGCAACCTGATGTCGTGGATGGTGAACGACAGCGGTCCGCTCAGCCCCTTCCGCAACTGGCGCCCCAAGGACGGCTTCGCGTTCGCCGACGCGCGCCTGATGAGCAAGACGCGCTTCTACCAGACGCCGGACGGCAAGCTCCGCCTCGCGGCCGCGGGCTTCACCACGCTGCCCACGGCGATGATCACCAGCCACGGGGACTGCGACAAGTCCGGCAAGTGCACCTATCTCGGCGAGCGCGGGGTGCAGGTCGGCGCGTTCGGCATCGCCGAGTACGTCGCCTCGCCGCTGGTCCGCGTCGCGGTCAACGTCGGCGCGCTGTACCGGCCCAAGCGCGATCTGTTCGGCAGCGCGGTCAGCAGTGAGCTCACCTACGGCGCCGGTGTCGCCTACACGCCGGTGCCCTTGCTCAGCGCCAAGGCCGAGCTGGTCGGCGCGGTCGCGCTGGCGGACAACGGCCACGACGTACCGCTCGAGGCGCGCGCGGGTCTGTCGCTCGGACGCGATCTGATCGCGACGCTCGGCGCGGGCGGCGGCATCGTCGGCGACGTCGGTCGTCCGAGCTACCGCATCTTCGGCGGCGTGCAATGGACGCCCGTCACGCGCGACGCGGATCGCGATGGCTTCCTCGACGACAACGACAAGTGTCCCGCCAAGGCCGAGGACAAGGATGGCTTCGAGGATGACGACGGCTGCCCCGACCTCGACAACGACGGCGACGGCATCCCCGACACCCAGGACAAGTGCATCAACGTCCCCGAGGACAAGGACGGCTTCCAGGACGACGACGGCTGCCCCGACGAGGACAACGACGGCGACGGCGTGCCGGACGGCTACGACAGCTGCGAGGGGCTGAAGGAAGACATCGACGGCGATCACGACGACGACGGCTGCCCGGACAACGACACCGATCGCGACGGCATCGACGACCCGCAGGACAAGTGCCCCAACGAGGCCGAGGACCGCGACGGACTGGGCGACGACGACGGCTGCCCCGACGTGGACTTCGACGGCGACGGCATCGAAGATACGCTCGACCAATGCCCCGAAGAGCCCGAGACCAAGAACGGCAAGCTGGACACCGACGGATGCCCAGACTGACCGTGCTCGCGTTGTGCGCGCTGGCCGGCTGCGCGAAGGCCACCGACGCGTACGACGTGACGATCGCGCTGCAGAGCAACACCTGCGGCGTGAACGCGCTGCCGCTCCA
>JBEVNG010000062.1:0-5247 GCA_040508235.1 Polyangiales bacterium | reverse complement strand
ATGAGGGGCGTGCCGAGGTTCCCGCCACAGAAGCTCGGGCGGCCGGTCGCCTGCGCAATCGCGCCGCACAGGCTGGTCACCGTCGACTTGCCGTTGGTGCCGGTGATGCCGACGATCGGCGCCGTGATGAACCACGACGCCAGCTCGATCTCGCTGACCACCGCGATGCCGCGACGTGCGGCGTCCGCGAGCGCGGGCAGCGGCGGCACACCGGGCGAGACCACGATCAGCTGCGCATCGGCGAAGCGCGCCGGCTCGTGATCCCCGAGGCTGAGCGTCGCGCCGAGCTGCTTGGCTTCGATCGCCAGCGCCCCCAGCTGCGCTTCCTGGCGCGCGTCGTTGACCGTGATGCTGGCGCCCTTGCTCTTCAGCAAGCGCACCACGGCCAGGCCACTCTGGCCGAGCCCCACCACCGTTACGCGTGTGCCAGCGAGCTCCATGGTTACCTCAGCTTCAGGGTGGCGAGGCTGAACAGCGCGAGCATGATCGCGATGATCCAGAAGCGGACGATGATGCGGGGCTCGGGCCAGCCCTTCTTCTCGTAGTGATGGTGGATGGGCGCCATCAGGAACACGCGCTTGCCCGTGAGCTTGAACGACGTGACCTGCGTGATGACGCTGACCGCCTCGACGATGAAGATGCCGCTCAGCGCCAGCGACAGAAGCTCGTTCTTGGTCAACACCGCCAGCGTGCCGAGCCCACCGCCGAGCGCCAGCGAGCCGACGTCGCCCATGAACACCTGCGCGGGGTACGTGTTGTACCAGAGGAAGCCGACGCCCGCGCCGATCATGGCGCCGCAGTAGACCGCCAATTCTCCGACGCTGTCGATCGACGGGATGTGCAGGTAGGTCGCGATGTCGTTGCCGAACACCACCAGGCCGGCGAGGTACGCCAGGATGCCATAGGTGCCGGCGTTGATCATGACGGGGCCGATCGCGAGCCCGTCCAGGCCGTCGGTCAGGTTGACGGCGTTGGAGATGCCGACGATCCAGATCGCCGCCAGCACCACGTACAGCCAGGTGGGCAGCGCGATCGGGTGCTTGTCGAACGCGATGAAGGGCACGTTCAGCAAGTCGCGGATCTTGACCCAGTCGGTGGGCAGACCCTCCTTGCCGTACCAGAGGAAGCCACAGACCGCGAACGCGATCGCGAACTGCAAGAGCAGCTTGCCGCGCGCCGACAGGCCGCCGGTGTCGCGCTTCTGGATCTTCTTGGCGTCGTCGATGAAGCCGATGCCGCCGTACAAGGCGGTGACCGCGGTCGCGACCCACACCATCGTGTTGGACGGGTCGGCCCAGAGCACCGTGGAGCTGACCAGCGCGAGCAAGATCAGCGCGCCACCCATGGTGGGCGTGCCAGCCTTGGAGAAGTGCGACTGCGGGCCGTCCTTGCGGATGATCTGCCCGATCTGCTTGCTCTGCAGGTGGCGGATGAACCACGGGTACAGGCCGAACGTGACCAGCATCGCGGTGGTGGTCGACGCCAGCACGCGGAACGGCACGTAGCGCAGCACGTTGAAGAAGCTGAACGACGGATTCTCGCTGAGCGGGTACAGGAGGTAGTAGATCACGCGTTCCCCCCGAACCGCTGGGTCAGCGCGTCCGCGACCGTCTCCATCGCCATCCCGCGCGAACCTTTCACGAGCACCACGTCTCCTTGCCGACACAGGCTCTGCACGATCGAGATCGCATCCGCAGGCATCATCACGTGCGCGACGCGCGTGGGGTGCGGCGCCAGCCGTCCGGCGGAGAGGCGCGCGGCCGCGCTGGTGGCGTGGGCCATCTCGGCGCCACAGCCGACCAACACATCGACGCCGAGCCGAACCGCCAGCTCTCCGACGCGCACGTGCTCGGCCTGCGAGAAGCGGCCGAGATCCTTCATGTCCGCGAGCACCGCCACGCTGCGCCCTGCCCCGGTCGCGAGCGACTTCAGGGTCTCCAGGCCGAGCGCCATCGAGCGCGGGTTGGCGTTGTAGCTGTCGTCGCACACGGTGATGCCGGCGCGCGTCTGCGTCAGCGCCATGCGACCCGGCGTGGGCGCCACGGTGGCGAGTGCTTGAATCGCCTTCTCCACATCGCCACCCAGCGCGACCACCACCGCAAGCGCGGCGGCGGCGTCGGTGGCGGCGGCGTGGCCGACCAGGCGCAGCGTCACGTCGCGCACGCCGTGTCCGGCGATGCTCACGCGCGCCTGCGTACCGGTCGCGCTCAACGTGGTCTGCTCCAGCCGCACCGTCACACCGTCCTGGCTGCCGAACGAAAACGTGCGGACGTCATTGCGCCAGCGCTTCTTCAGCTCGGCGTCGTCGTCATTGACGATGGCGGCGCCGCTGATCGCGAGCGCGCTCCAGAGCGAGGCCTTCTCGTCCGCGACGGCCTCCAGCGAGACCAGGCCCTCGGTGTGCGCGAGGGCGGCCAGCAGCACCACCGCGATATCGGGCTTGCTGATCTCTCCGAGCCGCGCGATCTCGCCGGGGCCGCTGGTGCCGACCTCCAGCACCGCGATGTCGTGCTCGGGCGTCAGGCAGAGCAACATCATCGGCACGCCGAACTGGTTGTTCAGGTTGCCCGCGGTCTTGAGCACGCGCAGCCCGAGCCCCACGAGCGCGCCCGCGGTCAGCTCCTTGGTGGTGGTCTTGCCGGCGCTGCCGGTGATCGCCACCACGCGGCCGGCCCAGCGCCGGCGATGAAACGCGGCCAGGTCGCCGAGTGCGCGCGTGGTGTCCTCCACCTCGATCGCGGGCACGCCGTCGGGACGCGGCTCACCGCGCTGCACCAGCAACGCCGAGGCACCCGCGGACACGGCCTGCGGGATGAACTTGGCGCCATCGCGCGCGGCGCCGCGGATGGTGACGAACAGCGCGCCCTGCGTGACCGCGCGCGAGTCGATGACGACGCCCGTCACGGTCTGCAGGGAGTCCCCGACCGTCAATCTTCCGCCGGTTGCGGCGGCGATCTCGGCGAGCGTGAAGCGCGCTTCGTTGTGCGGGATCGGTGTAGCCACTAGCTACCTCCCAGGTTCGACAACGCGCGCGCCGCTTGAATACGATCGTCGAACGCGTAGCGAGTGTTGCCTACGAGCTGATACGTCTCGTGGCCCTTTCCCGCCAGCAAAACCGTGTCCCCAGCTTGGGCTGCTTTGAGTGCGGCCGCGATCGCCTGGGCGCGGTCCGGAACCACGGCATAGCCTCGCGCGGCCGTGGCCATGGCCGCGCCGTCCAGCTTGGGTGCATGGCGCGCCGCACCCGGCTCCATGTCGGACAAGATCTGGTGCACGTCTTCGGTGCGTGGGTTGTCCGCCGTGAGGATGGCGAGGTCCGCTCCCGCCACGGCGGCTTCCGCCATGGGTGCGCGCTTTTGGCGGTCGCGATCACCCCCGCAGCCGAACACGATCATCAGCCGACCATCCGTCAACGGCCGCAGCGCGGCCAGCGCGCGTTCGATCGCATCCGGGCTGTGGGCGTAGTCCACGAGCACCAGCACGCCGCGCGGATCGGCCACGCGCTCCATGCGTCCGGGCGCGCCGGTCGCGGTCGCCAGCGCCTGCAAAATCGTCGTGACGTCGATGCCGACGGCGATCGCGCAGCCGATCGCCACCAGCAGGTTCTCCAGGTTGTGCGCGCCGAACAGGGGGCTCCTCAGCGTGTACGTACCGGCGGGCGTGTCCAGCTCCGCGCTCAGGCCCGTGCGCGTCGATGAAAAATTGCGGACACGCAGCTCCGCGTCGGCACCCGTGGTGGAGCAGCGGATGACGCGTCCCGACGCGCGCTGCGCGAGCTTGGCGCCGAATTCCGCGTCGACGACGATCACGCTCGCCTCGGGCCGGTACTCCGTGAAGAGGCGCGCCTTCTCCTCGCCGTACGCCTCGAACGTGCCGTGGTAGTCGAGGTGATCGTGGCTGAGGTTGGTGAACGCGGCGACGGCGAAGTGCATGCCGGCCACGCGACGCTCCGTGAGCGCGACGCTCGACACCTCGAGCACGAGGTGCGTGGCTCCAGCCGCGCGCGACTCACTGGCGAAGCGCGCGATGCGATCGGACTCCTGCGTGGTGAGCTCCGCGACCTCCTCGCCGCGCGGACCGCGCATGGTGACGGTGCCCATCAACGCGGGCGCCTTCCCGGCCGCCAACAGGATGCTCTCCAGCAAGTGCGTGACGGTGGTCTTGCCGTTGGTGCCGGTGACGCCGATGGTCGGCATCGTGCGCGTGGGATCGCCATACACACACTGCGCGAAGGTACCCAGCCGCTGGCGCAGGTTGTCGATCACCAGCACCGGTACGCTCGCCTCCAGCTCGCGCTCGGCGAGCACCGCGACCGCACCGCGCTGAATCGCCTGCGCGACGAACTTGGTGCCATCGACGCTGCGACCACTGAGCGCGGCGAACGCATCGCCGGGCATCACGCGACGGGAGTCGCTCGCCAGTCCCTTCACCAGCACGTCCTCCGCGCGCGCGCTGCCCACCAGGCGCAAGGCGCCCGGCAAGCTCATCAGCGCGCGTACGGAGGTCTGGGTCATCGCGTGATCCGGCCTGTCGCGCTGGGCGCCATGCTGACCAGCGACTCGCTCTCCGCGCGCACGTTGCGGCGCATCGCGAGCTCGCTCGGCGCCGACGTGCCCGGACGCTGCAACACCGCATGCACGGTGGAGCCGAGGTTCACGATCGAGCCCGCGAGCGGTTTTTGCTCGACCACCGCGCCGGTGCCGGCGACGGTCACCGAGAGGCCCGCGCGCGCGAGCGTGATCAGCGCCGTACGAGCGCCCTGCCCGCGCAGCTCCGGCACGCGCACCTGGCCTTCGCTCAGCTGCTGGCCCGGCTCGCGATGTTCGGACGCGCGCGCCGCGACCGCTTGCTGCTCCGCGGCCGCACGACGCTCGCTGGCGGCCTTGGCCAGCTCGGCGAGCTTGTCGCCCTGGCTCTCCGCCGGCACACCCAGGTGGCGCAGGGCGGCCGACGCGATGCGCTTGAAGACAGGGCCCGAGACGGTGCCGCCGTAGTGCTCGACCACCGGCTCGTCGATCACGACGCTGACCACGAGCTTGGGGCGCTGCGCCGGCGCGAACCCGACGAAGGTCGCGGTCCAGGCGTTGTCCGCGTAGCCGCCGCGCGGATCCGCCTTCTGCGCGGTGCCGGTCTTGCCCGCGACCAGGTAGCCATCGAGCGCGGCCGCTTCGCCGGTGCCACCCGCCGTGGTCACGCCGGTGAGCATGTCGGTGACGAGGTGCGCGGTGCTGGCCGGCACCACCTGAC
>JBEVNG010000052.1:0-6451 GCA_040508235.1 Polyangiales bacterium | reverse complement strand
CTACGGCCGATGCACTTCTTGACGCGACCGCCGCGGTCAGGGCTGCGCCGTGTCGAGCAGCTCGCGCAGTGCGGCGCGGTAGTCGCGTTCCTCAGGTGGCGAGAGCCCGTGCCCAACGCCCTCGTACGTCGCGAGCGTGGCTCGGGTGCCCACGCGCTCCAGTTGGGCCACCGTGCTCTTGCCGTCGGCCAGTGGGATGCGCCGGTCGTCCGCGCCGTGGAAGCCGATCACGCGAAACTCGTCGCGCGCCTTTTTGTAAGCGGGCACCTTCGAGGGCAGCAGTCCTGCCACCGGCACCGCCGCTCGGAAGCGCTCGCTGTGATAGGCGGCGAGCGCGTAGCTGAGACAGCCGCCTTGCGAGAAGCCGGTCACCACGGGGAGCCCGTGCACCTTGCGCGTCTTGGTCAGCTCCGCGGCAAGCTCGGCCAGCTGCTTGGCGCGAGCGAGCAGCACGCCCGGCGCGCGCTTCGGGTCGTCGATCGGGAACCACGAGCTGCCCACCTGCCAGGGGTCGGGTGCGCGCGGCAGGACGAGGCGTACCGGCACCCCCAGCTCCTCGAACAGCTCGGCGAAGTGCTCCGGGGTATCGCCCAGCCCGTGCAGCGCGATCAGCAGCGGCAGCGGCTCCGTGGTCGGACCACCGAGCACCCGCTCCACGAAGTCCAGCTTCGCCGCGGAGCGAACCTGACCTAGGGGCCAGGCCGCGAGCAGGAGGATAGCGAGCGCGTACTTCATTCGGCCTTTGTAGCGCTGTCGTCGCCAGACAAAAACTCCGTGTCTGGGGAGAATGCTTCGCTACCCCGAATCGCGATACCACTCCGCCCAATGCGCCTCCACGCTCATGCTCTAAGCCTGCTCACGCTCCTGTTCGCCTGCGGTGACGAGGCCGCGGAGCCTACCGGCACCGAGACCGGCTCGGCGACCGCCGCCCTCACCTGTCCGGTGGTCGTCAGCGAGGCTGCCTGCGACAAGAGCCTGCGCCCGATCGTGTTCATCCACGGCACCATGGGCGCGGCCGACAACGCCGAGCACATCGCGATGTTGTTCGGCAGCAACGGCTACTGCCAGGAGCGCTTCGTCGCGGTCGACTACAACTCGCTCGGCGACGATCCGCGCAACGCCGTCGACGCGCTGATCACCAAGGTGCTCGCCGACACCGGCCAGACCAAGGTCGACCTGATGGGCCACTCGCAGGGCGCACGCTGGGGCTACGACTACGTCGCGGACGCCAAGCGCGCCGAGCGCGTCGCCAACTACATCCACCTCGCCGGCCGCGGCCAGCCCAACAAGCCGTCGGGCGTGCGCACGATGAGCATCGCGTCCAAGGCCGACGCCACCGGCACCAACGAGATCACCGGCGCCGACAAGATCGTGATCGAAGAAAAGCAAGATCACATGGGCGTCGCGATGTCGTCCGAGTCGTTCGGCCACATGTTCGAGTTCTTGCTCGGGCGCGCGCCGCAGTACACCGAGGTGCAGTGTGGCGACGAGCAGGTCACGCTGCTGGCCAAGGTCGCCAGCTTCGGTGACAACGTGCCGATGGTCGGCGCCACCGCCGAGTTCTGGGAGCTGAGCGACGACTACGATCCACGCAAGCGCGCGGCGCCGGCGGTGTCGCAGGTGGTCGGCGCGGATGGCGTGGTCGGGCCCATGAAGGTGCGCCGTGGCGTGCCGTACGAGGGCCGCCTCAAGACCGCCGACGGCCGCGTCGTCGGGCACATGTACACGACGCCCTGGAAGCGCAGCGACTACCTCGTGCGCAGCCTGGTTCCGTCGAGCTCCGGCATCACCTCCGCCGTCACCAACCAGCTGCCCAAGGACGACAACCAGACCGTGCTGGTCGCACGCTACAACCAGAGCGCGCTGCGCACCGACCTCGGCCACACGCTCAAGATCGACGGCGTCGAGTCGCTCGTGCCCGCGCTCACCGACGCCAGCCAGACCACCGTCGGCTACTTCCTCTGGGACACCAACACCAACGGCGCCAGCGAGCTCACGCCCAATCCTTTCCTGAGCCTGATCCCCTTCGTGAAGGGCGCCGACTTCGCGATCCCCGCCGCCGTGCCCAAGCTGGTCACGCTCGAGTTCAACGACGGCAAGACCGCCACCACCGTGAAGATCCCCAACTGGCCCTCCGCCAGCGAGGGTCCGATCGTGGTGATGTTCCAGTAGCGGCGTCTCGGCTAAGCTCGGCGCGGCATGCGCGCGTCATCTCGAATCGGTTTCTTGCTCGCCGGCTGTGCCATCGCCTGCGGCGGCGGCGAAGACGCCCTCCCGGCGCTCGATGCCTCGGTCGTGGACGCCAGCCAGCCCGATGCGCGCAGCGTGGACGGCGCCATCGTAGATGGCCACGTCGGCGATGCCGCCGGTCCGACGTCGGACGCGGTCGTGCCGCCGCCCATCGCGACGGGGGTGCTCCCGCTCTCGCCCGATTCCACGGAGCTCGCCCGCGGCTGCGAGATCGATCGAGGGCCGAGCACCTCCGCCAGGCGCGTCGGTGCCCTGGACCGAGAGGGGAGCGTGTTCATCCAACAGAGCTACGCGCTCGCCAAGTGCAGTCGCGCTGGCGAGCTGCTGTGGCGCAAGCCACTGATGCTCGACGGTCGGGTGACCGAGGTCGAGGCCATGGTCGGCGCCGCGGACGGTGGCGTGTACTTCGCGACCCAGCAGTACGACGCCGACTTCAAGGTGGAGTCGCTGGTGATCGGCAAGTGGGATGCCGACGGAGAGCTGCTGTGGCGCACCAAGTTCGAGCCCTTGCTGCAGTCTCGTGCGGTGGCGCTCGCGCTGGCGGGCTCGTCGCTCTACGTGCTCGCCGACAGGTCGAGTCCAAGCGCGCAAGCGACCCCGCTCGTCCTCAAGTTCGATCTCCAGGGAGCGCTTCAGTGGCAGAGGCCCCTCGGGGTCGCGCCCGCCCCCGCCTCCTTCGCGAACAACGGCCGGACCAGCCGCATGACCGCGGACGCCGACGGCAACGTCCACCTGATCTCGCCCGCCTTCGACCTGTGGACCTTCGCGGCGGATGGCTCTGCCCTGGGCGGCGGCAAGCTGGGGGGACCCGTGCTGGACGGGGACATGCTGGAGGCGGTGACCACCAGCGCGGATGGCGACCACGTGTTGCTCACGAGTCGTGGGCTCCACATCGTGCTGACGCGCACCGGGCGGCGCGGCGAGCTGGTGTGGTCGCGCGCCTTTCCCGTGCAATCGCAGGCCGAGTCCGACTGGCGTGGACAGGTCGTGACGGGCTGGATGCCGCTCGCCGTCGTCGGTGACGAGATCCTCACCGCTAGCTCGGTGAGCAATACGTTCACGAGCGACCCCGCCAACAGCCTGCAGTACTACACCCTGAACCGGATGAGCTTCTCGTACGCCGACGGTACGGCTCGCAGCGCCCGGCAGTATCGCGCGGTGCCGGAACCCGGCACCCCATACGCAGACGTGTACCTGCGGCAAGGCTTGCTCACGTCGGACGCACGCTTCGTCTTGCTCGCGTGGATCGACACCGGTGACGATACGACCAATCGCTCCGTCGCCGTCACCCTCGAAGCAGCGAGCACGCCGTGACGCTCACAGCTCCGGTTCGTCCTCGACCGCCGAGACAGGCACCACCTGGCCGTCCTTGATCGTCGGCACCAGGCGGAACGGCGGATCGTTGGGCGCCGGATCGTTGAGCGCGGCGGCGGCGTCGAAGGAGAACGGGGTTCGGTTGAGCTGCGGCAAGAGCACGCGCAGGCCGAGGCCCACGGCGTGCATCAAAGAGAAGTCGCTGCGCTTGTTGTAGACGCTGCCGACGTCGTAGAAGAGCACCGCGCCGACGTGGATCGCCTCCCAGGCGACGAACGGCACGCTGCGCAGCTCGAAGTTCGCGAGCAGGCGGCTGGCGCCGTTCGCGCGTAGCTCCTGGCTGGTGTAGCCGCGCAGGCCGTTGCTGGAGCCGAGCGTCACGAACGTGTTGAGCGTGTCCTCGCGGCGCGCGTCCCAGTTCACGCGCGTGACGAAGCGGAAGGCCTTGAACAGCACCGGCGTCGCGCCGCGCAGCTGCGCGATCAAGCGCTGGTCGACCAGGCGCTCTCGCTCCAGCCGGCCGATCACCTCGACCTTGGCGTCGATCAGGAAGCCGCCGGGCGCCAGCGTGTAGCCCGCCGTGCCGTCGACCACCCACGAGTTGGTGTTGGAGCCGAGGCCACGCAGCGGCACGCGCGACAGCAGCGTCAGCGACGGCCCCACACGCACGTTCTCGCTCTGCCCGAACGTGGCCAGGTCCTCGAAGGTGACGAACGTGGGCGTGAACAGGTCGTAGCTGAGCAGCGGGCCACTCTCGCGGCGCTCACGCGGCACCACGCGCGTGTCGAAGTAGTCTTGCAGCTCGGGCACCAACATCGTCTCGCGCGTGGCCTGCGAGTGGCGGTAGCGAACGTCCCAGCCCAGGCCGAACGTGTTCTTCACGGACTCGCCGACGCGATGGTAGCCGGCCACGTAGGCGTTCGCGTTCTGCTGCCGCCACGCGCGCTGCGCATACGGACCGTCCGGGTCCTCCGCCATGGTCGGGAAGCGCTGGATCTGCCGCCGCGCCAGCTGCCGGATCACCTGCGTGGTGTACGAACCACTGGCGGTCCACGCCCAGCGCTGCTTCAGGTAGTAGAACGGCTCCGACACGCGCAGCAGCCACGTGCTGCCCTCGGTACGATGACGGTCGCGATTGAACACCACGCCCGCGGTCTGCTCCACGCGCACCGTGCTGCCGAGCACGCGCCGCTCGGTGTACTCCTCCGCCAGCGAGTACGTGCGCGGCAGCAGGTTGAAGTTCACGCCCAGCTGCTGGTTCAGGCCCAGGAAGTTGCGCTCGATCAGGCGCGCGTTGAACTGGTCGACGATCGTCGAGGCGTTGAAGCCGGTCTCGAAGCGCAGGCTCCACAGGTCGCGCGTGTGCACCACGATGCCGACCGCGTTGGGGTCGTCGACCTTGACCGCCACGATGCGCACCAGCGCGAACAGGCCCATGCCGCGCAGGTTGCGCATGGTCTCTTCGATGCGCGCGTTCTCGAACGCCCCGCCCTCCTGGAACAGCAGCTCGCGGCGCACGATGCGCTCGCGCGTGGTCCAGTGGAACCAGTTGAGCCAGAGCGGCCACAGCTCGTCCTCGACGAACACGTCGTCGCTGGCGATCCGGATCCACTCGATGCGCTTGCCCTCGAGCAGTCCGTCCGCGGGCGTGAGCCCCATCTTCTGCAGCACGCGTGTCACGCGCTGCCACTCGTAGGTGTCCGCGCGCGCCGGGGCGCATAGCGCGAGCAAGCCCAGCACCAGCAGCCAGCGACGCATCTAGCGCGCGCTACGCATCAAGTCGTTGGCGACGCGCGCCAGCGGCGGCGCCATGCGCTCGCTGAGCCGGTCGAGCGGCCACAACAACAGATCCGCCGGCTCCGGCGTGGGCCGGTTCTCCGAGCGATGCAGGCCCAGCTGGTGCGCCAACAAGCGCGCCCAGCCAGCCGCGCCCGGCAAGCCCCAGGGATGGATACGCCGCTGACGCAGCGCCATGCTGACCGACAGCGGCGGCACCGTGCGCGCGGCCTTGGCGAGCGCCTTGGGGATGGGCTCGCCCGCGCTCTGGATCAGCCGCGCCAGGCGCAGGAACAGCGCCCAGCCTTCCTCGCTGCCGATCAACTTCCGGATCCGGTGCAGGTCGAGCTCACCGGCGTACTTGCGCAGCACCAGCGCGAGGTCGACGATCCAGAGCAGCACGAAGCCGAGCTCCGGCGAGTGCCCCTGCATGTGCACCACCAGGTGCGCGACCATCGCGTTGGGCTCCAGCGCGAACACCGACACACCGCGCACGCGCGTCAGCTCGGTCTCGCGCCGGATGCGGTGCCAGGGCTGGCCCGCGAACAGCGGCAGCGTGCGGTGCGCATCCAGGAACACGCCCTCGCGGTTCATGAACGTGATGCCGTGCTCCTGCACCGCGTGGTGAAAGCTCGGACGAAAGCCCGCGTCGACCAGGATGGAGAACATCTCCTCGTCACGCCCGCGCACCGCCAGCAGGTCGATGTCGCTCATCGGGCGCGTGGAGAAGTCTGGATAGAACGAGTCGGCGAACAGGATGCCCTTGAGCAGCAGCACGGTCTCGCCGCGCGCACCGAGCAGGCGCAGCACCCGCGCGAGCGTGAGCATCAACAGCGCGTTGCGGTTGCGCACGTCGTCGTGCATCTCGCGCAGCGCCGCCTGCGCGCTCGCCGGCAGCGCGTCGAGCAAGTCGAAGCTGCGCAGCTGGTACGACAACAGCGGGAACACCTTGTGCGGCGTCAGCAGCGCGACCGCCCGCTGCCAGTCTTCCTCGCTCGCCTGGGCGAGCACCGCGCGCGCACGCGGAGCGAGCCCGCGTTCGCGGGTCGTGAGCAGCAGAGAGAACAGTGCCTCGAGCAAGGGCTTCACGCGGCCCAAGCATACGCGAGAT